>CAZJQH010000008.1:4938-26755 GCA_964547895.1 uncultured Chitinophaga sp. | reverse complement strand
GGCCCTGGTTGATGCGGCCGATCGAGCCCACGATACGCACCGCGAGCTGGGCGGCGCCCATTTCCATCGAAAATATGGCAACGGGAAGACCTTCATTAAGTGCAACATGTTCTGCAATATTAACAGCGAATGCGGTCTTACCCATACTCGGCCGAGCCGCCAGCACCACCATGTCGCCCGCCTGCAGCCCCGAGGTCATGCGGTCGAGATCGACGAAGCCGGTCGGCACGCCGGTGACGTCGTTCGGGTTGTCGGCCATCTCGGTGACGCGATCAAGCAGGTCGACCACCAGCGTGTCCATCGACTGGAAGCCCTGCTTCATGCGGGTGCCCTCCTCGCCGATGTTGAACACCTTCTGCTCGGCCTCGTCGAGGATCTCGGCAACCTTGGACCCCTTGGGGTTGAAGGCGCGGGTGGCGATGTCGTCGCTGACCTTGATCAGCTTGCGCAGGATGGCGCGCTCGCGCACGATCTCGGCGTAGCGGCGGATGTTGGCCGCGCTCGGCACGTACTGGGCCAGCTGGTTCAGGTAGGCCAGGCCGCCGGCCTTCTCGGCCTGCCCTTCGGATTCGAGCTGCTCGAACACCGTGATGACATCGGCTGGCTTGTTGGCGTTGATCAGCTTGGCGACCGCGGCATGGATGAGCTGGTGCTCGAAGCGGTAGTAGTCGGAATCCTGCAGCAGGTCACCGACCCGGTCCCAGGCGCCGTTGTCGAGCAGCAGGCCGCCGAGCACGCTGGATTCGGCCTCGATCGAATGCGGCGGCACGCGCAGCTGCGCGACCTGGCGGTCTTCGGAAGGCGGCGACGCGAAGGCGTCGTCTGGCGGAAATACTTCAGACACGGAATCTCCTTTGAAGCCGGAATCTTAAGACCTGGAAATGAAAACAGCCGGCATCGGCCGGCTGTTTTCAGTGCGCGAAGGCAGGTATCAGGCGGTTTCGCCCAGCACCGACACGTTCACTTCGACCACCACGTCGGTGTGCAGGCCGACGGTGACGGTGTAGTCGCCGACGTTCTTCAGCAGGCCGTTGGGCATGCGAACCTGGGCCTTGGCCACGGCGAAGCCTTCCTTGTTCAGGGCTTCGGCGATGTCGCCGTTGGTGACCGAGCCGAACAGGCGGCCGTCAACGCCGGCCTTCTGCGACAGCTTGACGGTGAAGCCAGCCAGCTTCTCGCCGACGGCCTGGGCCTCGGCCAGCTTGGCAGCGGCGGCCTTCTCGAGCTCGGCGCGGCGAGCTTCGAATTCGGCGATGGCCGACTTGGTGGCACGACGGGCAGCGCCGGTCGGGATCAGGAAGTTGCGGGCGTAGCCGTCCTTGACCTTGACGATATCGCCCAGGTTACCCAGGTTGACAACTTTGTCGAGCAGGATGATTTGCATGGTGTTCGCTCCTATCAGACGCGGTGCTGGTCGCTGTAGGGCAGCATGGCCAGGAAGCGAGCACGCTTGATGGCGGTGGTGACCTGACGCTGGTAGATCGCGCGGGTGCCAGTCAGGCGAGCCGGAATGATCTTGCCGTTCTCGGAGATGAAGTCACGCAGGACATCGACGTCCTTGTAGTCGACTTCCTCGACGCCTGCCACGGTGAAGCGGCAGAACTTCTTGCGCTTGAACAGCAGCGATTGGGTGTTGCGCTTGGGGCGCTTGTCTTTGTTGAAACGCTTGGGTGCAGCCATGATGGTGCTTCCTTAACTGAGAGGTGTGAAATCCTGGATCTGGAGCACGACGCCCTTGCCATTGCGCGAATTGACGAGGAACCCGGAGAACTCGAAACCCGACCCCAGCGCTTGCCGGGCCAATGTCTCGGCCTGTTCGCCGAAGGCGGTTGCCCTCAGCTCCAGCCTGACCTGGCGGGTCTGCCCCAGCTGCTTCGCTTCGGACTGGTGCTCGAGCACCATGTCCAGGGCGGGCAGTCCGACCGGCGTATGACGCAGGGGATAGACCTGCGCGATCGCTGCAGTCAGAACGAGGCGGTTCACTTCATCCTACGCGCGTGACAAATCAGGCGGCGTTTTCCTGCTGCTGGGACTTGCGAGCTTCTTCGCGCTCGACAGCCTTCATCATCGCGGAAGGACCGGTCTCGGCCTTCTTCTTCTGGATGGTCAGGTGACGCAGGACGGCGTCGTTGAACTTGAAGGCGTGCTCCAGCTCGGACATCACAGCCTGATCGGCTTCAATGTTCACGCACAGGTAATGTGCCTTGGACAGCTTGTTGATCTGGTAGGCCAGTTGGCGACGACCCCAGTCCTCGACGCGGTGGATTTGACCGCCGCCGGCCGTGATCATGCCCTTGTAGCGCTCCAGCATGGCCGGAACTTGTTCGCTTTGATCCGGATGGATCAGCAGAACGATTTCGTAGTGACGCATGGTCTCTCCTTTTGGTTGAAACAGCCGCCCCCAGCGTCTGTCAGGGGTACGGCAAGGCAAGCCCATGATTATAGGCTGAAACGCCGCACAGGCCAAGGCCGATGTGATTCCTGGCTCAGGAAGGGCTGCGCAGGCGATCGACCAGCGCCTGCTGCTGTGCCGTCGGCGCTGGCGTCAGCAGGCTGACCAGCACGATCACGGCAAAGCCCAGCGGCACGCCGAAGACGCCGGCCGAGATCGGGTCCACCCCCCACCAGAGCCCGGCCTGGCCCTGCAGGCCGAGCAAGCCGCTCAGCCAGGGCTGCTGGGTGGCGATGTAGTAGAGCGTCAGGCCCAGGCCGGCCAGCATGCCAGCGACTGCCGCGGCCCCGGTGGTGCGCTTCCAGAAGATGCCGAGCACCAGGGCCGGAAAGAAGGCCGAGGCCGCGATCGAGAAAGCCGCCGAGACCAGGAACAGGATGTTGGCAGGCTTGGAGGCTGCGACATAGCCGGCCAGCAAGGCCACCACCAGCAGCACCACCTTGGTCAGCATGACGCGCCGGGCGGTCGAGGCCAGTGGCTCGACCGTCTTGAAGTAGAGGTCATGGCTGACCGCATTGGCCATGACCAGCAGCAGGCCGTCTGCCGTCGACAGCGCGGCCGCCAGCGCGCCGGCGGCCAGCAGTCCTGAGACGACGTTGGGCAGGCCGGCGATCTCGGCCGAGGCCAGCATGATCATGTCGCCGCCCAGGCTGAGCTCGTTGAACTGCAGCACGCCGTCGATGTTGATGTCGCGCAGGCGCAGCAGGTCCGGGTCGAGCCGGCTCCAGGACTCCACCCAGTCGGGCAGCGCCGCAAAGCGCGAGCCGACCAGCTGGTAGAGGATCTCGTGCTTGACCAGCACCGCCAGCGCAGGCGCCGCCAGGTAGACCAGCGCGATGAAGAACAGCGTCCAGCCCACCGAGGTGCGCGCCTGGCGCACGCCGGGCACGGTGTAGTAGCGCGCCAGCACATGGGGCAGGCTGGCGGTGCCGACCATCAGGCAGAACACCAGCGCGAGGAAGTTGCGCCGTGAATCATCGAACTGCTGGCGCTGCCGCTCGTCGCCCGCCGGGTCGCCGGCGTAGGGCTGGGCGTGCGGCGTCATGCCCGACAGCGGCTGGAGCTTGGCCTCGGCCTCCTCCAGCGCCTCGCTCCAGATGCGGCGCGCGCTGGCCTCGTCGCGCGGCAGCTGATAGAGCTCGCGCTCGGCAGCGGCCAGGTCCTCGGGCGCGGCGTCGAGCGCGCGCAGGTCCTCGAGCCACTCCTGGGCGCGCTCGCGATCCTTGGCCAGCGCGGCGGCCGGGTTCTCGAGCTTGGCGCGCAGCTGCTCGGCCTCGTGGCGATAGATCACCATCACGTCGAGCTCGAAGGGGTCGCGAACCAGCTCCTGCTCGCGGGCGCTGACGCGCTCGAGCTGCTGGCCATAGACCAGCGGCGCCAGGAAGGAACCGGTCTGCTTGAACGAGAGCAGCGAGACCGGCAGCAGGAAGGCGACCAGGATCACCAGGTATTGCGCCACCTGGGTCCAGGTCACGGCGCGCATGCCGCCCAGGAATGAGCAGATCAGCATGCCGCCCAGGCCGAGGAAGACGCCGAGCTCGAAGGCGATGCCGGTCAGGTGGGCCGCGATCAGGCCGACGCCGTAGAGCTGGGCCACCACATAGGTGAAGGAGCACAGCAGCGAAGCCAGCACGCCGAGCAGGCGAGGCCAGTTGCCGCCGTAGCGCTCGTCGAGAAAGTCGGGGATGGTGAAGCCGCCAAAGCGGCGCAGATAGGGCGCCAGCAGCAGCGCGACCAGACAGTAGCCGCCAGTCCAGCCCAGCACGAAGGCCAGGCCGTTGTAGCCTTGCAGATAGAGCGTGCCAGCCAGGCCGATGAAGGAGGCCGCCGACATCCAGTCGGCTGCGGTGGCCATGCCGTTGTAGATCGCCGGCACGCGGCGGCCGGCGACATAGTATTCGGCCGGGTCGGTGGTGCGGCTGATGATGCCGATGACGGCATAGAGCGCCACCGTCGCCAGCAGGAAGACCAGGCCGATGGCCTCGCGCGACAGGCCCAGCCGCTCCAGGCCGTAGAGCACCAGCATGAAGATGGCGAAGCCCGCCAGGTAGCCGAGGTAGACGCGGTTGAGCTGGCGCCCCAGGCCGGCCTCGCCCTCACTGGCTCGGCTCATGCGCGCGGCGCAGGATTGGCGCCGGACAGTCGCTCGTCGAGCCGGTTCATGTACCAGGCGTAGCCAGCGACGATGAGCAGGTAGAGCAGCAAGGCGCCCTGCGACGCGACCCAGAAGCTGAACGGCC
Organism: uncultured Chitinophaga sp.; assembly: GCA_964547895.1. Lineage (GTDB taxonomy): Bacteria > Pseudomonadota > Gammaproteobacteria > Burkholderiales > Burkholderiaceae_C > Malikia. Next base: position 22,063 of record CAZJQH010000008.1, on the reverse strand, counting down.
AGCCCAGGAAGGCAAAGCTGAGCTCGCGCGCGAAATAGGCGACCCCGAATGTCGCAGCAAAGCCCAGCAGCAGGCCGACCGCAATCAGATTGCGGTTGATGCGCCAGTAGCGAGCGGAGGATTCAGGACTAGACATGGGAGGCGGACTATATCAGCGCAGGCCGCAGACGAGCGGATGCTGGCTGATTGTCAACCCATAGCCTACTGCTGGCTGACGGTCGCCAATGCCTTCACCCAGTCAAGCTGGCGCGGCAGGCAGACCGTCTCCAGGTCATAGTGGCCGCGCGCGAACTCGCGTGCCGCCGCGCCCAGGCGTGCCCGTGCGGCCGGGTCCTGCAGCAACTGGCAGACCTGGCTGGCCAGTCCATCGACATCGAAGAAGTCGACCAGGCGCCCGGTCACGTCCGGCTCGATGACCTCGCGCAGCGGCTGGGTATCGCTGGCCACGATGGCGCAGCCAGCGCTCATCGCCTCGATCAGGCTCCAGCTCAACACGAAGGGATAGGTCAGGTAGACATGCACCGTGCTGAGCTGCAGCATCGGGATGAAATGCTGATACGGCACATTCCCCAGGAAATGGACCCGCGCCCAGTCCGCGGCAGGGATCAGGGGTCGGACTTCGTCGATGAAGATCTGCTTCCAGCTGCGCTTGCCGTAACGCGCGGGATCCGGGCGCGCGCCATAGCTGACGTCGTCGCCACCGACGATCAGGATGCGGGCACGCGGCCGCCGCCTGAGGATTTCGGGCAATGCCCGCATGAAGACGTGGTAGCCGCGATAGGGTTCGAGGTGACGGTTGACGAAGGTGATGACCTCGTCCTGGCGAGTCAGCGTCAAGGGGCCGGCAGCGGTCTGCAGCGACAGTCTGACGCTGGCGTCAGGTGCGACCAGGCGGGTGTCGATGCCATCATGCACCACCGTGATGCGGTCTCGAAACGGTGGCGGAAAAGTGCTGGCCTGCCACTCGGTTGGCGAGATGGCGGCATCGGCCGTCTCGAAATGCAGCAGGTTGTTCAGGTTCTTGAGCCGCAGCCGGCAGGCATCACCCTCGGGATCAGCCGCGGGAAACTCCGGATCGAAGCCGGTATCGGTGCCCTCCGAATGGTAGAAGAACTCGCTGTACAGGCCCAGCCGCGCGGCGGGCCAGACCTGCTTGACGAACAGGCTCTCGCCCCAGCCCGGATGCGCGATCACGACATCGGGTGTGAAGCCGGCATCGCGCAAGGCGATGGCAGCCCGGAAACAGGCCTCGGCACGGATCACCTTGGTCTCGAAATCCGACACCCAGGGATGGACGCCGGGCGTACTGCCACGAGCCGCGCCATAGGGCAGCAGCTTGACCCCGCGCCAGTCCGGGGCGTCGACCTTCTTCATCGTCATGGCCCGCACGTCATGGCCCAGCCGCACCAGCGCCGGCGCCAGATGCTTGAACTGGCCAGGAAAATTCTGATGGATGAACAGGATTTTCATGTTGGCAGGTGGATTCAGGAGGCGGACAGCGATCGGTTGAGCTCGGCCAGGCCGGACTCCATGTCGCCGCCAGCGAGCGCCTGCAGCCGCACGCGCGAGATCAGGTAGACATAGCGGGCCTGGGCCAGGTCGCGACGGGCGGATTGCAGCCTTTGCTCGGCATCCAGGATGTCGACCAGGGTGCGGCTGCCGGCCTGGTAGGAACGCCGGCTCGACAGCACCAGCTGCTCGGCCGACTTCACGGCCTGCTCCAGGGCCCTGACCTTGAGCACGCCCTCGGTCACGCCACGGTATTCGCGCTGCAGGCGCAGCCCCAGGTCGCGGCGGGTGGCTTCCAGCCTCTCCTGGGCCTGGACCTGTTCGGCCAGGGCCTGGCGCACGACCGAGCTGGCATAGCCGCCAGCGTAGAGCGGCACGTTGAGCTGGACGCCCACGGCCCGGTTGGTATAGCGTGACTCGGGCGTGGTCACGTTCTCGCTCGCGCTGCGGGTGAGCTGGACCACGGCGTCGAGCGTGGGGTAATGCCCGCCCTGGGCCTTGGCGACCTCGGACCTGGCCGCCTCCAGCCTGGCCTTGAGCGCCTGCAGCTCGGGGCTGCCGGCCTCGGCCAGCGCCAGCCAGCTGTCCAGGCCTTGCGGCTCGGGCGGCTGCAGGGCCAGCTTGGCGGCATCGAGCCGGGCCAGCTCGCCGACCGGATGGCGGGTGAGCACCTCGAGCTGGCGCCGGGTGTAGTCGAGCTGCTGGCGGGCCTCGAGCTCTTCGGCCCGGTTCAGGTCCAGCCTGGCCTGCGCCTCGTCGATGTCGGTCCGGGTGCCCGAGCCCGCCGCAAGCGCCTTGCGGGCCGCGTCGAGCTGGGTCTGCACGAAAGCCTGCTGGCTCAGCACCAGCTCGAGCTGATCCTGCGCCAGCAAGACCTCCAGATAGGCACCGGTCACGCGCACGCCCAGGTTCTTGAGCTCACGCTCGAGGGTGGCGTCGGCGTCCTGCACGATATGGCCCGCCTGCTCCAGACCGGCCCAGAGCGGCATGCGGAACAGCGGCTGGCGCAGTTGCAGCGTCTGGTTGAAGCTGTAGTAGGGCTCCTCTTCTCTTGGCGGCTGGTTTTCAAAGGTCCTGCTCAGGTCGTTGCGGTTGCGGCCGGCGCTGAAGGCGATATTGGGCAGCAGCTGGGCCCGCGCCTGCGGCAGGCGCTCGCGCGCGGCGTCGGCAGTGGCGCGCGCGGCGCGCAGCGTCGCATCCTCCTGCAGCGCCGCCTGGTAGGCCTGCAGCAGGTCCATGCTCCAGGCCGATCCGGCCAGCAGCGCCGCCGCGGCGGCCAGCACGCGCAAGCCCAGTCCCGGGATCAAGGTCCTCATCTCACTCCTCCTTCATCGAGGCGGCCAGGCGCTTGGTCAGCGGATGGAGCAGATAGGTCAGCAGCGAACGCTCGCCGGTGCGTATGATGACCTCGGCTGGCATGCCGGGCTGCAGCTGGCGCTGGCCCAGCGCCTTCATGCCCTCGGGCGTGACCTTGACCCGCGCCAGGTAGTAGGACACCACCGCGCTGCCCTGCTGCTCGGTCAGCAGGTCGCTCGAGACCGAATCCACCAGGCCGTCGACAACCAGCTGCGGCGAATGCGCGAAGGCGGAAAAGCGCACGTCGGTCGGCAGGCCGGCACGGACCTTGTCGATCAGGTGCGGCGCGATGCGCGCCTCCAGTAGCAGGGGCTCGTCAGCCGGCACCACGTCCATCAGCTTCTGGCCTGGCTGCACGACGCCGCCGACGGTCTGCACCGCCAGGCCCACCACCTGGCCGGCGGCGGGTGACCGGATCTCGGTACGCTCGAGGTCCGCCTTGACCGCCAGATACTTCTCGGCGTCGGACTGCACCTCGCGCGTGACCTCGGCCAGCTCGCGTTCGAGCTCCTTGCGGTGCTCCTGCTGGCGGGTGATGGCGCGCTGGCGCAGCTCGCCAATCGAGCGCTGGGCCCGGGTGGTGTTGCCGATCAGGTCGGCGATGCCGACCTGGGTGTCGGCGACCGAGCGCTCAAGCTCGAGCTGGCGGTTGCGCGGCGCGTAGCCCTCGGCCACCAGCTCGCGGGTGTGCCTGAGCTCATCCTGCAGCGATGCCAGCTGGCTGCGGCGGCTCGCCAGCATGCCGTCGTAGGCCTGCAGCATGGCCTGCTGGCCGCGGATGCTTTCCTCGATGCCCTCGAGCTCCGCGCGCAGCGCGGCGCGGCGCGACTGGAACAGCTGCTGCTGGGTGGTGATCTGGGCCTGGATCAGCGCATCGCTGGCCGCGGCCTTCAGGTCCGGGTGCAGCTCGATGGCGTTGGCGCCGGCCTGCTCGGCCAGCAAGCGGGCCTGGGTCGCCCGCAGCCCCAGGTAGCGCTGGCGCACCGACTCGTAGTTGGCGCGCGCGACCGCCTCGTCGAGCTGGATCAGGGTCTGGCCTTCCTGGACCAGCGTGCCCTCCTTGACCAGCACCTGCTTGACGATGCCGCCGCTCAGATGCTGGACCGCCTTGCGCTTGGTGTCGATCGAGACCGCTGCCGGGCTGGGCACGCCCTCGTCGAGCGGGGCCAGCGCGGCCCAGAGCAGGAAGCCGCCAAAGCCCAGGCCCAATGCCCACAGCCCGATGCGGGCGGCGCGACCGGCGTCGGACGGCGGCTGGCCGGAGTGGTCAGCAGGGATATTCTGGTCTGGCTGGTTCATGTCAGTACGGGTATTGACCATCTTGGATGGAGGATTGGATTCGTTTCAGCGCGGCCGCAGGCTCAGCCTGCCACCGGCAGCGCCGCGCCATTGCCGGGCTGTGCCGGGGTGGCCGCAGCGGGTCGGGCAGCGGCCTGGGCGGCCTTGAGCTGGGCCAGCACGGCGTCGCGCGGCCCCTGCAGCTGGATCTGGCCGTCGCGAAGCACCAGCAAGTGGTCGGCCAGCTGAACAGCGCCGGGGCGATGGGTGATGAGGAAAACCGTCTTGCCCTTGGCCTTGAGCTCGCGCACCGCCTGCATCAGCGCCTGCTCGCCGACGTCGTCCAGGTTGGCGTTGGGCTCGTCGAGCACGATCAAGGCCGGTTCGCCATGGATCGCGCGTGCCAGGCCGATGCGCTGGCGCTGGCCGCCCGAGAGCATGCCGCCGGCCTCGCCGATCGGGGTGTCGTAGCCCCTGGGCAGGCGCAGGATCATCTCGTGCAGGCCGGCGCTTTTCGCCGCCGCGATCACCTTGGGCGAATCGATCTCGCCAAAGCGCGCGATGTTCTCGGCGATGGTGCCGTCGAACAGTTCGATGTCCTGCGGCAGATAGCCGACATGCCGGCCCAGCTCGACCCGGTTCCAGCCCGCCAGCGGCTGCTCGTCGAGCAGCACCTCGCCGCGCACGTCGGGCCAGATGCCGACCAGCACGCGCGCCAGCGTGGACTTGCCGGAGCCCGAAGGGCCCAGCACCACCGTCACGCTGCCGGGCTCAGCCTCCAGGCTGACGCCCTTGAGGATGGGGCTGGCACGCCCCGGTGCGCTCGCGACCACCTGCTGCAAGGCGATCGAGCCCCTGGGCGGCACGCGCGTGAGCGCCTGATCGCGTTCGGGATGAGCCTGCAGCAAGGCTTCGAGGCGCTCAAAGGCCGAGCGTGCGCCCAGGAAGGCGCGCCAGGTATTGACCAGCAGATCGATCGGCGCCAGCGCGCGCGTCATCAGCACGTTGGCCGCGATCATGGCGCCAGGACTGAGCTGGCCGTCGAGCACCAGCAAGGCGCCAGCGCCCAGCGAGAGCGACTGCTGGCTGTAGCGCACCCATTTGCTGACGGCGGTGATGCGATGGCCCAAGGCTTGCGACTGGCCCTGGCGCGCCAGGTAGTCAGCGTGGCGCTGCTGCCAGCGCTGCCGCAGTCCGGCCAGCATGCCCATGGACTCGACCACCTCGGCGTTGCGCAGCTTGCCCTGCAGAAAGGCGTTGACGCCAGCCTGCGCCTCGGAAGCAGCCTGGGCCGGCGCCACCGTGCGCCGATGGCCGAACCAGACCAGCGCCGCCTGCACCAGCGCGAAGACGATCGCCACCGCACCCAGGAAGGGGTGCAGGAAGAACAGCACCGCGATGTAGATCGGCGTCCAGGGCGCGTCGAAGAAGGCGAAGATGCCGTTGCCGGTCAGGAACTGGCGGATCTCGGTCAGGTCGGCGAAGGCGCGCTGCGCCGGAGCGCCCGACTGGCTCAGGTTGGCCTCGAAGGTGGCGTTGAAGACGCGCGTGCCCAGTGCCGCGTCGAGCCGCACGCCGGCGCGCACCAGCAGGCGCGAGCGCAACCATTCGGCCAGCGCCATGACGCCGAACAGGAACAGCGTGATCAGCGACACCGCCAGCAGCGTGAGCTCGCTGCGGCTGGCCAGCACGCGGTCGTAGACCTGCAGCATGTAGAGGGTGGGCGACAGCATCAGCAGGTTGGCCACCATGCTGAACAGTCCCACCACCAGGAACTCGCGCCGGAAGGCCCACAGCGTGGTCCTGAGCTCGCTGCGTGCAAAAAAAGCCTGGATGCTCATGTCTAGCCTTGCTTGGATGTTCAGGAAGCCGCCACCACGGCCGGCGCCTGGGATGCAGCCGCGGGCCTGGCCTGCTGCTGTGCCTGCTGGGCGGCCTTGCTCAGGGCGGCCAATACCTCGTCGCGCGGACCGAAGGCCTGCTGCGCGCCGTCACGCAGCACCAGCATCTTGTCGGCCACGCCCAGCACGCTGGTGCGGTGCGTCATGACGACGAAGGTGGTGCCGCGCGCCTTCAGGGCCTGGATCGCCTGCGCCAGCGCCGCGTCGCCGGCCTCGTCCAGGCTGGAGTTGGGCTCGTCGAGCACCACCAGCACCGGGTCACCGTAGAGCGCGCGCGCCAGCGCCACCCGCTGGCGCTGGCCGCCCGAGAGCATGGCGCCATCGCGGCCGACCGGGCTGTCATAGCCCTGCGGCAGCGACTCGATGAACTCGTGCAGGCCAACCGCCCGGGCGGCCGCTTCCAGCTTGGCCCGGCTCGGCTCGCCGAAGCGCGCGATGTTCTCGGCCAGCGTGCCTTCGAGCAGTTCAACGCCCTGCGGCAGATAGCCCAGGTGGGGCCCAAGCTCGTTCTTGTCCCAGGCGAACACGTCAGCACCATCGAGGCGGACCTTGCCGCTGGCAGCCGGCCACAGCCCGACCAGCAGGCGGGCCAGCGTGGTCTTGCCGGAGGCCGACGGACCGATCACCGCCAGCACCTCGCCAGGCTGCAGGGCAAATGCCAGGCCCTTGAGGATGGGCAGCTGGCTGCCGGGCGCCGCTGCCATCAGGTTCTCCACCGCCAGCTTGCCCTTCGGGGGCGGCAGCGGCATGGCGGGCTGCCTGGGCGGCAGCTTTTCCAGCAGCTGGTCGAGCCGGGCCCAGGCGTCGCGCAGGTTGACCACCGCACGCCACTGCGAGACGACCTGCACCAGCGGCGCCAGCATGCGCCCGCCCAGCACCGAGCCGACGATCATCATGCCCGGGCCGCCCGGCAAGGCGTCTTCCAGGATCAGCCAGGCGCCCAGTCCCAGCAGCAGCGAGGCCATGGTCGTCTGCACGAACTTGCTGCCCGCCTGGAAGGCGCCGGCCTTGTCGGACGCCTCGGCCTGCAGCCCGAGGAACTCGCGCTGCCTGTCCATCCAGCGGCGGTGGATGTTGGCCAGCATGCCCATGGACTCGATCACCTCGGCATTGCGCAGCGAGCCATCGGCGTACTGCTGGGCGCCAATCGCGGCGCGGTTGGCCGCCAGCAAGGGCGGGCTGGTACTGCGCTCGTTGAACCAGGCCAGCGTCACCTGCACCACCGCGCCCAGCACCGCCGACCAGCCCAGCACCGGGCTGACGGCGAACAGGATGAAGGCAAACACCAGCGCGACCGGCGACTCCATCGCGGCCCCAAGCACCGGCTGCGGCAGGAAATCCCGCACCGTGCGGAAATCGTTCATGGGCTGGATGGTCGGCGGGCCCAGCCGGCGCAGATTGGACTCGTAGATCGCCTGGAACACCCGCGACGCCAGCCTCTGGTCCAGCCTCTCGCTGGCCTCGCGCATCGTCTCGGCGCGTGCCCAGTCCAGCACCTCCATCACGACAAAGACGAACAGCACCAGCAGGGTCAGCATGGCCAGCGTCAGATGGCTGCGGCTGTCGACCACGCGGCCATAGACCTCGAACATGTAGAAGGTGGGCGCCAGCACCAGCAGTCCGGCCATCAGCGCGAAGCCGAAGGCACGCCAGAAATAGGGCTTGAGGGCCAGCAAGGCCTCGGTCAATTCGGAGGGTTTCTGGTTCGGATTCATGCGGCTTTGTCTTCCACGATCAGGTATTCGGGCAATTCCTCGTCCGGAGCCTGGGCAGCCTGCTGCCCCTGCCCGTCCTTGCTTTCGAGCCAGAAGATGAGCTCGAACTCGCCATCGGCATGGCGCGACAGCACAATCTCGCGCAACTTGCTGGCATGGAAGGCCGTTTCAGCCTCGGGCTGCAGCGTGAGCTGGAAGCGCATCCTGCCGTCCAGCGTGAACAGCGACAGCACGCCCGCCTTCAGGCTGAGCGTATGGCGGTCGAAATAGACGGGGCAGTTGTCGGCAAAGCGCAGCAGCGGCAGCGGCTTGTCGCCCAGCCGGGCCAGGCTGAACGGGCTGTCCGGACCCTGGTAGATCCGTCGGCTGGCGCGGCAGACCGAGTAGATCGCGTTGCACACCATCTGCGAGCCGAGCGCGGGAAACTGCTCGCGCAAGCCCTTGTAGCTCATGTGGTGCAGCGCAACCCGGTTCCAGCAGCGGGTCTCGCGCACCATGGGCGCCAGCGCGTTGCAGGCACGCGCGAAGAGCTGTTGCAGCGCTTGCAGGCGGGCTTTTTGCTCTTCACTGGTCTGCAGCCTGATGCGCAGTTTTTTATTCATATAGGAACATTCTACATTTCCTATATGGCCAGCGTCTAACGCATTGGCTGGCGTCGGACAGGATTCTTCATTTGCCGCAGCGTCCACAGCCTGAGCAGGACTCGCCCGCAACCGATTGACGGCGCGAGCGCCCCCGACGACGCAAGAGATAGGCGATGGCGACGGCCACCAGCGCCAGCACAGCGATCAGGTCCAGGGTCTGGTTCATGGCTCAGCTCCAGCGGGATGCGAGGGTGTAGGTCAGCCAGGAGGCGGCATAGGCCAGCGAGAACAGCAGCGCGGCGACGCCCGCAGGCATCGCCCAGCCGCCGGACTCGCGCCTGAGCACGGCCAGCGTCGCCAGGCACTGGGGCGCGTAAACGAACCAGACCAGCAGCGACAGGCCAGTGGCGAGCGACCAGTCGGCGCTGATCAGCTGAGCCAGCGCGCTGCCGACCTCGTCGGCGGACTGCGACAAGGCGTAGACGGTGCCGAGCGCGCCGACGACGACCTCGCGCGCGGCCATGCCGGGCACCAGCGCGATGGCGATCTGCCAGTTGAAGCCGATCGGCTCGAACAGCAGCGCGAGCAGCCTGCCGATGCGCCCGGCCAGGCTGTACTCGATCGCGCTGCCCGTGAAGCCGGCCGGCGCCTGCGGGAAGGTCGACAGGAACCAGAGCACGACGGTCAGCGCCAGGATGATGCCGCCGACGTTGCGCAGGAAGATCATGGCGCGCTGCCACAGTCCGATCAGCAGGTCCTGGGCGCGCGGCCAGTGGTAGTCGGGCAGCTCCAGCATCAGCTGGGCCGGCTCGCCGGCGTGTCCCAGCAGCTTGATCAGCAAGGCCAGCAGGATGGCCGAGACCATGCCCAGCAGGTAGAGCGCCAGCAACACCAGGCCCTGCAACTCGAGTCCCCAGACCTTGCGCGCTGGGATGAAGGCCGCGATCAGCAAGGCATAGACCGGCAGCCGCGCCGAGCAGGTCATCAGCGGGGCGATCAGCATGGTGACGCGGCGCGCGCGCGGGTCGGCAATGGTGCGCGCGGCCATGATGCCGGGAATGGCGCAGGCAAAGCTCGACAGCAGCGGGATGAAGGAGCGGCCCGACAGGCCGAAGCCGCCCATGAGCCGGTCGAGCAGCAGCGCCGCGCGCGGCAGGTAGCCCGACTCCTCCAGCGCCAGGATGAAGAAGAACAGGATCAGGATCTGCGGCAGGAAGACCAGCACGCCGCCGGCCCCCGCGACCACGCCGTCGACCAGCAGGCTGCGCAGCAGGCCGTCGGGCAGCAGCGCGCTGACGGCCTGGCCGACTGCCTCGGTGCCCGACTCGATCAGGCCCATCGGCCAGGCGGCCCAGCTGAACACCGCCTGGAACACCAGGAACAGCAGCGCCAGCAGCACCAGGCTACCCAGCAGCGGATGCAGGAAGATGCGGTCAAGCCGCTGCGACCAGGCGTGATGCGGCAGCGTCTGGTCCAGGCCCGCCTCGACCAGCCAGGCATGGGCCTGCGCGTCATCGGCAGCCGCCTCGGCGGCTTCGGCCTCCAGTCCCTGCGGCGCTTCAGTCAAGAGCACGGGTTGGATGGCGGCCTTACCCTGCCATGGACCGGGCTGGTCGAGCAGCGCACGCAAGGCATCGCCCCCTTGCGGCGAGATGCCGGTGGCCTCGACCACCGGCACGCCCATGGCGCGCTCCAGCCTGGCCAAGTCAAGCTCGCGCCCGAGTGAACGCACGCGATCCATCATGTTGACGACCAGCACCATCGGCCGCTGCAGCCGCCTGAGCGCCGCCGCCAGCCGCAGTCCGCGCCGCAGTCTTGTCGCATCGACGATGACCGCCGTCAGGTCGGGCGCGCGCTCCTGCAGGCTGCGGCCCAGCACGACCGAGCAGGCTACCGCCTCGTCCTCGCTGCCGGCATTGAGGCTGTAGGTGCCCGGCAGGTCGATCACCGAGACACTGCGGCCGGCAGCCGTCTTCATCAGGCCGCGCTTGAGCTCGACCGTCACGCCCGCATAGTTGCCAACCTTCTGCTGGCTGCCGGTCAAGCGATTGAACAGCGCGGTCTTGCCACAGTTCGGATTGCCCAGCAAGGCCAGACGTCGCTGCGCCAGCCCGCCCAGGTCCACGGTCTGCGCCTGGCTCATGCGGCCTCCAGCAGGATCTGGCTGGCTTCGGACGGGCGCAGGCCGAACACCGACGGCCCCACCTGCACCACCAGCGCACCGCGCCGGAACCAGCTGCGCCGCAGTACCCGGACTTGCTCGTGTGGCAGGAAGCCGAGTTCAAGCAAGCGCAGGCTGAGAACGCCGCCGGCGGCAATCCGATACCACTGGCCGACCGGCGCCTGATCGAGATTGGATGGGTACAAGACAGCCTCTTGATGAATGAGAATTAGTCTCATTTTATGCAAGAGGAACGCAGAATTCTTGATCTGGCTCAAATGCCGCCATGGTGGCGACCCAAGCTGAAGGCCAGCGATGGCGCTTGGCAAGTCCTGGTTCATGGAACAGGGTCAGAATCCGGTTCATGGAATACCGCAAGCCTGCCACACCAAGACCGGACTGGAGACTCCTGCTGGCCATGACAAGGCCCGGCTTCCTGGCCATCACCGCAGTGGCCTGCCTGCTCGGCATCGCATCGGCAGCCGCCTGCGGCTGCGGCGTCGATCTGCTGCTGGCCGCAGCGACGCTGGTGCTGGCGCTGGCCGCGCATGCCGGGGCCAACGTGCTCAATGACTACCACGACGCGCTCAACGGCGCGGACGCTGCCAACCGCAACGGCCTGTTCCCGTTCACCGGCGGCTCGCGCCTGATCCAGCAACAACGCGTCAGCAAGGCCCAGACGCGCGAACTGGCCTGGCTGCTGCTGGGCCTGGTCGCGCTCGCGGGCATCCTGCTGGCGGTCCATACGGGTGGCGGACTGCTGCTGATCGGGCTGGCCGGCCTGCTGCTGGGCTGGACCTATTCGGCGCCCCCCTTCAAGCTGATGTCGCGTGGGCTGGGCGAACTGGCCGTGGCCCTGGCATGGTGGCTGATCGTGATCGGCGCCGACTATGTGCAGCGGCGCCAGTTCCTGCTGGTTCCGGCGCTGACGGCGATCAGCTTCGCGCTGCTGATGGCCAACATCCTGCTCGTCAACGGCCTGCCCGATGCCGCGTCGGACGCCACGGTCGGCAAGCGCACGCTGGCCGTCAGGCTGGGGGCGCGCGGCAGCGCCCTGCTCTACCTGCTGGTCGCGCTGCTCGCGCATGGCTGGCTGGCGATCGGTGCCTGGCAGCTGCTGCAGCCGATGCCGGCGCTGTGGGGACTGGTCTCGCTGCCGCTGTCGCTGGCCGCGGCCTGGCTGATCTGGCGCCATGCGCGCGATCCGGACCGGTTGCGCCCCGCGATCATGCTGACGATAGCAGCGGGCGTGCTGCACGGACTCGGGATGGCCGCCGGGCTGGCCAGCATGGGCTGGCGCTGAAGCCAGTGCTGCGCCGACTTCATCACGCCGGATCGCAATAATGTGGTCCTGATGAGAATCCTCCACACCTCCGACTGGCACCTGGGGCAGACGCTGCACCAGTACGAGCGCGGCTACGAGCATGCGCGCTTCCTCGACTGGCTGCTCGACCAGCTGGAGGCCGAACGGGTCGATGCGCTGCTGATCGCCGGCGACATCTTCGACAACACCAATCCGTCGGCCGCCTCGCAGCAGCAGCTTTATCGATTCCTGCAGAAGGCCAAAGCCCGCGTGCCACAACTGAGCATCGTCATGACGGCTGGCAACCACGACTCGCCGGGCCGGATCGAGGCGCCGGGCCCGCTGCTGTCGCTGTTCGACGCGAGCGCGATCGGCGCGGTCGGCTCCTTCGGTCGCCTGGCTGAGCAGCTGGACCTGGCCGCGCAGCTGGACCGGCTGATCGTGCCGCTCAAGGACGCCACGGGGCAGGTCGCGGCCTGGTGCATCGCGCTGCCCTTCCTGCGCCCGGCCGACCTGCCGCGCGTGGAAAAGGTCGCGGCCGATGACGATGGCGACGCCTACCTGGCAGGCATGGCCGAACTGCATCGACGCGCCTGGCAGCTGGCGTCCGAGAAGCGCGCGCCGGGCCAGGCCGTGATCGCGATGGGCCACTGTCACCTGCGCGGCGGCCAGGTATCGGAGGAGTCCGAGCGCAAGCTGGTCGTCGGCGGCTCCGAGATATTGCCGGCCGCGCTGTTCGATCCCGGCATCGCCTATGTCGCGCTGGGCCACCTGCACCTGGCGCAGCGCGTCGGCGGCGACGAGACCCGGCGCTACTGCGGCAGTCCCTTGCCGCTGTCGTTTTCCGAGGTCGACTACCCGCACCAGGTGCTGCTGGTCGAACTCGAAGGGGAAGCGGTCGCCTCGGTGCGCGAGCTGCGCGTGCCGCGCGCGGTCGAGCTGCTGCGCATTCCCGCCCGGCCGACGCCGCTGGAGCAGGTGCTCGTGGAGTTGGCCGCGCTCGACCTGCCCGCCCGGCCTGAGGCCGAGCAGCCCTATCTGCAAGTACGCGTGCTGCTGGAGCGCCCCGAGCCGGGGCTGCGCGCGCAGGTCGAGCAAGCCATCGCCGACAAGCCGGTGCGACTGGTCCGCATCGAGACCCAGCACGCGCGCAGTGGCAAGGCCGAGGCAGCGCCGACGGTCACGGTGGAGGAACTGGCCGCGCTGGCGCCCGCCGACTTCTTCGGCCGGCTCTACCGGCACCGCTTCGGCAGCGAGCCTGAAGCCGAGCTGATGGACGCCTTCGGCGAGCTGCTGCAGCAGGCGCAGGAGGAAGCGAAATGAGGATACTCGCGATCCGTGGCCGTAACCTGGCCTCGCTGGCGGGCGAATTCGAGCTCGACTTCCAGACCAAGCCGCTCGCATCGGCCGGCCTCTATGCCATCACCGGGCCGACCGGCGCGGGCAAGAGCACGCTGCTCGACGCCCTCTGCCTGGCGCTCTACGAGCGCACGCCGCGGCTGGCACGGGCCAACGCCCGCAGCGAAAGCGTGCCCGACGTCGGCGAGCACGCGGTCGGCACCGGTGACCCGCGCAACCTGCTGCGGCGGGGTGCCGGCGAGGGCTGGGCCGAGGTCGACTTCATCGGCAGCGACGGCGTCGGCTACCGCTCGCGCTGGAGCGTGCGGCGGGCGCGCGGCAAGGCCAACGGCAAGCTGCAGGCCAGCGAGATCACGCTGAGCCGCATCGCAGACGGCCAGCTGCTCGGCGACCACCGCAAGACCGAGACGCTGCGCCGCATCGAGGCCGCGATTGGCCTGAACTTCGAGCAGTTCACCCGCGCCGTGCTGCTGGCGCAGAACGACTTCGCCACCTTCCTGAAGGCGGGCGACGACGAGCGCGCCGAACTGCTGCAGACGCTGACCGGCACCGAGACCTTCTCGCGCCTGTCGGTGCTGGCCTTCGAGCGCATGAAGGCAGAGCGCATGGCGCTCGACCAGCTGCAGCAGCAGATGCAGGACTGCCAGCCGCTGGCGCCGGAAGACCGCGCCCAGGCCGAAGCCGCGCTGGCTGACGCGATACGGCAGCTCGGAATGCTGGAGCGTGACAAGGGCACGGTCGCCGAACAGCTGCGCTGGCATCAGCAGCGCGAGCGACTGCAGCGGCAGCAGGCCGAGGCGCAAACGCTGCTGGACGCCGCGACCAGCACACGTGACGCTGCCAGCGGACGCCGCGCCAGCCTGGAACGGCTCGAGCAGGTGCAGGCCGCACGACCGATCGCGGCCGAGATCGAGCGCGCCAAGGCCGCACTGGCGGCGGAACAGGCCGCGCTCGCGCAGCTCGAGCACCAGATCGGCCAGGCTGGCCAGCAGGTCGAGCGGCTGGATGGCGAGCAGCAACAGGCCCTGCGGCAACAGCAGGCCGCCCGCCAGGGGCAGGCCGATGCCAGGCCGCTGCTCGAGCAGGCCAGGACACTCGACAGCCTGCTCGCGGCCACCGCGCCTCGGGTCCGGGCAGCACGCCAGGCGCATGACGATGCCGCCCGCGAGCTCGCACAGGCGCAGTCGCGCCGCCAGCAGACCGAGGCACGCCGCCAGCAGGACGGCGCCGCACTGCAGGCGTTGCAGGAATGGCTGGAGCAGCACGCCAGCCGGCGCGAGCTCGCGCAGGGCTGGCCGCGCTGGGAGGCGCTGTTCGAGCGTGCCAACGCGCTGCAGCATCAGCAGAAGCATGCCAGCGAGCAGATCGGGCAGCTGCTCGATTGGGCGCAGCAACAGTCGAGCCAGCTCGAACAAGGCCAGGCCGGACTCGAGCGTTCAGATGCCGCCTGCACCCAGGCCGGCGAGCGGCTCGAGCAGGCCTCGGCCGCTTGCGCCGGCAGCGACGCCGAAGCACTCGCGACGGAAAAATCCGCGCTGCAGGCCAGGCGCGAGGCGCTGCGCGCGCTCGGGCAGACCGAGCAGCGACTGCATCAGCTCGAGCAGCGCCACGCGGCGCAGGCGGAAAGGCGCGCGGCCCAGTCCGACGCCCTGCAGCTTGCACAGTCACAGCTCGAGGCACTGGCACAAGAACTGCCGGGCGCCGAGGCTGCTTTTGCCTCGGCGCAGCAGGCGCTGCAAGCGGCCAGGCTGGCGGCCAGCGCCAGCGCCGAAGCCCTGCGCGCCAGCCTGCTGCCCGGCCAGCCCTGCCCGGTCTGCGGCTCGACCGAGCACCCGCGCGCCCAGGCCAGTGCTGCGGTCGACTCGATGCTCGAGGCGCTCGAGGCGCACGCACTGGCGTGCCGCCAGGCGCTCGACGAACTGCTGCAGCGGCAGGCTGGCGCGCGCACCCGACAGCAGCTCGCCGCGCAGGCGCTGGGCGAAATCAACGCCGATCTCGCCACGCTGGCCGCCGAGGGGGCGGCAGCGCAAGCCGAGTGGGACGCACAAGCCCCGCAGGCCGGCTGCGCCGGGCTCGAGCCCGGTCAGCGCGAAGGCTGGCTGACACAGCAACAGGCCGCCACCCAAGCCCAGCTGCAGGCGCTGGAAGAGCGCGAAGCCGTGCTGCGCCAGCAGCTGCGCGAGCGCGAGCAGGCCCGGCTCGCGCTCGATGCGGCGCGCGCCGAGCGCGACGGGCTGCGCCAGCAAGTCCAGGCCCTGCAACAACAGGCCGCCCTCAGCGCGCAGCAGCTGCAGGCCGAACGGCAACTGCTGGCCCGGCTCGAGCAGGAAACCGAGGCGCTGCTGGTCCAGCTCGACGCGGCCTTCCCGCGTGCCGCCTGGCGCGAACAGTGGCTGGCCGATGCGCCAGCCTACTGCGATCGCCTGCGCCAACAGGTGCAGGAATGGACCACGGCGCGCGAGAAAACCGACGCGCTGCAGGCCGCGCTGCAAGGCCTGGCCCAGGAAGCCGAAAGCCGCCAGCAGGCGCAGCAACAGGCCCGCCGGCTCGAGCAATCCCAGGCGCTGGCGCTGCAGCAGGTCGAGGCCGAACTGGCGCAATACCACCAGCAACGCGCCGCACTGTTCGAGGGCCGTGCTGCCGATGAAGTCGACGCCGCACTGCAAGGCGAGGTCGAACGCGGCGACGCGCTGCAGTCCCGCTCGCTCGAGGCGCTGCACCAGGCGCGCCAGCAGCAGGCGCGCCTGCTCGAGGCGCAGCACCAGACCGGATTGCGCCTGCTGCAGCACGAAACCGCACTGCAGCAGGCCGGACAGGCGTTACGGCAATGGCTGGACGACTTCAACACCCGGTCCAGCGCAGCGGCTGCGGCGCTGACGCTGGACGAGCTCGGCAGCCTGCTGGCCATCCCTGGCGCAACCCTGGCGCGCGAGCGCCAAGCACTGCAGCAGCTCGATGGCAGCGTGCAGCAGGCCCAGGCCGTGCTGCAGGACCGCGCCGAATCGCTGCGCCGCCACCTGGCCAGCCAGGAACTGGTCGAACCGCCCGAGCCACTCGAACGCCGGCTGGCCGAACTCGAACAGCAGCTGCAGGCGGCGACCGACGCGCAGGCCCGGCTGCGGCTCGATCTCGCGCAGGACGACGACAGGCTCGCGCGTTCGGCCGGCATCCGGCAACGAATCGAGGCCCAGTCGGTCCGCACCCGCACCTGGGAGCAGCTCGGCGAGCTGATCGGCTCGGCTGATGGCAAGAAGTTCCGCAACTTCGCGCAGCAGCTCACGCTCGACCTGCTGCTGGGATATGCCAACGCGCACCTGCAGGGGCTCACGCGCCGCTACCGCATCGAGCGCCTGCGCGACAGCCTAGGCCTGCTGGTGGTGGACCAGGACATGGGCGACGAGCTGCGCTCGGTGCATTCGCTCTCCGGCGGCGAGTCCTTCCTGGTCTCGCTGGCGCTCGCGCTGGGGCTGGCCTCGCTGTCATCGCACCGGGTGCGGGTCGAATCGCTCTTCATCGACGAGGGCTTCGGCAGCCTGGACACCGAATCGCTCAATGTCGCCATCGACGCGCTGGATCGCCTGCAGGCCATGGGACGCAAGGTCGGCGTGATCTCGCATGTGCAGGAGATGACCGAGCGCATCGGCGTACGGGTGCGGGTGGCGCGGCTCAGCGGCGGCGCCAGCCGGATCGTGGTCGAGGGGCGCTGAAGACCCCAGGCAGCAAGCGGCGACTCAGTTGCCGAGCAGGCGCAGCCCCGGCGGCAGCGCCTCGCCATAGCTCAGCCGCTGCTCGGCGGCTTCGAGCTCGACCACCTCGGTCAGCATGCGGCTCCAGGCCGCGGGCGCCTTGAGCTCGGCCAGGCGCTGCAGCACGCGCTCGCGGTACTCGGGCGCCAGGTCGCGCACCCGGTCGCCGCTCAGGCGCGCGATCTGCACCGCGGCAAAGGCCGCCTGCTCGAC
>CAZJQH010000008.1:0-4838 GCA_964547895.1 uncultured Chitinophaga sp. | reverse complement strand
CGGCAGTGCGGCGCCTGCGCCTGGCGCGCGCCAGCAGCGCGTCGAACAGCGCGCGCGCCAGCGCCAGCTCCCAGCCCTCGCGCGGGCCCAGCAGGCGCTCGAGCCCCGCGCGCAGCTGGCTGACCTCGCGCGGATCGACCCGCTGAGCGCCCTCGCCAAAGACGCGGTCGATCAGCGCGATGGCATCGCCCAGGCGCGGGTGGATGGCAGCCGCGCCTGGCTTGTCAGCTGGACCGTCGCCCGGCTGCGCTGCCGCATCTGCCTCGGTGTCAGCCGCACGCAGGTCGAAGGCCAGCCGCCAGCGCCGCTGCGGGTCGTCGCAGGCAACTGCCTGCACTTCCAGCGTGCCGAGTTCGGTCATGGTCGCGACCAGGGTCACCTCGACCTCGGCGCGGCGTTTTCCCTGCGGCGGCGGCAGCACGGCGGCCAGCGGCGGCAGCCGCACGAAACCCTCGGCGCCGACATCGGCCAGCTCGCCCGCCTGCAAGGGCTGGTCCGACACGGTCGAGGCCAGATGAAAGCGCACCGCCTGGCCCAACCGCAGCGCGAAGCGCCGGCCTTGCAGCTCGACCGCCTGGCACTCGGGCGTACCGCGCGGCAGCACGCACAGGCCCTGCTCGCGCCCGCCCTGCTGCAGCAGCAGGAAATAGCTGCGCGCCGCGCCACCGCCGATGCCCGCGCCCAGTCCCCCCAGGCGACCGGCACGCAGCAGCGCCTGCACCACAGCGCCGCGCGCCACCGCCTGGTCGGGGTCAGAGTTATGCAGCACGCGCAGCGGGCTGCCGCGCCAGCGCTCCAGAAGATCGGTGATGCGGCGCGTGATCGCCGCCGAGCGGAACACGCCGCCGTTGAGCAGCAGCGTATCGGGCACCGGAAAACCCCCTTCGCAATCAGTCGCGCCAGGGCCGATCGCCGCCCGCGCAGCCGCCGCATGGCGCTGCAGGAAATCGGCCAGATGGCGCGTGATCGCCGCATCGGCCGGATAAGGCAGGCCAAACTCGACTATTGCACCGCGGCGCCGGCGTGGTCGCTCGCACGCCGACTCCAGCGGCAGGAAGCCGTCGAGCACCAGGCGCTCGACCTCAGGCCTGGCCAGCTCGACGCTGCGCGCACCACCCACCAGGCGCGATCCTCCGCCCAGCAGCGTAACCGGCACAGACTCCGGCGGCTGATCCGACAGCAGCAACTCCTTGGCCGCGCGGCAGCGCTGCACCAGCTGCGACAGGCGCGCCGCCGGCAAGGGCGCGTCGCCCGCCAGCCGGCGCTCGGCCAGGTGTGCCAGCGCGAGGTCCATGTTGTCGCCACCCAGCATCAGGTGGTCGCCGACCGCGACCCGGGTCAGGCTGGGCACGCCGCCTGCAGCATCGGGCTCGATGCGCACCAAGGTGAGGTCGGTCGTGCCGCCGCCGACGTCGACCACCAGCACCAGGCGCGCGTCCTTCAATTCATCGGCCAGGCGCTCCCGGTGCTGATGCAGCCAGTCGTGCAGCGCAGCCTGCGGCTCCTCGACCAGGCGCAAGCGAACCAGACCGGCCAGCCGCGCAGCTTCGAGCGTCAGCGCGCGCGCGCCCTCGTCGAAGGACGCCGGCACCGTCAGCGTGATGTCCTGCTGCGCCAGCGGATGATCCGGGTGCCTCGCATCCCAGGCGGCTCGCAGCTGCGCCAGGTAGCTGGCGCTCGCGGCGACTGGCGAGATCCGGTCCACATCATCCGGTGCCCCCCAGGGCAGGATGGTCGCATTGCGATCGACTCCGGTATGCGACAGCCAGCTCTTGGCGCTCGCTACCAGACGGCCCGGCACCTGGCCACCCAGCTCGCGTGCGCGGCGCCCGAACACCGCCGCCGGCAGCTGCAGGCCGCCGGCGAGTGCCGGCGGCGGCCAGGGCAGGCTGAGGTCGGCGTCAGTCAGCTCGCCAGCCGCCGGGTGGTAGCGCAGCGAGGGCAGCAGCGCCGACTCCACCACCTGTCCCGGCCCTGCCGCCTGCGCAACGCCGAACAGCTGCGGTGTTGGGTCGGCATCCTGCAGGTCAGCCCAGGCCAGCAGGGTGTGGCTGGTGCCCAGGTCGATGCCGACCGCGTAGCGCGCGCTCAAGTCGCCACCCGCCGCTTCAGGCGCTGATGGTCTCGGCGCGCACGTCGAGCTCGACCTTCCAGCGCTCGGTGCCGCCCGTCGGCAGGGCTTCCAGCTCGAGCGTGCCGGCCTCGGTCACGCGGGCGTGCAGCCGCACCGCGACCACCTCGCCGGGACTGCGGCCCTCGGCCGGCAGGCTGGCCTCGATCTCCTGCAGCTCCTGCAGCTCCTCCGGGCCCCAGAAGTCGAGCAGGGTGCCGACCTGGTCCTGGCGCCGCACGGTCGAGCCGAAGAAGCGGAAGCGCACCGGCTCGCCCACCACCAGGCCGAACTCCAGCTCGGGCAGCGGCGCCTCGGTCCCCTCCTCCATGCCGAACGGGGCCAGGCAGAGCGCCTGCAGCGGCGGCTCGAAACCCGGAATCGCCGGCATCGACGACTCGACGCCGACATAGTAGGACTGCGCCGTGCCGCCGCGAATGCGCACGCCACGGCCGCGCCGCACATGGCCATAGTAGGCCGCGCCGCGCGCGACCGCCAGGTCCAGGTCGGCGCCGTCGAGCAGGCGCGCCGGCTCGGCGCCATCGGCCGCCAGCCAGCCGTTGAGAATCGACAGCACGCGCTCGGCGATCAGGCCCGACTTGAGCACGCCGCCGTTGAACAGCACCGCGGTCGGATGCAGGAAGGTCGCGGCATAGGGCTGCGGCACGCCGAAGCCCTCCAGCGACTCGGTCGCGCCGAGCTGGCGGCTCAGGAAGGCCGCCAGATGCCGCGTGACCGCCGCATCCTGCGCATAGGGCAGGCCGAGCTGGGTCAGGCCGGCGCGCGCGCGGCTGACCGGCTGGTCGCTCGCCTGCGCCGGCGGGAAGAAGCCCTCCAGCAGCAGCTTGCTCAGTTCGGCCCGGGTCAGCTCGGTGCGGATCGAACCGCCGATCAGCTTCGAGCCCCGGCTCGGCACCACCAGCGGCACCGACTCCAGCGCGGCGTCCGACAGCAGCGCCTCCTTGGCGCCCCGGCAGGCGTGCGCCAGCGCACGGGTCTGCCAGGCATCGAGTCTTGTGCCCTGCTGCGCCAGCTTGGCGGTGACGCCATAGGCCAGCGCCAGGTCCATGTTGTCGCCGCCGAGCAGGATATGGTCGCCAACCGCGACCCGGTGCAGCTCGAGCTCGCCGTCGCGCTCGAGCACCGCGATCAGCGACAGGTCGGTGGTGCCGCCGCCGATGTCGACCACCAGGATCACGTCGCCACGCCGCACCTGCTTGCGCCAGCCGCCCGCGCTCTGCTGGATCCAGCTGTAGAGCGCGGCCTGCGGCTCCTCCAGCAGCGTCGGGCTGCCAAAGCCCGCCAGCCGGGCGGCCTCGGCGGTCAGCTCGCGCGCGACCGGGTCGAAGGAGGCCGGAATCGTGACCGTCACGTCCTGCTGCTCGAACGGCGCTTCCGGATGCGCCTGGTTCCAGGCCGCCTTCAGGTGCGACAGATAGCGGACCGACGCCTCCAGCGGCGAAACGCGCTGCACCTCGGCCGGCGCTTCGGCCGGCAGGATGGGCGAGCGCCTGTCCACGCCCGGGTGGCAGAGCCAGCTCTTGGCGCTCGCCACCAGCCGGATCGGCGTCGCCGCGCCGCGCGAGCGCGCGAATTCGCCGGCCGCGTAGTCCTGCGCACTGCTCCAGGGCAGGCCAAGGTCGCCGGGCGCCAGTTCGCTCTCGTGCGGCAGATACAGGAAGGACGGCAGCAACGGCCGCGCCTCGACCGCGCCCGGGCCGGTCAGCTGCGGGATCTGCAGCACGCCCTGCACCACCTTCTCGCCATCGCTGGCCTGGGTGTCGACCCAGGACAAGGCGCAGTGCGTGGTACCTAGGTCGATGCCGATGCTGTAACGGGCCTGGCCGGCCTGACTGGCTTGGTTGATCTCGCTCACAGTTCCACCTCCGCCTGCGCCACGATGCCCGCGTCATGGTTGGGTGCCAGCCTGGGCAGGCGGGTCTCGGTCGCGCGCCAGCCACGGTGCGCCAGCGTGCCGGTAAAGGGCGGCTGGCCGACCACATTGCCGCTCACGCGGATGGCGGCGGCATCGAAGCCAGGCTGCAGCGTCAGGCGGCTGCCCTCGGCCTCGGCGCGCACCGGCTCGAAGGTGAAATGCTCGCGCAGCACCTTGCGGCAGCCCTCGTGCACGACACGCGCGGCCGCGCCGATCTCGGCATCGCCATAAGCCTTGATGTCTTCCTCGACGAAGTCGACGAAGCGCGCCTCGCGCTGCAGCAGGCCCAGCAGCTGCAAGGCAGCAGTCTCGGGTGCCAGCTGCGGTGCCGGAGCCGGCGGCGGCGCAACCGGTGCAACCACCGGCGTCACGACTGGCGCTGGAGCCGGTGCGGCAACCGGCGCCGGCGCCACGGGCTCAGGCCAGCCCTCGTCGCGCAGGCGCTGCACATCGGCGGCAAAACCGGGCCGCGACAGGATGGAGAAGAAACTGCCAAAGGCCAGCGACAGGCGGGCCAGCAGGTTAGGTGTCGGTTTGCTCATGTGGGATTCAGGTTCCATGGCGGGCGGCAGCTGGCCCGGCCAGCCCCATCCCGGGAATCACGCGATGTTAACCAAATGAGAGGCGAGCTCGTGTCCCACTGCCCCGGCGAGCCCCGGCACAGCCAGAATCCGGCCTGTTCCAGGCATTTTTTCGCGCCAATCCGGGAAAACCCTGAAATCCGTTGCATAATAGAGCTTCTGACGCGCGGTGGAGCAGCCTGGTAGCTCGTTGGGCTCATAACCCAAAGGT
>CAZJQH010000007.1:0-27929 GCA_964547895.1 uncultured Chitinophaga sp. | reverse complement strand
GGTCATTCGTTGCTCCTTGCCGGCCCTTTGGGTCCGGTGAACTCTACGTTAGGCCCCGGGCGCGGGGTGCGCCGCCCTGAATGCCTTGGCCTCGGCCGTCTCTTTGTCCCACAGCGCCTGCGCGCCACCAAGCGCGCGAGCCTCGTCCAAGTCGGGCAGGTGCCCAGGGCCCGCCAGCGTGTTGGCAATCCACTGCATTCCCACGTCCAAGCCTTCCAGCTTCGCGGCCACCACCGCGGCACGCATAGCGATCACCTGGCTGTGCACGATGTCTCCAAACACAATGGCGCGGCGCTCGCTCTTGGCGGCCTCGGCCTTTAGGCGGTCAATCTCCGCGTCAGCATGGCAATCGCCATCGGCCGCCGCTTCCGTTGCCGCGTCCAGCTTGCGCACGCGCGACCACAGCGCTTCCTTGGTGTCCTGCGGAATGCGCGGGTCCATGCACATGCCGCGCAGCATATTGGCGGTTTCTTCCATCAGTTCAATCATCGTCTTTCCTTCGCTTCGTTCAACATGGGGCCTAACTGGCGCTTGCACCGGACTGCCTACGGCAGCCGGTGAAGCTGGACGTTGGGCCTCTTGCCTCAACGGCGAGGCCAAGGCTTGTCAGGGTGCAGCATGCCGCCGTGAGTCAGGTCGCGCATGCGTTCCAGCGCCGCCGGATCACCTTCGACGCTCTGCCTCACGGTGATCAAGGTCTTGCGTCCTGCGGATCTGGCAACAAGCCACGCGACCGCTGCCGCCGCAGCCCATGCAAGGGCTGCGGGTTTTCCGGCCACAAGCCACGGCTGGGCGCATGCAAGGCACCCCCACATGGCAAGCTCGGCGCGTTGTTGGAGTTGGTGGCTGTTCACGGTCGTTCCTTTCTTTGCTTCGGGCACGAGAGGCCCAACTTCACGTTGCAGGCGGAAATGGCCGGCAAGCGGCCATTCCGCTGAACTTCACGTTAGGCATCAACACGCACACCGCGCCACCGCCGCAGCGCACGCGCCGCAACCTCGGGCTTCACAGGCCGCTGGCGTCGCCGCAGGTGCGCGTGTTCTTCGGCGCTGTAGCAGCCAATGCGCCATTGCTTGCCGTCCCACTCGTTGAACCAGCGACCGCCCATCCAGTCCATGTCGCGCCAGTCGCACTCGTACACACCAGGCCGGTGCGGCATCACGTTGCCGTCAAACCACTTCGTCAGCTTCATCTGCTCTCCAAAAGTTGATGCCTAACTATCGCTTCAAGCGGACGGCCTACGGCCGCCGCTTAAGCTGGCGTTGGGCGTCTTCGGGTCCGCCTGCGCCGCAACCGTCACGATCGCCCAGCGCGTGGCGTTGCGTCGGTCGCTTTCGCGGTGGTAGAACTTCCCGCTGCCAATGCAGCCGTCCCAGGCCACGCTGTAGCTCTCGCCGTCGTTGCCGAACTCGATGTTCAAGCCAAGGTCAACGGCCAGCCGCAGCGCTTCGCCGTCGTCTGCCAGCGGGTTCCAGCACGTTGTGCCATTCGTCAGCCACAAGCCCGTTTCGCCATGTCCGGAGGCGTCGCGCTCGGCTTGCCGCTCGGCATTCACGGCGTAGCCCGCGGCCTTGGCCGCAAGTTCCAGCATTTCTCGGTCTGTCACGCTAATTCCTTTCGTCTTCCACCAGCCGCCCAACCCATCACTGAAGCGGAAACTCAACGGCTTGCGCCGTTGGTTCCGCTTAGTTTTACGTTAGGCCCGCAACACGCGCCGGGCCAGTTCGTCGGCCTCGTGCGGGCTGATGATTGGCCCCACGCCCCATGCACCGCACTCGCCGAAGTGGTGCCATGCGTTCAGCGCGGCCAGCGCCCGCACGGCCTGCCGCAGTTCTTCCGCGTGCTTTCCCGCTTCCGTCCATGCGTGGTCAGCAGCGGGCCAGCGCTCTGGTTTTGGTTGCCCTAGCGTGGTTCCGCCATCGCTGCGGCACTCAGCAACATCGGCGCCGCAGTGGCCGCAGCAAACGCGCCACCAGCGGTAGCTGGTGCCTTCGTGCAGCGTGTACCCTTTGCGTTCACCGCACAGCGGGCACGCAACCAGCGGGCCTAACCCGCCGCTGTAGCCGACCTCGCGCGGCGTTGCGTCATCTGTCATCGTCACTCCTGCGCCGCGCGTGGCGGCTAAGCTCTACGTTAGGCCCTAATCCTCGTACCGGCCAAGAGCCTCGGCCGCCATCTGCCTGCACGCTTCGCGGTGGCGATTCCATGTGCCGTCAGGGCGCCTCGGGGCAGCGATCAGTTCCAACACCTCGCGGGCGCGCAGTGCCCACAATCCGGGCCGGCGCGAGAACATCGTTCGTTCTCGCTCTCTGGCCGCCGCCATGATTGCGCACTCCGACATCAATGCCCGCACCTGCGAGGCGGTGTAAAGATGCTCCCGGTTGCCCCAGCCAAGCGACTGCACATGCTCGCGCGTCTGCAAGATCAGGTCGCCCACTTCGGCCGGCGAAGGCGGCAGCGGCGGGAACGACATCACGTCCGGCATGCCGGCCACGAATGCGGCGGCAGTCTCTGCGGCAGTGCGCGGCTCCAGTGCCTCGCGCATCTCGGCCGCCAGCTTGGCGCCTCTGCGCTGTCGCTCTTGTTCAATTTCGTTCGTGTCTTTCATCTCGGTCCCCAACATCGGGCCTAACAAGCCGGTCAAGGGCGACCGTCCGCTGGCGCGGCCGGCGCCTTACCGGCAGCGTTAGGCATCACGAATACGCGCCGCCAGCATTGCAGCGTCAATCAGCGCGTCCAGGCTGTCGGCCGGCGCGTGCTGGGTGCCGCCTTCGGCCAGCGAGTGCGTTGCTTTGAACTCGGTTCCATCCATGCGACGCCACACGTTCGGCTGCTTCTCTGTGCGCAGCGTCAAGCCCTGGCGGCTTCTCAGCCAGCGGTAGCGCTCGGCATCCTCCCGCAAGGCGGCAACCTCGCGTTGCAGCGCGTAAAGCTGGTGCTTTGCGCGCATCAGTGCGGCTTCGGCGTTCTCATCCATTAGTCTTGTCCTTGCAGGGCGGCATCCTGGCCTCTGGTTGAGCACGGCCCTCGTAAGTGCTGTGCTTCCACCAATGCCACTCGGCACCGTCAAAGCCGCAGTAAATGCAGCACCCGTCGTCGTCCCACTCGTGATGCCTAACTGTCGCATCGAGCCGAGGCCCAACGGCGGGTTGCTTTGGTGTGTTGCTCATACTTGGTCAGCACCGTTGGTCCCGGCTCATGCTGGCGTTAGGCCCCATCTCGAATGGCCGCGGCGCAATCCATAGTCGCGGCGTCGTACTCGCTGCCTCGGCACGGCAAGGTCTCGCAGACCATGGCGCACCGCTCGCGCTCTGCGGCCACGGCGGAAGCAACATAGGCTCGCACCTCCAGCGCAGCGGAAAGCTCCGCATCGTGCTCCTGCTGCAGCGCGGCGCGCAGCGCCGCCATTAGCTCTGCGGTCGGACCCTGCCTGCTCCACTCCCATGCTGGGCTGTCCCAGCGGTCAAGGACTGCCTGTGCGGCTGCTTGGAGTGGCGTCATTTCCCATGCTCCACCGTCTTGATGGCTGCGCGGGCAGCGGCCTCATCTGCCGCGCCCACGATAAGACGCCCAGAGGTTCCGTGTCCCGCGGCCAGCATTGTTTTGAGCGCCTCCAGCAGCGCATCGCGTTGGGCTTCCGCCTTCAACAGCGCCTCGGTCAGCTGCGTGTTGCCCCATGAATCCTGCTTCACGGCGTCCAAGGCCCGGCGCGCCGTGTCCTCGTTTGCCTTCATGCCCATCGTGTGCCCACGGTTCCAGGCTGTGGCGTGGTGCTCCTGAAGGATGGCGACTGACTTCCTGAGGGTTTCGTTCTCCCCATGCAACCGGCGCAATTCGTCGGCGGCTTGGCGCTGCCAGCCAACTCGGTAGCCAAGGTGCGCTGATTCAGCCAACCGCAGAGCTTCGGGCCGCGTCATTCCTCGCACCTCAACTTCGCCGCCGTCTCGGTCGCAAACCCTGCGGCCACCAGCGCAGCCGTGAACGCTTCCAGCATGTGATCCAGCGACCCGTCCCCGCTGATCGTCACGGCACAGTGCTGGCTCTGCCCATGCTGATAGCGGCCATCCACGGAGATGCTTACGGTGTGTGTCAGGTTGTCCATATCGTCAGAAGAAAAAAGGCGCCCGGCACTCAAGCCGGTAACGGGCAAAGCGTCATGGCCAGGGAGGAGAAGCCTGCTGCCCGCGCGCCTGTAAAACTCATGCCGCAGCCTTTTCGGCATGCTGCGGCGCCATCCAGTCGGCCACCACGCCGCGATCTGCAGCCGTGGCCTCAATGAAATCAATGAACTCGGCCATCTGGCGTTTACCCATGTCGCTGGTCCGCATGCCCAGCAGCACCATGCCGCCGTTCAGGCCGGGCGCCACGCGCTGCAGCTCTTGGCTGTAGGCTGCCGTCAAGATGTCCTTCCACTCGGTCGGCGTCAGCCGCTCCATGAGGCCGTTCACGGGCCACTGGAGCTGGTCCGAAAAACAGGTCAGCCACGACCACATGAGCGCGTTCTGTTCGCTGGTGCGCTTGGGCTCACGGAAGATGACCTCCATGCCAGCAGAAGCCTGGCGAGCGAACTCGGCCACGCGACGGCGAGCCTCGTCGTGCGCCAGCGTGAACATGCGGACGATGGTCATGCGGCCTCTTGCTGCCCGTACAGCTCGGCCATCGCGCTGATATGCGCCTGCAGCTGCGCGCAGATCACCGGCCACTGGCTTTCGCGGTACAGCACGGCGCGGCCAGGGGTGTCAGCGGCGCGCACATGCAGCACGTCGGCAAGGAATGCCGCCGAGACATTGAACCCCAGCCGCTCGCAGATCACGCCGAGCTTCAGCGTTGCCGGCTCGGGCTTGCTGAACGCCGCAGCATGGCGCACGGTGGCAACAGGCGGCGCCACGGGCTGCACGGATGCCGCAGCGTGCTGCGCCTGAGCGTCAGCCATGGCGCGCGCCTCGGCCTGCTCCCTCGCCAGCCTTTCAGCCGCGGCAATCCGCACCGATTCTTCCCGCTGCCGCTGCACCTCGCGCGCCGCTTGATCGGCCTGGTGCTTGGCGATTCGCGCATCCAGCACTGCAGCGAAGTCGTCGGCCGCCTTGTGCACCAGCAGCGACAGGTCGGAGAACAGGAACTCCACTCCGGCCGCACGTTGCTTGAACGCCGCGATGTTCGTGCGGATCACCCGGGCCTGCGCGTCGGCGATGATCTTCGCCTGGGCCAGCGCCACGTCAAGCGCGTCCTGCATGCTGGCGATGCTGCGCAGGCCCTTGATGGCGCCGGCAAAGTCAGCCGGCACTTGCTCAAGGCGCATCGGCGCAAGCTCGCCGTTCAGGGCGGCGATGTGATCGTCCAGCGCGCGACGCGCGGCCAGCACGGCATGCTCGCGCACCTCGTCTTTCCGGCGCTTGACCAGCTTGTCAAGATCCAGCCGCACGGCGCGCGCTTCGGCGGCAATGTCGTCCAAAGCCTTGAACAGCTCGTCAATGCTGGCGGTCTGCGACAGCGCGTGCTCTTTAGCCGCTTTCAGCCGCGCCTCAACATCCGCGCACCACTTGACCGCCTTGTCGGCGTCGGCAAAGTCGGCGTCGGTCTTCAGGTCGCGGTTCACGCTGCGAATCGCTGTCAGCGCCGTCTGCTTGAACTCGGCCAGGTTCGACGCCGTGACAGCGCCCGTCACCTCGATGCGCAGGGCCGGCAGCGTTTCCGGGGCTTTGCCGACCGGCGCTGGCTCGGCTGCGGGCGGCGGCACGTAGGTTTGCACGTCAGCCAAGAACTGTCGCCACGTCGGCACAATCTGCGCCCGCAACTCGGGGCGCGATGTGTACCAGGCGAAGCGCATCGTCTCGCGGTTGCCGCTGCTGGCCATGAACAGGCAGCGCTCGGCGCCGGACAACAGCAGGCATTGCTCCATCTGCGGGTGGTACTGCTCGGGGATGACGCCGGATTCCAGGCTCGCCAGAAGGTCGGCACGCCCGCTTTTATGCTCGAAGATCACAGAGCCATCCAGCGTCTGGCCGTCCAGCGATGCCGACAGCGGCAGACCCTCCACCTCGGCCGCCAGCACGGTCGGATAGAGCGTGTCCTGCAGCATTTCCTCGGCCCACTCGCGGGCGATGGCCTCGAACTCATGGCCCTGTTGAAAGAGTCGGGCCGTCATCGCATCCACTTCGGGTTCCACGCCGGTAGCGCGCGCGCGGATCAACTCAGACCGGCTTTGGTACGGCGACAAGCCCATCAAGGCCGGCAGCTCGCTTGCGTTCAGGTGTGCGCGGCGGTGCGCGTGCCAGGCCTCGCTGCCCTGAGCGTGCGCGACGATGCGTGGCGTGATCTTCACGGCTGCACCCCCTCGGCGGCTTCCATGTCGGCCACGAAAGCGTCGTCCACCGGCTGCGCGGGCGTCACGTCCACCGGCCGGAGCGCGTTGATCTGCGCGCGCTGCTCGTCGCTCAACTGACCCTTGGACAGCGCCAGCGCGAGGATGTCGTCGGCAGTCTTCAGGCCGGCCTCGA
The DNA here is from genome assembly GCA_964547895.1 of uncultured Chitinophaga sp. GTDB lineage: Bacteria > Pseudomonadota > Gammaproteobacteria > Burkholderiales > Burkholderiaceae_C > Malikia. Next base: position 21,432 of record CAZJQH010000007.1, on the reverse strand, counting down.
CTGCCTTGCGCCAGCGCGGCAGTTGCGTGGCAAATGCCTCGGCCGGCCAGGTCGGCGGCGCGGGCGGGGCAGACGGCGGCTGCACGATGTCGGCCGCCCCCATGTGCTTCTCGGCTGGCGGCATGTCCATCAATTCCTCGGCCACTGGCAGGCCGCGCAGCACGTCCGGAAACACGTCGCGCAGCGCAAACGCTCGCGCCCGCATCTGGCGCATCCGCTTCGGGTACTGCGTCCACGGGCCGCCCTTGCCCAGCAGGCCGGCAGTCTTGGCATCGTCCACGCCAAAGGTGCGAACCTGCTCAGGCTCGCCCCGGCGCTTGACGCGGCAGGTGGCCACCTGACCGTCGTCCGTCTCGATGACGAACTCGCACAGCGGGCTGCTGCGCACCAAGGCGATCACGGCATCGCCCCACAGCGCGGGCCGCCCGTTGATGATGGCGAGGTTCTGCAGCGCCTGCAGGGGCTTCAGGCCCAGCTCGGCGCCCCACTGCATGGCAATCAGGCAGTTGCCCGGCTTGCCCTTGAAATCCTTGGGCACCAAGTCGCTGTCGGCCAGGTAGTTGCTGAAGGTCAGCGCCTGGTCAAAGGTCTGCGGGCTTAGGTCAAACGCCGGCCGCGTGGTGGTGAGTTCAGTCATGTCGTAGTCATCCATTGGGTGTTGAAGGTGGGCGCCTCAGTCGCAACACTGAGCCATCGGGGCGCCTGGTGTTCACAGTCAGGCACTGCCACAACCCCTGACCGCGCTTGCGGTCGCCCGTTGATCTGTCAGGCCGTCACGCTGGCAAGCGCAAGGCCGATGGCGATGCACACGATGACCAGCATCGCGGCAATGGCGCCGAGCATGTAGGGCCAGTGGCCGCGCTCGCGGATCAGGGCGGCGGTAATGCGGCCCATGGGGATCGGCTTGCCGTTGCAAGACAGCCGCCCTGCTGGCACAAGCCTTCGCAGCCTTGAAGGCAGGTGCACCCTGCCTCGGTTTCGCAGGTGCCGGCGCAGGTGTCTCGGCCTGGCATATGAAGTCGGTGAACGATGGCCATGTCAAAAACCCTGTGCAGCAAGCCAGCCCAGGCCGATGCCGAGAGCCAGCGCGAGAGCCCAATCACACACGCGCTCGGCCCACGTTGGCCACTGGCGCTTTGTCGGCGCCGGGTGGCGCTCGACCTGATAGGCGACGATTGGCCGGCGCATCAGCCGCTCGTTCACGGCAATTTGCTCACGCAGCCGCGCAATGCTGCGATCCAGACCGGCCACGCCTTCGGCGTGCTGCGCTGCGACTTCAGTCGCCCGGCGCTCGGTGGTGGGCGCGTTCATGCCTTGCCCTCCGCTTTGTCAATCGCGGCTTTGGCCTGCCGGTAGATCGGCGAGTTGATGCCCTCGTCGGCCAAGATGCGCTGTGTGCAGCGGCGCAAAGCTGCTAGCAGGTCGGGTGCAGCGGCAATCAAGCGCGCGTTGGCGTCCATCGTTCCCATGCCGGCCACGCCTGGCAGTTGCAGGTAGCCAAGATCGCCCATGCGGACGCTCCACGTCGGGAAGTCGCCGGTGCCGCCGAGCACGAATACCCAAGGGCCGGGGGTGTGCTTGTCTGCTGCGCTCATGCTGCCCTCCGCATCTCAGCGCGAAGCAGCGATGCCTCGAACGCCGGCAGGGTCTCCATGATGGCTTCTGCCATCACGCAGGCGTCGGCGTACAGGTCGGCTTCGGTGGCCGTGCACCAAGCCAGATACTGCGCTTCTCCGAACAGCGCGCATGCATCCACCCAGGCGCCGTTGATCCAGACGTGCTCGACGATCAGCTCGCCATCGTCAACGCGATACGTCACCCACAAACTGATGTCGTTGAAGGTCGTGAAGGTGAGCAGCTCGCCAGCTGGCGGGCGCTGGTCGGGGCGAGCGGGTAGGGTGGTGGACATCGATGCTGGGCGTTGGGTTGCGATGTCCACATTAGACACGCATGACCAACCAACAGCAAGGCAAACTTGTCCAATTCCGACAGAGCTTAGGGGGCTTTGTTGCGAGCCTGTGATGGCTACCCCGCCCCCGGGGTGAGGGGCCTACTCGTGCAAGAGTCGGCGCAGCTTCTTCAGCATCGCCCGCTCGTCCTCGCTGATCGGCGCATCGGCCGGCGAGGCGGGGTCGAAGTCGGGCAGCAGCAGCTGCCAGGGCTGCAGCCCACATGCCGCGGCTAGATCGTCAAGCTTGTCAATCGTCACCGCGTGTTCGCCTTTGACAAGGCGGTCAATCAAGCGCACATCCTGCCCCTTCGACAACGCCCACGCCCGCACCGACCATCGGGCGCCCGGCCCGAGGTCGTGCTCAATCTTTTTTCGTAGGTTCCGGGCCAGTGTGGCACGGAGGTCGTCGGAATGCATGCGCCGCATATTCCCATGCGAGTTGGTCGGACTTGTCCTGGCGGCCCGTTGTTTAGTTGGACAACTTTGACTTATGATGCTCGGCATGAACATCCCAACCAAGGCCGAGCTGGCGCGGCTGCTCCAGGGCGTCAACGTGGAAGCGGTGGCGCGCGAAGCAAACGTCAGCACCAAGACGATCTATCGCTATCGCTGGGGCAAGTCGGCGCCAGCGCTTGACACGCTTGAGCGGTTGATGTCCGCCATTGAAAAGGTGCGGCGCGGCAAGGAGCCACAGAAACGGCGGGTAGGCCGTCAAGTTGGACAGCAGTCGGCCTGACGGTTGGCGTTTTGGAGAACAACACATGAACACCCCCTCGCCGTGTCACGGCGCTGTCGGCAGCGACGGCATTGACCGGGCGCATTGCATGACCTGCGCGCGCTACAAGCCTGACGCAACTGGCTATGTGCTGGTCGGTAAGACGTTTAGGCATGGCTGGCTCGGCTCTATCGAGATCGTGGAGTGCCTGGACCGTCTGGAGATTGCGCCAGCGCACACCGAGCAGGCTCCAATGGTGTCGATTCGTAACCGCTCCTACGAAGACACCCCCGAACGTAAAGCCGCTGTTTCTAGGCGTTGGGCTGTTGCCGGTGCTGCTGCCGTTTTGGCCGCTGCGCTGCTGGCTTATGCGGCAGGCGCTCAGGCTGCTCAGTGCGGGCCTTGGGAGCCGGCGCGCGATCCGTACCAGGGCGATCAGGCCGAGGCCGTCATGCGTCTGGCCGAGATCCCGGCCGCCGAGCGCCGTTTGCTGGCAGACATGGTGCGCCAGCAGTACGGGTGGCAGCGTGTCATGGTCAGCCGGTCGGGGATGGTCGGCGCCGAACTTGCAGACCTGCGCTCAATGAACTACGGCAACGGCCGCATCTGCGCCGGGGCTGTTGACCGCAGCGCCTGGCCCGCCGGCCGCCACGAGGCTGCCCGCGCCTACACGACGGGCCGCTGGTCGGTGCTCGTGTTTGACAGCTGCAGGAACGTCGCGCTGGCCACGAACACGGCCGCGCTTCCGCCATCCAGCCCTTACACGCCGCAGGAGGTGCGCGCGGGCTACCGCGGCGGCCTTGGCAGCCTGTTTGGCGTGCCGTCAATGAGTGTTACCGAGCCCAGCAGCATGGCGCTGGCTATTCCGGCGCTGCTGGCTGCTTTGGCGGGGTGGAGGGCGCGGGCATGAGTTACGCCGACTACATTGCCCGCAAGCTCTCCACCGTGCCGCCGACCGGGCTGGATGATTTCACGCTGCCGGCGTCGCTGTTTGACCATCAGGAGGCGCTGACCGGATGGGCTTTACGCCGCGGTCGCGCGGCCATCTTTGCCGACACTGGATTGGGCAAGAGTCGCATGCAAATCGCATGGGCCGATGCCGTGCGCCGACACACGAAACGGCCGGTCCTGATCCTGGCGCCGCTGGCGGTGGCCGCGCAGACCGTCGGCGAGGCTGCTGAGCTTGGCGTCGAGGCGGTGCAGTGCCGCGAGCAGGCCGATGCCGAAGGCGTTGGCATCGCCGTCACCAACTATGACCGGCTGCACAAGTTTGACCCGCAGGCTTTTGGCGCCGTGGTGCTGGACGAGTCCTCGTGCATCAAGCACCACAACACGAAGACGCTGGCAACGCTGCTGGAGTCTTTCCGTTTGACGCCGTTCAAGCTGTGCGCCACGGCGACGCCGGCACCGAACGACTGGACCGAGCTGGGCACGCATGCCGAGTTCCTGGGCATCTGTACCCGGGCCGAAATGCTGGCCGAGTTCTTCACGCATGACGGTGGAGACACGCAGACTTGGCGGCTGAAGGGCCATGCGCGGCAAGTGTTCTGGCAATGGGTGTGCTCATGGGGCGCGCTGGTGCGCCGCCCGTCTGATCTTGGGTTCAGTGACTCGGCGTATGCGCTGCCGCCACTGCACATGCACGAGCACACCGTGGAGACCGACATGCCTACGAACGGCATGCTGTTCGCCACCGAGGCGCAGACCTTGAGCGAGCGCCGCGATGCGCGCCGGATGTCGATCGAAGACCGCGTGCGCGACTGCGCGGCCATCGTGAACAGCGACCGCCAGCCTTGGGTGGTGTGGTGCGACCTGAACGCCGAGGGCGACGCGCTGACGGCAGCGATTGACGGCGCTGTGCAGATTGCCGGCGCCGATGACGTGGAAGTCAAAGAACAACGGCTTGCTGACTTTGCTGCAGGTCGCGTCCGCGTGCTGGTCACCAAGCCAAGCATCGCGGGGTTTGGGTTGAATTGGCAGCACTGCGCGCGCATGGCGTTTGTCGGCGTCACCGACAGCTTCGAGAGCTACTACCAAGCCGTGCGCCGCTGCTGGCGCTTCGGTCAGCGCCGCGACGTGCATGTGCATGTGCTCGCCAGCAGCGCAGAAGGCGCCGTGGTGGCAAACCTCAAGCGCAAGGAGCGCGATGCCCTGGCCATGGCCGAGGCGTTGAGCACAGAGACCCGCGGCGCGGTGATGGCGCAAGTGCGCGGCGCGGTGCGGGAGACCAACAGCTATGACGCGGGCCGCCGTGTGGCGGTGCCCGCGTTTCTCAGGAGAGCCGCATGAACTGCATCGACCAAGTTGTCACCGACACCTATACCGCAATCCATGGTGATTGCGTCGAGGCCCTGAAGGGGCTTCCTGACCACTCCATCGGCTATTCGATCTTCTCGCCGCCTTTCGCGTCGCTGTATACCTATTCCAACAGCCCGCGCGACATGGGCAACGTGCGCAACGACGCCGAGTTCTTCGCGCACTTTGACTTCCTGATTGCCGAGCTGGCTCGCGTGATGATGCCGGGCCGGGATATCAGCTTCCACTGCATGGATCTGCCGACCAGCAAGGAGCGCGACGGGTACATCGGCCTGAAGGACTTTCCCGGCGAGCTGCTGCGGGCATTCCAGCGGCACGGCTTCATCTTCCACTCGAAGGTGACCATTTGGAAAGACCCGGTGACCGCGATGCAGCGCACCAAGGCGCTGGGGCTGCTGCACAAGAGCGTGCGAGAGAACGCCGCCATGTGCCGCCAGGGCATCCCCGATTACCTCATCACGGTGCGCGCGCCCGGCGAGTCGGAGCGTGTTCGCCACTCTGCAGACGATTACCCGGTTGATCTCTGGCAGAAGGTGGCTAGCCCGGTTTGGATGGACATCAACCCATCCGACACGCTGCAGTTCCGCAGTGCACGCGAGCACGATGACGAGCGCCACATCTGCCCGCTGCAACTTGACGTGATCCGGCGCGGCGTGATGCTATGGACGAACCCGGGCGACATCGTTTTGTCGCCGTTCATGGGCATCGGCAGCGAGGGCTATGTGTCGCTGGAGTTGGGCCGTCGCTTTGTGGGTGTTGAGCTGAAGGCCAGCTACTACCGCCAGGCCGTCGCCAACCTTGCCAGCGTCGCCACGCCGGCCACTGCGGACCTGTTCAGCGCCGAGGCAGCCTGATGACCGACCGTTTTGGCCTGAATCTTCGCCTCGATGGCAAGGTGACCATGCGCGCCCGCATGCTACAGATGGCGATGCGGCAGGGCGGCCTGACGAGCTTCGACGCGCAACAGGCGTTCAACATCACGGCCGGGAACGTCAGCAATCAGTTTTTCGTGCTTCAGGATCGCGGCCTGCTGCAGCGACTGCCGCGCGAGAAGGGCGAGCGACTGCGGTTTGTCATCACCGATGCGGGCCGCGCCGCACTGGCCGAAGTGGGTCTTGCCCAACCATACCTGGCCGATGCCGAAAGCCCTGTTCGGCGTATTGGCGCCACGCCTACGCAGCAAGCTGCCTTGGCCCGTGCCATTGGCAGGCCGGGGCACAAGCTGGTGGTGCCGCCCAAGCCGAGCACCGATGCGCCGGTTGTCATCAAGGGCGACAACACGCCGCGTGGCAAGCCGGTCTTTCCTAGCGGCGGCAAGACCACCGTCGGCATCGCTGCGGGCTATGACCCTCGATACCAGTGCGGGCCGGATGAGCGCCCGTATGGCGCCGGGTTTGCGGCAGCAGGCATCTGGCGAGACATCAACACCGGACGTGGATGGGGCCAGTCATGACCAAGAAACGCGAACTGTTGGCGCTGCTGTCGCGGCGCTGGGTGACGCCTGTCATCGCGCTGCAGTGGGTGGGCATCCTGAGTCTGTCGCAGCGCATCAGCGAGTGGCGGCGCGAGGGGCTGGAGTTTGACCAGCGCACGGTGCAGACGCCCTCTGGCGCGCGGGTGGCTGCGTATCGGCTGCGGCCCAACAGCAGAAAGGGCGGCTGATGGCTCGAATCAGGACGATCAAACCAGAATTCTTTACCAGCGAAGACATCGTGTCGATGTCGCCGCTTGCACGCCTCTTTTACGTGTCACTGTGGTGTGAGGCCGACCGTGAAGGACGCCTGGAGTGGAAGCCGCGCACGCTGAAGTTGAGGTATCTGCCCGGCGACGATTGCGACGTTGACACGCTGGCCACCGAGCTGATCGAGCGCCAATTGGTGGTCCTGTACGAATCCGGCGGCCGGACTTATGCCGAGATTCCGAGTTTCAAGCGGCACCAAGTCATCAACAACCGGGAGTCAGACAGCGTTTTTCCGGCACGCGAGGCCAACGCGTCAGGCACGCGTGAACCACGCGTGAAAGCGGAAGGGAAGGAAGGAAGGAAAGGAAAGGAACCACGCGTCGCGTCTGACGACGCCTTTGACGCGTTCTGGGATGCCTGGCCGAAGAACGACCGAAAGCAGGACAAGGCCAAGTGCCGGGAGAAGTTCGATGCCATCGGTGCATCGGGCTGCCTGCAGGAGATCCTGACGGACATCCAGGCCAAGGCCTTGACCGACAAGTGGCGCAATGGCTACGTTGAAGCGCCGCTGGTCTACCTCAACAACCGGCGATGGGAAGACGGCGGAACGCAAGCCCCATTCACGGCCGAGGCGGGGTTTGTCTGATGCGCGGCCACGAGGCATTGATCGCCATGCGCCTGCGTCGCCGTCGCCCGCGGATCGTGTTCGTCTGGGCAGGTCACGACGCTTCCGAGCAATGGCGCGATTGGGCGGTGGAGACGCCGCACATGGCCCAGGTCGAGGTCGAGGACGAGGAGCTGGTGAGCGGATTGGATTTCCGCTTCTCTGTTGGCCTGCGAGCGGTGGTGCAAGGGGGTAGTAGCCACCGGGTCAAAAAAATCGCTCAGGCATTGATCCAGGCCGGTTCCCGGGCGGTCGTGGCGGTGGTGGTAGGCCCCTATGGCGATGTTGAGTGCGAAGAACTGTCTCAGGAGGCTGCCGCGTGAACATCATCGTTCCCGACGAAATCGACTTCAGCGCCTACGTCCGCGAGACCGAGGCGAAGCAGCGGGTCAAGCCGGCGCGCGAGTACGTCGCTGAGCTGATCGAGCGGCTGGGCAAGCCGCGCCAGATGGTCGGGCAGGCCTTGCCTTGGGAGAAGGTCCGGCAGCTGTTTCACTTCCGGCCGGGGGAGGTCAGCCTGTGGGCGGGCGTGAACGGCCACGGAAAGTCGCTGATGACCGGCATGGTGGCGCTGGATCTGCTGATGGCCGGCCAGCGATGCTGCATCGCCAGTTTCGAGATGAAGCCGCACCGCACCCTGGAGCGCATGCTGCGCCAGTGGGTCGGGTTCAACGCCGAGGCCGAGTTCAGTGCCGCGGCTGACGCCATCGGGGCGGTGCGCGAGGTCTATGAGCAATTCCAGATCGCCGCCGACCAGCGCCTGTGGTTCTACGACCAGCAGGGCACCGTGGCTGCCGACCAAGTGGCCGCCGTCACGCGGTACTGCGCCAAGGAGCTTGGCATCCAGCACGTCTTCATTGACAGCCTGATGAAGTGCGTCAAGGGCGAGGACGACTACAACGGCCAGAAGGATTTTGTGGACGAGCTGACCGCGATCGCCCGCGACTACCGCATCCACGTACACCTGGTGCACCACATCCGAAAGCTGGAGAACGAGCTGCGCAAGCCCGACAAGACCGACGTCAAGGGGTCGGGCTCGATCACCGATCAAGTTGACAACGTGCTGCTGGTCTGGCGCAACAAGGCCGAGCGCAACCAGCGCAAGGAGGCCGACCCGGACGCGGCACTGATCGTCGCCAAGCAGCGCAACGGCGAGTGGGAGGGCGGCATCAATTTGTGGTTTGACCGCGATTCCCAGCAGTTTGTCGGCGAATACGGCGCATCGGCCATCAGCTTCAGCGGGAGAGCGGAATGAACGCTTGGACTCAAAACCAGGTGCTGGTGATCGCGCGGCGCGTGTTGGCCGATCCCTGCGCCAGCGACGACCGGAAGGCCTGGGCGCGCGCAGCGCTGGCATGCGGGGGTCAACAAGAGCGGAGGCCGGCTGATGTCGGTGTTCCGAAGGGAAACGTGGAAACGGAGAAGGCGGCGTGAGCGGGCACAAGGGCTACAAGAGCAAGCTGCTGAAAGCGATGGCAGAAGGGCGGCTGGTGTCGATCGCCGATGCCGCAGAGATGATTGGGCGCCCGCGCAAGAAGGCCGCGGACTACCTGAACCGCGGTGCACGCGAAGGCTGGTGGAACGTGGCTGGCGTGCGGCATGCGGCCGGCGAGGATCGCCGCTCGCATCGGCGCTTTGGGTTGGATGCGGCGGCGCTTCAGGCTTACGCCGAGAGCACGGCACGGCCGTCGCCGGCAGCCGCTGAAGGTTCCCGGCTGAACCGCCGGATCGGCGCGATGTTGGGCGCTATCACCGACCTTGCCGGCATCAAGGCACGGTGCGAAGTCAACGAGGACACCGAGTGCTGGATCTGGCGCTTCAGCGTCGCCGGTGGCGCCAAGGTGCCGCACGCCCATATTCGCGGTCGGAACTTGAGCATGGTCCGCATCGCGTTCGAGTTCTGGAGAGGCAAGCCGGTGCAGAAAAATCGCATTGTCTGGCGCACCTGCTGCCAGAAGCTGTGCCTGAATCCCGAGCACATGCGCCAAGGCACCCGTGCCCAGCATGGCCAGTGGGTACGCGAGCAGGGCACCATGAAAGGCGACTTGAAGCGCATCAAGGCGTGCCGCGCAAGCGCCGCTTCGCGGACGAAGGTCACCACAGAATTGGCTCGGCAGATCATGCTGAGTGACCGGCCTCATGCAGATTGGGCGCGCGAGCTTGGCGTGTCACCCCAGGCGATCAAGCGCGCCGTCATCAGGCGCACCGATGGCGCCCCGAACTCGTCGGTGTTTGCATGGAGGCCCGCAGCATGAGCAAGACCGGCCCCAAGCCCAAGGGCGGCACGACCTATGTGCACACCGCGGCCGAGCTGGATGAGATCGAGCGCCACGTCTTGGTCAGTGGGGATCTCGGGATGTCCAGGGCTGACATGCTGGCTGTCATGCCGATGGCGGCTCACCGGATGAAATGGCTGCTGGCGCTGCTGGCTGTGCAGCGGCGGGTTGCGCCAGTCGGCTGGACCAGATGGACCCGGTACTACTCGCCGGCAGCGGCTCGGCGCGTCCTGCTCGCGCAGCGCGAGGCAGATGCCGCCAAGGCTTCTGCAGATGACTGTGGCGCCCTGGCGCGCGAGTTGCTGCCGTTCCGCCGCGTCATCGTCCCTGCCAACAAGGCAATGCCGCTGATGCCCGCCGGGCCACGGTCGGTGTTTGAGCTGGTGCGGGCGGCCGCATGACATGCCCCCTGTGCAAAGACAGCGGTCATCGCCTGAGCCAGTGCAAGCGGTGGAGGACGAAGACGGAGGCCGGTGCACGGAATGCACGCACCACCGAGGCCGCGCATGCCACAACGCCAGCCGAGCCTTTGGTTACCGATCCCAGGGGCCAATTCCAATCGGCACAGACCTGGCCAGCCTGTGGCAGCGATGCCCCGGATTCCGAGGGAGGTGAGGTGTGATCTTCATCGGCATTGACCCCGGCCTGACTGGTGCCGCCGCAGCCATCGCGCCCGGCGGCCATGTGCAGATCATCGACCTGCCCACGAAGCCCATGGAATACGCCAGCGTCGGTGCGCGCCGCATTGACATCCGCGCGCTCGTCGTCGCCCTGCGCGGTCTGTGGCACCCATCGGAGCCGGTGCATTTCGTCGTCGAAGAAGTTGGCATCCAGGGCGTTGGCAACGCGATCCAGACGGTGGGCAGTTTGTGCGGCACGGCCATGCTGATCCTGGGCGCGATCGACATCGTGCGGGCGGATCAAGTGAGCACGGTCAAGCCGGCGACATGGAAAGCAAAGATGGGCCTGAAGCGTGAGAAGGGCGAGAAGGACAGCGATTGGAAGCGGCGGCACCGCGAATTGGCGCTCGGCCTGTACCACTATGCGCCCATCACGCTGGCCAAGCACCACAACCGGGCTGAAGCGCTGCTGATTGCGCACTACGGAAGGCAATGGCTCGCATGAGCAACGGCCCGGCCCAATCACGTCATCTGCAGGCGGCCCTGTACATCCCGGCCACCCAGCGCGCCGACTGCTGCGCACGGTGCAAGTACAGCGATGCCGGATCAGGCGGTAAGTTGGTGTGCAGGCAGCACGGATCGGCCGAGGTGGCTGCGATGGCTGTGTGCGCGCTTTGGCAACCAATTAGCCGGCGCATACCGGCAAGGAGCACGTCATGAGACTTTTGATCGAACACGGCGCCACCCGGGCGCTGATTGACGGCCCGTTCAATCTGGCCGGGCGGCCGGAGGACTTGCGGCGCGTAGCCGTGGCCATCCTGGAGCAGATCGACGATGGCCATGTGTCGAACCTGATCCAGATCACGGCGATCCAGCAGCCCTTGGGCGACGCCAAGCCGGTGACGTTCAACAGCCTGGGGGCCAAGCGATGAACGGCAGGCCAACCGCGCAACGACGGGCCAGCGTGCCGGGTCAGACCGCCATTCAACGGGCCGCGGAGGTCGCGCGGCTGAACCAGCGCGAGGCGCCCACGGAAATCATCGTGGATACGTCGCTGCGCCCGGGTGCTTGGTACGTCGTCCGCGGGCTGACGCAGGCCGAGCGCGCCGTCATCGACAGCATGAGCGCCATCCGCGCCTGAGCCGACATGCTGCGCTGCTGCATGTGCGGCCGGGTGCTGCTGCGCGAGCCGGCGGCCGTGGTTCGCACCAGCGGCGGGCCGGCCGCATTCGGGCCGAAGTGCGCGGCCCTGAAGGGCCTGATGCCCAAACGCGAAGCACCCAAGCGCAGCCGTTGCGTGCTGTTTGCCCGGCCGCGCAACGCCAGGACGACGGCGCAGATTCCCTTTGACTTCCAGCTACTCCAAGACGATGACGACCAGCAACGACCGCCCGGGGATTGAGGAGCGCTACGCCACCGCCATCAGCAGCGGCACGGGCTTTGAGCGCATCGTGCTGGCCGCCGGCCTGCAGCGCGAGATCGTCGGCGCCATGCTGCTGCGCCTGCGGTCCGAATATGACATCGTACGGGGCGAACTGGAGCACGCTGGCCAGATTGCGCCGCGGCGCATTGACGAACAGCGCGAGCTGCGCGCCAAAGCCGACAGGATGGCCAAGATGGGCCTTCATCACGACGCCGAAGCGCTGGCGCTGGAAGCCGCCGCCATCGAGCGCCGCACGCCGGCCGAGATCCAAAGCGCGCGGGCGTTCATCCTGCTGGGCCTGAGCACGCTGAACGAAGCCAAGCAGGCGCTGGGCGTGCTGGCCGTCAAGATGGCCGGCAACCCGAAGCGTTCCATCCCGTCGCCATCAGCGCTGCGGCTGGCCGGCCGCGTGCTGGACGTGTGGCTGGACGAGACGTGTCACAAGTGCGACGGCACCGGCATCCTGGGCAGCCGCTACAAGGGCGATGCCGAGCGACCGTGCCCGGCATGCAAGGGAAGCGGCCATCGGCGAGACATCCTCGGTGATTCCCTGACCGAGACAAGATTCGCTGCCGACCTGATGGCCGAAATGCAACGCCAGGTGAGCGCCGCCGCTGCCGGCATCCGCGCCGCCCTGATGGGCCAGGAGCAGCCGACGAGCCCAACGCCGCCTGAGCTGTTGCGCCGGCTGGATGACTTGCGCAGCGCAGAGGCTGCGGCGGATTGATGGTAGACAAGGCGCGAAGCGGGGACTACTCCACCGCCAGCATCCGCCGCCGAACCACCTGCAGCGCCGGATGGGCGCCGATGGCCAGCAGGTACATCGCCCAGCGCGGCCGATCCATGGTGGTAACGCCGCGCTCCAGATTCGACCAGCGCATCTTGTCGCTGTACCCGGCAAGCGCAGCCGCCTCGGCTTGACTCTGGCCAGCCGCCTTGCGCGCCGACAACACGCGCTCAGGCGTCGGCTCGGGCACGTCGGCCAGTATCTCGATGACCTCGGGCTGTGCCGATGTCGCTATAGAGGGGGGGTTTGCCAATGTCGTCATAGGGGGTCCACGCGCTGGGCCTGCACCAGCAGGATGCGCGCCTCCTTCAGCAGCCGGCGCACCATCTCGGGCGCGTTGTGGCCGTGCTTGACCGACAGCGAGGCCTGCACGTCATCGGCGTTGATGGCCTGCGGCTGGCCGCCGACCATGGTGATCTGTAGTCCGGTGTCGTGCTCGGCTTTGCCGGCCGCCCGGTCAACCTGCCAGCGCTTTTGCCAGCCGTACTTCTTCGAGGTCATGGCCTGTCCTTCGCGGGGATCAATGGATGTCGAATGTCGCCATAGGGGGTGGGTGGGCGTGCGGCAGGAAGGCCCGCCAACGCGCTGAAGGCGCCCGGCGCGCGCCAGGGCGGTGCACCGATGTCGCTATAGAGGGTGGGCGGGGGCGTGCAGCGGACGGCCGGAAACGCGCCAGGAGTGGCGCCGGACGCCCCGGAGCGGTGCGCCCAGGCCAAGCCGCCAGCCGGCCGGCCGATGCCCGCCAGGCCCGCGCGGGCGCCCGGCAGCGGCTGGACGAGGGCCGATGAACGATAGGTGTCGCGCCGCGGGCACCATTCGTCGCCTTGCAGCGCCCGCGATGTCGCTATAGAGGGTGGGGCGCCACTCGGCCAAGCATGCCCGAAACGCGCCAGCCCGGCCGCCGAACGCCCCGCGACGGTGCGCAGCCAGCCATCCGGCCAGGGCCGGCCGATGGCTAGGGGGAACGCGGCGCCGACCGTGCTCGGCCAAATCGGCCGCCGCTTGGCCCAGCATCCAGCGCCTGCCAAGGCCGCGCGGGCGCCTGCAGGCTGCTCGCGTTTCGCGCGGCTCGATTCCGGCCGGCGCCGCGCCGAGAATTCGACGGCCGGCGCCGCAGTCGGCGAGAAGCCTGGAGCTTGAGGGTGATCGCCAGGTGGCGAGACGATCCGAGGCGAGAGCACCACGCCATCCGAGCAAATGCCACCATAGGGGATACCCCCAGGCCCGCGCCAACGTGCCCCCGGCGCGCTGGAAGCCGGCCGGGCGCCCCGCCGCGGTGCATCGCGGGCCGGCGCCGCACCGCGCGGCCGGATCGCCGGGCCGGCCGACAGCGCCCGCCGGATTGCCAGCCACTCGGCCAGCCACAGCCCGGGACGGGATCGCGCGACCAGCTCGGCAGCATCCGGACCGGCCTGGCCAGCCGGTCCGGCCGGCGCTGGATCTGGAATGCCACCATACGGGGTACCCCCGGGCGCCGGAATCGAGTGCTCCAGCGCGCTGGCCAGCGGCCGGACGCCCCGGGCCGGTGCATCCGCGGTCGGGCCGGTCAAGCCGGGGCCGGGGCCGGCCGGTGAGGGCGGATCGCCTGCGGCGGCCCGGTATCCAGCTTGGTAGGCGTGCACCTGGGCATCCGTCCAATGCAGCTGCCGCCGCATCATCCAGTCGGCCAGCTCGGCGCAGCCGTCGCGCCAATGATGCGCACCTAGCCTGGCGGCAGACTGTGCTTCGCCATCGTCAGGCACCGGACCCGGCGCCGGGCGCGCGCTGGATGCCACCGCATCGGCCAGGATTGCCGGGGCCTCGGGCATGCGGCGCGGCATGCTCGGCGCGGCTGCTGATGGCGCGGCCGGAGTCAAGCGCGGCACAGCAGCGGGCGCGCATGCTGGAGCAGGCTCGGCAGCCGGCGCAGGCTCCGGCGCATGCTGCGCTGGCGCGGCCGGGCCGGACCATCCGCGGATCTCGGCCAGCGCTGCCCGGTGCCAATCGGCAAACGCGGCCAGGTGCACGCATGCGGCAGGGTCAGACGTGCCGAAACGATCGACGCATGCATCGGTCAGGCTGTCGGCCTCGGCAGCCGTCTGCACCGGGGTGACATTGGCGCGCGCTGCTGCGGACTGCCACGCATGCAGCGGGGAGGGCCGGCCCGCGGCCAGCGCTGCGCGGATCTCGGTTTCATGCTCGGCGTACAGCTTCGCCAGGGTGGCCGGCTGCCCGTAGTTTCCGCGGTTGCTGTCATAGGTCGGCCATTCGCGGCCCTGACGGAACGCCCTGCGGTTTTGATCGACGCGGCGCCACACGTAGTCGGTGCACGCCCCGTAGGTCTCGTGCGCGTAGACCACGCACACCCATTCGTGCACGCCGATCGTCCGCGCCGGGGTGGCATAGGTTGCGGTCGGCCGCGCGGCCAGGATCTGCCACGGCAGGGCATCGGGGACGGCACTCGGTGCGGCCGGCGCTAACACCGTCGCGGCCGGCGCGGCTTCGGCCACGGGCGCAGGCGCGGCCACGGGATCGACCATCGGCGCGGCCGGCGCCACGTCGGCCAGCTCGTCGGTGATGTCATGCTCTACCGTGTCGATCCCGGCATAGCCTGCGGCCGGCGCAGTGTTCAGCGGCTGCCAAAAGTCGGCGCAACTCATGCCGCTGTTGTTTGTCGCCTGGTACAGCGCGACATATTCGGCCGTACTCATGCCGGGCTTGTACTTCGGGTACACCCGCCGGTCGGCCTTGATGCGGGCGGGCTTGAGGGGCTTGAGCGCATCAAGCTGGATCGGTACCGTACTGCCGGGTTGCAGGGTGTAAGTCGAGCGCGTGCCATCGGCGCGGGTGGTGGTGATGGTCTGACGGGGCATGGTGAGGCTCCAGAGAGCGCCGGCAGCCGGCCGGCATCGGGGCGCATGGCGCCATCCCATAGCCCGCAGCGCGCGGGCTAGCGGATGGGGTCAATGCTGGGTCAGTCCGACATCGGCACAATGGATGCCGTGCGCGTGGCATTCCTCACGGACCCAATCGCGCAGGATGTCGCGCGCATCGTCGATTGACTGTGCGCCGGCTTCGTCAGCGTAGTCCACCGATTCCAGCCCCATTAGGTCAAGCCAGATCGCATCACACTCGGCGGGCGTGACTGCGGCATCAATGCGCGCGACGATGGCTCGCAGGGTGTCGAGGGTGTGCATGGAGTGCTCCAAAAAGCGCCCGGGGCCGCCGGGCATCGGGTGGCGGTGGCCACATGCTGCAGCGCCGGCCCGCGGCGCTGTGCATGGGGTCAGGCGCGCTCGCGCACCACGTCTAGGTGATGCGGCGCTTTGTCAAAGCGGCCCTTCAGACTGCGCCAGGTAATGCGGCCCTTTTCGTCTTCGCCGCGCACGCGGTAAGTCCTGCCTTCGTGCCGCGTCACCTCGATGGCGCGAAAGACAGACCCGTCTCGGCACTCGTAGGTCTTGCCGGTCTCGATGATGATCTTGCTCATAGCGGAATCTCCCTTGCCTGATTGATCGGGTAGGCGTCCCGGTGTGCCGATTGGCCCCACTCACCAGCGCCCGGGTAGGCGCTGCGTGGCTGAGGTCAGGCTTACTCGGTCCAGTCGCCGACCACCAAGGCATCAGCGAACTGTTCAGCGGTCAGCTGGTTCGCTTCGGCATCGTCGCCGATCAAGCCCGCGCGCATTGCTTCGGCCAGCGCTGCCGCGCGCAGTTCGGCATCTGACAGGCCGGCGTGCTCGGGCCGGGTGAGGACTACGCCAGCGCCTCGGGCCAGGTACGCGGCGCGGTAGGTGGTGGACTCGCTCATGGTGGTATCTCCCTTGCCCGCTACCTGGGGCATCGGCTGCCGCGACGTGCTGCAGTGGAGATAATGTAGCGCACCGGGCTACAGGCTGGCAACGTGGAATAACGTGCGATTCTGCAGTCGGCTAAATGCAAAAAGGCACTAGGCTTGATGTTGACGCGATAGCGCGAGGCGCTATAGTAGCGACATCGATAACGAAACTGGAGAGCGCAACATGGGCACCACCGCCTGCACCGCCGAGGCTGTCGCAACGATCGCCGCCAGCTACCGCCTGCCCGAACGGGCGGCCGAGCTTCGCGATGAGTTCTACGTGCGCGGCGGATATGACTCGCTCATCGGCGAGCTTGAGCGCAACGCGCCGGCCGCGAAATTTTGGTCTGATGATGACGGCGGGGCGAGGGCCATTGCCCGCATCGCAGTCCGTGGGTTCCGCGCAGGCGAAATCTCGCCTGGACGCATCGTCGCCATTGTCGCCTGAACTGTCTCAAGACGCTCAAATTTACCGCTGGCATCCAGCGATACCGACACCGGGCGGAGCCCGGCACCTTACGGGGTACATCATGGCAAAAATGTCTGACCTGGCCGCAGCGCTTGAGCTGGAGCGCGAGACGCAATACAGCACGATGGCCTGGCTTGAGCGCCGCGGCTGGACTGTCGGGCGCTATGCCCTGCAGCCGGTCAAGCCGCGGCAGCAGCCGCAGCAGCAGCGCCGGGGCATCCTCGCTCGCATCATCGGCCGTTGAGGGCGGGGCGACATGAAGACCAAGCAAATGCACTGCGCCGATCTGCAATCGTCGGCGGTCATCCGATGGGATGGCGAGATTGGCCAGTGGGCGGCTTATCTGGATGGCGCATGGGTCAATTGTTATGACACCCTGGCCGATGCGATTGAGGCTGTGCGCGCAGAGTGGCGCGCGATGATGGGGGAGTGACCGCACCGCCAAGCGCCCGCCGGGGTGCTTGCCAGTGCAGCCGCACGCACCGACGCCGGCCCGGATGGCCGGCACTCTTAGGAGTTCGCATGATCCGCAACATCCGCACCAATCTTGACGCCGACACCCTGGCCGCTCTGCGCGGCTTTGGCGTGGACTACACAGGCGACATGGCAAACGCTGCCGGCCGGGGTGCAATCGTCTCGGTGCAGTCCGACCAATGGGGTCAGTATGCCGATATCGTGCTTGAGGACGGGCGGCGAATCGCCAGGTTCCCCATCGGCGCCATGGGAACGCCTGAGATGCGCAACGGGTGCGCAGTCCGGGTGATCCTCACCGGGCCGGTTCACGGCGCCCCGTATCTGGCGCAGCTCGAAGCGGCCGCAATCCTGCGGGATGCAAACATGAAGGCCGCCGAGCTTGTCGGCCGCCAGAATTTCGAGCGGGCCGAAGCTGCTCGCATCATCAAGGCCCCGCCGGTGTTCTATTGGAACGGCATCAAAGACGCAAAGGGCGCCAAGTTGCAGCGCGCCTGGTACAGCGACAGCCAGCTCAAGAGCTTTCCGGCTGGCACCATCACCATCTATGCCAGGGACTATGAGCGCTTCTCTGCCGCCGTGCGCGAGTGCTTCTCGGTCGAGAACCACACCGACACCATGACGGACTATTTCGAGAGCGACACGATCCGCGTGATCCCGTCGCATCCCCTGTATCCGCAGGTGAAGGCCGCGATGGATGCGTGCACCGCGAAGCGCGAGGAGCGGGCCGAGAAGCGCCGCAGGGCTTGACAAAAGCCCGATTCTGCTACACTGCGCGCAATTAGGACGCGCGGCCCGGCCGGCTTAGCCCGGATAGACCGCGCCGACAATCCGCCTCAGGGCAGCCATTCAGCGCTGCCGCATGACTGCCCCGCCTTGTGCGGGGCTTTTGCATTGGGGCGTCGAAAACCCGCGCCGCATGCGCTGCCGCCGCACCGCCCGGCCGCAGCCAGCGCGCGGCCCCGGCTGCAGGTGGGCAAACAGCAGCAGCGCGCGACGTGGTGACAAGCTGGCCGCGGGCCTCCCCTGTCGGCGCGGCGGCGGGCGCGCGCATCATCAGGGGCCTACATGGTGCAGATGCTGAAGCGCTCGATGGCCACCCTGCCATCCAGGCGCGGCCCGACAGCCACCACCACCAGCAGCCGCACCAGGGGCAGCGCTTGGCAGGAGATCCGGCGCCAGGTGATCGAGCGGGACCAGGGGCTGTGCCAAGCCTGCGCGCGTTTCGGCCACGTCACTCTGGCGCGGGAAGTTGACCACGCCAGGCCGCTGTGGGCCGGCGGATCGGACCAGCTCAGGAACCTGCAGGCGCTGTGCCTGGCGCACCACAGGGCGAAGACCAGGGACGAGGAGGCGACCAGGGCAACCGGTGCCGTCTGGTCCGAGTGGCAGCCGGGGCCGATCGAGGGCCGGGGCTGACCCGGGCGGCGGGCGCTGGGCGCCGCGGCGGGCCGATCTGCCAGCGCCCGCAGGAGCGCGCGACGCGGATGGTGAGGCGCGACCCCTGCCGCGCGGGCGATCGTCGATCCTGGGGCCGCCTGGACGGGATGGGGGGGGTGAATCCCTGGGGTCGGACCGGCTGGAAACGCCCTCGGTGCCCACGCACGGAAAAAAGCCCCCAATCAAAAGGCAATCAAATGGCCGGAGTCAAGGGAAAAAGCGGCGGGCCAAGGCCTGGGGCCGGGCGGAAGCCGAAACCAAAGCCTGAGCAGCGCGCAACGCCTGCCGTCCCGGTCGAAAAGCCCGAGGAGCGCAAGCGCGTGTTCGACCAGCTTGATGCCGGAGAGCACAGCATGCTGCGGATGCTGCAGGAGGTCGCTCTAGGCTTCCGGGAAGCCAGCCCGCTGCAGGTCCGGGCCGCGATTGCGGCTGTGCAGTACACGCACACGAAACGCGGTGATGGCGGCAAGAAGGAGGAGCAGGCCGACAAAGCCAAGAAGGCGGCGTCCGGCAACCGTTTCGCTGCTGCTGCGCCGCCTCGCTTGGTCGCGGCCGGCGGCCAAAAGGTCTGATCGGTGCCGACCTGGACCACTGCTTGCCCGGATTGGGCCGGCCGGCTGCGCGCCGGCCAATCAATCATCCCGGCGCCGATCTATTCGGAGCAAGCCGAGCAGGCTTTAGCCATTTTCAAGTCGCTGCGCGTGGTGGACTTGCCGGGCCGCCCGACCTTCGGCGAGTGCTCGGACCAGTGGGTTTTTGACTTCGTGGCTGCGGTGTTCGGCGCCTACGATGCCGAAACCGGCGACCAACTGATCCGCGAGTATTACCTCCTCATCAGCAAGAAGAACACGAAGTCAACGATTGCGGCCGGCATCATGCTGACCGCGCTCATTCTGTGCTGGCGCGAGCAAGAGGAGCACCTGATTCTGGCGCCGACAGTGGAAGTCGCCGGCAACTCGTTCAAGCCGGCCGCAGCCATGGTGCGAGCAGACGAGGAGCTGTCGGCGCTGTTCCATGTGCAAGATCATGTTCGGACCATCACGCATCGCATCAACGGCAATTGCCTGAAGGTGGTGGCGGCCGAGGCCGAGACGGTATCCGGCAAAAAGTCGGGCCGGGTGCTGGTGGATGAGCACTGGCTGTTCGGCAAGCGCGCCAACGCCGAGGCGATGTTCATGGAGGCGCTGGGCGGGCAGGTGTCGCGCAACGAGGGCTGGGTCATCTACCTGACCACGCAAAGCGACGATCCCCCGGCCGGCGTCTTCAAGGAGAAGCTGGACTACTTCCGCGACGTGCGCGACGGCAAGGTTCACGATCCGCGCTCGCTGGGCGTGCTGTATGAGTTCCCTGAGGACATGATCGAGTCCAAGGCGTACCTGCAGCCCGAGAACTTCAAGATCAGCAATCCAAACCTCGGGCGTTCGGTCAGCTCGGTGTGGATCGAAGACCAGATCCGCAAGCTGTCGGCGCGAACGGACGGCGCTTTCCAGCAGTTCCTGGCCAAGCACCTCAATGTCGAGATCGGTCTTCGACTGCGCGCCAACCGCTGGACCGGCGCCGACTTCTGGCAACGCGCCGCCCGCCCGCTGACGCTGGAAGACATCATCGAGCGCAGCGACGTGCTCATGATTGGCATCGACGGCGGCGGCCTGGATGACTGGCTTGGCGCGGCGGTGCTGGGCCGCGATGCCGAAACGGGTGACTGGCTGCATTGGGGCCGGGCCTGGGCGCATCCGGTGGCGCTGGAGCGGCGCAAGTCCGAGGCGGCACGCTGGCAAGACTTCATGGCAGCCGGCGATCTGGTGCTCGCCGAGACGGTGGGCGAGGATGTCGAGGGCGTGGTCGATCTGGCCAAGCAACTGGAGCGCAGCGGCAAGCTGCTGCAGGTCGGCGTTGACCCGGTGGGCATTGACGACATCGAGGCGGCCCTGATCGACGCCGGCATTGACCAGGACGCGCAGGGCAAAGACCGGATCATCGGCATCCCGCAGGGCTACCGGCTGACCGGCACGATCAAGACGGTCGAGCGGCGCTTGGCGAATGCCCAACTGCTGCACAGCGGCCAGCCGATGATGGCCTGGAGCGTCGGCAACGCCAAGGTCGAGGCGCGCGGCAACGCGGTGACGATCACGAAGCAGGCGGCCGGCGCTTGCAAGATCGACTGCGTGGTGGCCTTGTTCAACGCTGCCGCGCTGATGGTGCTGGCGCCTGATCTGGCGATCTGCGCCGACGACGAAGTGATGGCCGCTTGAGGGCCGCGAGGAACACCATGAACATCAAGCTGTTCAACCTGTGCCTGCTGCTTGGCTGGCTCATGGTGCTCGCGGGTGGCGTCATCATTCACCCGGGCTGGGGCGTGGCGGTGGCTGGCGGCCTGCTGCTGGTGCTGAACCTGGCGACGGCGTATTTGGCCGGGCTGTATGACGGTGGCAAGCCCATGGGCGGCGCGGCCAGGCCGGGTGAGGGCGCCTGATGTTCGTCACGCGCCTTTCGGCTGCCGTGGAAGGCATGGGTGGCGGCAGCCGCTCAGGCCCCGGCAGTGACTTCTGGTTTATGCCGCTGTACGCGCGAACCGCGTCCGGCGTGGCGGTTGGCCCGCAAGAGGCGATGGCTCTCACGGCCGTGTTCGCATGCGTGCGGGTGCTGGCGCAGTCCTTTGCCATCATGCCGTTTCAGTTGTTCCGCAACCGGCCGGACGGCACCACGCGCACCGAAGATCGCTCGCACTGGCTGTACCGCTTGTTCGCGCGGCGCCCGAACCGCTTTCAGAACCCGTTTGAGTGGCGCTTGATGCTGCAAGGGC
>CAZJQH010000006.1:0-31357 GCA_964547895.1 uncultured Chitinophaga sp. | reverse complement strand
CTTCGGCTATGCCAATTCCAAGTTTGACGCTGTTGCTGCCAATGGCGATGTTAAGTCCACCGGCTACACCCTGGCCGCCAACTACGTGCTGACCAAGCGCACCGACGCCTATGTCGGCTACAAGCACATCAAGAAGGAAAACGACAGCACCGGTGCCGACCTCGGCAAGAACAAGACCTTCGCCGTCGGCGTCCGTCACAGCTTCTGATCCTGATCAGGCGGGCCAGCCCCGCCTGGATGGAGCAAGCCAAGCGCCTCCCGGGGCGCTTTTTTGCGTTCCATGTCCCCAGTCTCAGGGTTTCCCCCGGGTTACGAAAATCGTCTTTTCCGGTATAAACAATATATACGGTTAAAGAGAGCAAGGGGGAATCATGTTCCGTTCCATCATCAACAATCCAGTGCTCCAGTCGGTTTCTGGCTGGCTGTCGCGCTTCTGCCTGCCCGAGGTCGCCACCGCCTCGCACGAGGTAGGGCGCCACCACCACATGGGAGCGGTGGCATCCTCCTATGTCGATTTCGGCCGCTGGCCGGACTCGGCGCGCCGGCTTTGATCACGAGCAAGCACCAGTCCGTTCGCCTCCAACAATAAAAAAACCGGCTCAGCGCCGGTTTTCGTGCTGGCAGGGCCCACGCCCTGCCGGCTTTTGTCTCAACCCAGGTCGGCTGAAAGACGCCAGCCCGATTTCTGCCAGGCGGCCACTTCCTCCTCGATCAGCCAGGCCGACTGGGGGTAGTTGCGGGCCCAGCCGGCATCAGCCGCCAGCTTGAACTGGCGGGTCCGGTAGTTCAGCTGCAGCGGGCTGATGTCCGGATCCTGGCGCGCGTGGCACAGCAGCACCGCCAGGCGCAGGCACATCAGCTGCTTGGCGAACAGTTCGTCATCCAGGAAGTCCTCGATCTTGCGCAGCTTGCCGCGCTGGCCCAGCACCAGCTGGCTCATGCGGTGCAGTTCCTCCAGCGTGAAGCCAGGAGCGTCGGCATGGTCGAGGATGTAGGCGCCATGCCGGTGCATGTCGCTGTGCGAGATATGGGTGCCGATCTCGTGCAGCCGCGCTGCCCAGACCAGCTTGCGCGAATAGCGGGCGTTGTCGGCGTCGGGCTCGGCAATTTGCGCGAACAGCTCGGTGGCGACCCGGCCGACGCGCTCGGCCTGGGCGGCGTCGACGCAGTAGCGCTCGGCCAGCCAGCGCACGGTGCGCTCGCGCACGTCGGTGCTGTCGTTCTCGCGGTCGACCAGGTCGTAGAGCGCGCCCTGGCGCAGCGCGCCATCGGCCTTGCTCAGGCTGTCGAGCTTGAACAGTTCGAAGATCGCGCGCAGCACGCCGATGCCCCCGCCGATCACGGGGCGGCGGTCGTCCTTCAGGCCCTCGAGCCGCAGGTGGTCTGGGTGGCCGGCGCGTAGCAGCTTGTCGGTCAGCCAGTCCAGGCCCTCGCGCGTGATCTGGCCCGGAGGAAAGCCGTTGAGCGTCAGGATCTCGGCCACCGCGCCGACCGTGCCCGAGCTGCCATAGGCGGTGTCCCAGCTGCCGACCGGATAGGCGTCGAGCGCCTCGTCAAGCACCGCCTTGGCCGCGATCTCGGCGGTCTGCAGCGTCTGCGCCGTGATCTGGCCGCGCGGGAAATAGCGCGTCGACCAGGCCACGCTGCCGAGCCGGTAGGACTCCATCTGGCGCGCCGTGTAGCCCTGGCCCAGGATGACCTCGGTCGAGCGGCCGCCGATGTCGATCACCAGCCGGCGCTCGTCGGACTGCGGCAGCAGGTGGGACACGCCCTGGTAGATCAGGCGCGCCTCCTCGTGGCCCGAGACCACCTCGATCCTGAAACCCAGGATCTCCTCGGCGCGGCGGGTGAAGTCGTCGCGGTTGCGGGCCTCGCGCAGGGTCTGGGTGGCGACCGCGCGCACCTGGTGCTGCTCGAAGCCCTGCAGCCGCTCGCCAAAGCGCGCCAGGCATTCCCAGCCGCGCTCCATCGCGACCAGGCTCAGGTTCTTGTGCTCGTCCAGGCCGCTGCCCTGGCGCACGGTTTCCTTGAGGTATTCGACTCGTTCGATGTGGCCGGAGTCGTAGCGGCCGATTTCAAGGCGAAAGCTGTTGGACCCGAGGTCCACTGCCGCCAGCAAGGTTCCGTTTTGCATGTCGTAATGAGAAAGTCGGCTGCAGCATACCACTTGCCATCCCCTCCCAGCCGGGCTCGCAAGGCTTTGTTGCGCGCGGTCAGCATTAAGTCTGGACAAGGCTGTTCTGTCACATTAATGTCACGGTTGCCGCATAAATTAAGGGCTAACCCTTAACACCTAAAAGGATGTCGACCATGAAACGCCACTTCCTCAAGACCATCGCCTCCGCTGCCATCGCGGCTGCCAGCTTCACCCTGCCGGGCATTGCCATGGCTGCCGACATCACCGGTGCCGGTGCTACCTTCCCGTACCCGATGTACGCCAAGTGGGCCGAGGTCTACAAGAAGGAAACCGGTGTCGGCCTGAACTACCAGTCGATCGGTTCCTCTGGCGGCATCAAGCAGATCCGCGCCAAGACCGTGACCTTCGGCGCCACCGACGCTCCGGTCAAGGGCGAGGAACTCGACCGCGACGGCATGGTCCAGTTCCCCGCCATCATCGGCGGCACCGTGCCGGTGATCAACCTGGATGGCTTCAAGCCGGGCGAACTGCGCGTCACCGGCCCCGTGCTGGCCGACATGTACATGGGCAAGATCACCAAGTGGAACGATCCCAAGCTGGCTGCCCTGAACCCGGGCAAGAAGCTGCCCGACCAGTCCATCACCATTGTGCACCGCGCCGACGGCTCCGGCACCACCTTCAACTGGACCGACTACCTGAGCGCCGTCAGCAAGGAATGGGCCGACAAGGTCGGCAAGGGCGCCGCCGTCAAGTGGCCGGCTGACTCCTCGGTTGGTGGCAAGGGCAACGAGGGCGTCGCCGCCAACGTCAACCGTGTCAAGGGCGCGCTGGGCTACGTCGAGTACGCCTACGTCAAGAAGAACAACATGAACTTCATGCAGCTGCAGAACAAGGATGGCAAGTACGTCAGCCCCGACGACACCACCTTCGCCGCTGCTGCCGCTGGCGTGGACTGGTTCAGCGTGCCGGGCATGGGCGTGTCGATGGTCGATGCCAAGGGCGCCAACAGCTGGCCGGTGACCACCGCTTCCTTCATCCTGATGTACAAGGATCCGGCCGACAAGGCCGCCTCGCAGGAAGCGCTCAAGTTCTTCAGCTGGGCCTTCAAGAACGGCAAGAAGCTGGCGCTCGAGCTCGACTACGTGCCGCTGCCTGACGCCGTGACCAGCCAGATCCAGAGCAAGGTCTGGTCGCAGATCAAGTAAGGACTGTCAGTCGCCTGCCATTGCGCCCGTGATCCCTCACGCTGGCGCAATGGCTGTTTGAGCAACCCCTAACAACTCTGACACCATGAGCGTGGGAGCCACCATGAGCCTAGCCAAGGCCACCGGCGGACGTGACGAGCAGCGCATGCTCGATATCGTCAAGCGCCAGCGAATCCAGGATTTCTTCTTTCACAAGGTCACGCTGAGCTTCTCGCTGCTCGTGCTGGTCGCGCTGCTGGGCATCATCGCCTCGCTGTTCATCAATGCCTGGCCAGCGTTCCAGAAGTTCAGCTTCGAGTTCATCTGGCGCGTCGAATGGGACATCGTCAACGAGGAGTTTGGCGCCGCCATCGCCGTCGTCGGCACCCTGGCGAGCGCGACGATCGCGCTGCTGATCGCCGTGCCCCTGTCCTTTGGCGTGGCCCTGTTCCTGACCGAGACCTGTCCGGTCTGGCTGCGCCGCCCGCTGGGCACCGCGGTCGAGCTGCTGGCGGCCGTGCCGTCCATCATCTACGGCATGTTCGGCCTGTTCATCTTCGCTCCGCTTTTCGCTGAATATGGTCAGCCGGCGCTGCAGTCCACGCTGGGCCAGATGCCGCTGATCGGCCATTTCTTCGGCGGCGCCATGAACGGCATCGGCATCCTGGCCGCCGGCCTGGTGCTGGCCTTCATGATCCTGCCCTTCATCGCCGCGGTGATGCGCGACGTGTTCGAGATCGTGCCGCCCATCCTGCGCGAGTCGGCCTACGGCCTGGGTTGCACGACCTGGGAAGTGGTGCGCCATGTCGTGCTCCCCTACACGCAGAAGGGCGTGGTCGGCGGCGTCATGCTGGGCCTGGGCCGTGCCCTGGGCGAGACCATGGCCGTCACCTTCGTGATCGGCAACTCCAACCGGCTCAGCAGCTCGCTGTTCGCGCCCGGCACCTCGATCGCCTCCACCCTGGCCAACGAGTTTGGCGAGGCCGCCGACATGCACATGTCGGCCCTGTTCGGCCTGGGCTTCCTGCTGTTCGTGATCACCTTCGTGGTGCTGGCAATCGCCAAGATCATGCTGATCCGTGCCGAGAAGGCCAAGGGCAACTGAGCCATAGCCGCAAGCGAGACCATCATGGAAATGCAAAATACCTCCTACCTCTATCGCAAGCGCAAGCTGGCCAACCGCATCGGCCTGACCCTGTCGATGGGCGCCATGGGCCTGGGCCTGGTCGTGCTGCTCTGGATCCTGAGCGTGCTGTTCTACAACGGCTTTGCCGCGCTGGACTGGAACATGTTCAGCCAGTCGACCCCGGCCCCGGGCACCGAAGGCGGCGGCCTGGCCAATGCCATCGTCGGCAGCCTGCTGATCGTCGGCTTCACCATCCTGATCGCCACCCCGATCGGCATCTTCGCCGGCGTCTACCTGGCCGAATACGGCGACCAGAGCAAGACCGCCGAGCTGACCCGCTTCGTCACCGACATCATGCTGTCGGCGCCCTCGATCGTGCTGGGCCTGTTCGTCTACGCCATCGTCGTGGCCCAGGTCGGCCATTTCTCGGGCTGGGCCGGTACCGTCGCCCTGTCGCTGATCGCGATTCCGGTCATGGTCCGCACCACCGAGAACATGCTGCGCCTGGTGCCTCAGACCCTGCGCGAAGCCGCCTTCGGCCTGGGCGCACCGCGCTGGAAGGTCGCCACCTTCATCACGCTGCGCGCGGCCAAGAGCGGCGTCGTCACCGGCCTGCTGCTGGCGATCGCCCGCATCAGCGGCGAGACCGCTCCGCTGCTGTTCACCGCGCTCAACAACCAGTTCTTCAGCTCGGACATGAGCAAGCCGATGGCCAACCTGCCGGTCGTGATCTACCAGTTCGCCATGAGCCCCTACGACAACTGGGTGCGCCTGGCCTGGGGTGGCGCACTGCTGATCACGCTGACCGTGCTGGTGCTCAACATCCTGGCCCGCGTCTTCTTCCGCGAGAAAGTGGCCGCCTGAGGCAGGGCGCCTGCCTGAACCGAAACTTCGCCTGAATCCCTTTCAGAGAGACCCCATCACATGACGACCGCAAGCACTGCCCTCAAGAACGCCATCGAGGTGCGCAACCTCAACTTCTACTACGGCAAGTTCCAGGGCCTGAAGAACATCAATCTCGACATCGTCGAGAACAAGGTCACCGCCTTCATCGGTCCGTCGGGCTGCGGCAAGTCCACGCTGCTGCGCACGCTGAATCGCATGTACAGCCTCTATCCGGGCCAGCGCGCCGAGGGTGAGATCAACCTCTACGGCCAGAACATCCTCGACCCCAAGCAGGACCTGAACCTGCTGCGCGCGCGCATCGGCATGGTGTTCCAGAAGCCCACCCCGTTCCCGATGTCGATCTACGACAACATCGCCTTCGGCGTCAAGCTCTACGAGAACCTCAGCAAGAGCGACATGGACGACCGCGTCGAATGGGCGCTGACCAAGTCGGCGCTGTGGGGCGAGGTCAAGGACAAGCTCAACCAGAGCGGTCTCTCGCTCTCCGGAGGCCAGCAGCAGCGCCTGTGCATCGCGCGCAGCGTCGCGGTCAAGCCCAAGGTGCTGCTGCTCGACGAGCCGACCTCGGCGCTGGACCCGATCTCGACCGGCAAGGTCGAGGAGCTGGTGCACGAGCTCAAGAACGACTACACGATCGCGATCGTGACCCACAACATGCAGCAGGCCGCGCGCTGCTCGGACTACACCGCCTACATGTACCTGGGCAACCTGGTCGAGTACGGCAACACCGAGCAGATCTTCTTCAAGCCGCAGCGCAGCGAAACCGAAGACTACATTACCGGAAGGTTTGGTTGATCATGGCAGACAAGCATATTTCCTCCCAGTTCGACGCCGAACTCAACCGCATCTCGACCCAGGTGCTCGAGATGGGTGGCGTGGTCGAGTCCCAGCTGCAGCAGGTGCTCTACGCGCTGACCCACCTGAGCGTCGAGACCTGCGACCAGGTGCTCGAGATCGAGGACAAGGTCAACCGCCTCGAGGTCCAGATCGACCACGACGTGACCTCGACCATGAGCCGGCGCCAGCCGACCGCGCGCGACCTGCGCCTGCTGGTCGGTACCGCGCGCATCATCATCAACCTGGAGCGCGCCGGCGACGAGGTCTGCACCATCGCCAAGATGCTCAAGACCACGCTCGAGAACGGCATGCCGCGCACCCTGCCGACGACCGAGCTGCGTGTCGCGGGCAGCCTGGCCTCCGACCTGCTGCGCAACTCGCTCGATGCCTTCGCACGCATGGACGTCAAGTCGGCGCTGGCCGTGATCAAGGGCGATGAGGCGATCGACGTCGAGCACGAGGGCCTGACGCGCAAGCTGCTGACCTACATGATGGAAGACCCGCGCACCATCAGCTCCGGGCTCAACCTGATGTTCCTGGCGCGCGCGATCGAGCGCATCGGCGACCATGCCGCCAACATCGCCGAGGCCGTGATCTACATCGCCAAGGGCGCCGACGTGCGTCACACCAGCGAGGCGGAACGGGAGGCAGTGGTCAAATGAGGAAATTGCCGCGCGTGCTGGTGGTGGAGGATGAGCCCGGGATCGCCGAGCTGATCGCCGTCAACCTGCGTCACAACGGTTTTGCGCCGACCGTGGTGTTCGACGGTGCTGCGGCCCAGCGCGAGATCGACGCCGTCCTGCCCGATGTCATCCTGCTCGACTGGATGCTGCCGGGCGACAGCGGCGTGACCCTGGCCAAGCGCTGGCGCGCCAGCGAGCGCAGCAAGCCGGTGCCCATCATCATGCTGACGGCCCGGATCGAGGAGTCCGACAAGGTGCAGGGCCTCGACGCCGGTGCCGATGACTATGTCACCAAGCCGTTCTCGACCCACGAGCTGCTCGCGCGCATCCGCGCCGTGCTGCGCCGCCGTGCCCCCGAGATCGTCAACGACCAGGTCCAGGTCGGTGATCTGACGCTTGATGCGGCGACCTACCGCGTCAGCCACCAGGGGCGCGAGCTCAAGGTCGGGCCGACCGAGTTCAAGCTGCTGCATTTCTTCATGAAGCATCCCGAGCGGGTCCACACGCGGGGCTCGCTGCTGGACCGGGTCTGGGGCGACCATGTCTTCATCGAGGAGCGCACCGTCGACGTCCATGTCAAGCGCTTGCGCGAATCGCTGGGCGAGGCCGGCAAGATGATCGAGACCGTGCGCGGCGCCGGCTACCGCCTGACGGCCCAGGCCGCGCTGCGCATGGCAGCGCCCAGGGCTGCATGATCCGCCGCCTGATCGAGCTGCTCTCGCTGACGGCGGCCGGCGGATCGGCTGCCCTGGCGCTGGATGCCGGCGCCAACCAGATCATCGGGGGAGCCGGCACCGGTGCCATGGTCTGGCTCCTGCTCGATCACTACCGGCTGTCGCGCTATCGCGACTGGCTGCGCCTGGGCCAGGCCAGCGGGGCCCCGAATCTGCCCGACGACTGGGCCGAGCTGGTCGAGCGCAGCCAGAAAGGCTACAAGCTGCTCGAGCGCGAGACGCGCAAGGTCGAGGAACGCCAGCAGCAGATGGTCGCGGCCTTCCAGGCTTCTCCCTACGGCGTGCTGGTGCTCGACAGCGCCGAGCGCATCGCCCTGTGCAACCAGGCCGCAGCCCTCCATCTGGGTTTCGATGCCGAGCGCGACCTCGGCCAGTACCTCAGCAACCTGGTGCGAGATCCGGCCTTTGTCTCCTACCTGCGCTCAGGCGACTATTCCAGGCCGCTCGAGATCCAGACCCGTCAATTGGTCTCCCGGCAGGCGCAACGCATCTCGCTGCAGTTTCACCCCTACGGCTCCGGCAACCGGCTGCTGCTGACGCGCGACATCACGCGCGAGGAGCTGGCCGACACGATGCGGCGTGATTTCGTCGCCAACGTCTCGCACGAGATCCGCACGCCGTTGACGGTGCTCAGCGGATTCGTCGAGACCCTGCTGAGCTACGACCTCAGCGCCGAGGAGCGCGAGCGCTACCTGCTGCTGATGAACCAGCAGGCCGAGCGCATGAAGACGCTGGTCAACGATCTGCTGCTGCTGTCCCGGCTGGAGGGCACCCCGTCGCCGGGCTATTCGGAGTGGATGAGTGCTGGCGAGATGCTCGAGCAGGTGGTCGAGGATGGCCGCGCCTTGTCCGATCTGGTCGCCGACGGCAGCCACGACATTGCAGCCGAGCCCTGCCCTGACTTCGAGCTTGCCGGCTCCGGCACCGAACTGCTCAGCGCCATGTCCAATCTGCTGAGCAATGCGGTGCGCTACACCCCGGGTGGTGGCAGGATCAGGGCGGGCTGGCGCCTGCTGGAGCAGGGCGGGGCCGAGTTCTGGGTCGCTGATACCGGTCCCGGCATCGAGCCCGAGCATATCCCGCGCCTGACCGAGCGGTTCTACCGGGTCGACCGCAGCCGTTCGCGCGAGACCGGTGGCACCGGTCTTGGACTGGCCATCGTCAAGCATGTGGTGCAGCGGCATGGCGGGCAGCTGCGCATCGACAGCACCGTCGGCCAGGGCTCGACCTTCCGCATCGAGCTGCCGGCCAATCGGCTTCGCCCGCTGCAGCCGGCCTGAGCTTTCAGCGCCGCCGGTAAACCAGCAGGCCGTCGCGGTTCTCGCGCAGGCGCGGCACCTTGCGCAGCGCGCGCCACTGGGCCAGGTCCACCGTCCTGGCCAGGCTGGCCTCGGCGCGCGGCTCGACCACCAGCAGCTGGCAGTCGCTGCGCTGTCCGCGGCGTGCCCGCTCCAGCCTGAGCTGGCCGTGATGGACCAGGCCGGTGATCTGCGAGT
Organism: uncultured Chitinophaga sp.; assembly: GCA_964547895.1. Lineage (GTDB taxonomy): Bacteria > Pseudomonadota > Gammaproteobacteria > Burkholderiales > Burkholderiaceae_C > Malikia. The sequence goes on along the minus strand of CAZJQH010000006.1, from coordinate 22,254 downwards.
CGTTGAGCCCGTGGACCAGCACGCAGCTGCCCTCGGGAGCCAGCGCAGCGATCCGGCGCGAGATCGGCTCCTGGCCCATGCCGTAGTTGAGCGCGGGCAGCCACAGCGTCATCAGCAGCAGCCAGCACAGGGTGCTGCCACCGGCCGACAGCACCAGGCCCTTCCAGAGTGCCGGCCTGTAGCGTCCGAGCCGCCAGGCCAGCGCGCCGAGCCAGGCCAGGCTGGCCAGCAGGGCGGGCAGCAGCAGCGACCAGTCGAGCTCGGGGTTGAAGCCGGGCAGCAGGCGCAGCACGTTGCCGGCAGGCCGGGCCGGCGATCCGGTCTGGATCGCGATCCAGTAGAACCAGATCACCAAGGCGCAGCCGCTGAAGAAGATCAGCGCGAACCAGTCGACCAGCGCCGTCACGCTGCGCGAGAGCGTGGGCATGGCGAAGGCGGCCAGGGTGGCCAGTGCCGGCAGCGCCAGCAACAGGGCGCGGTCGCTGGCGTCGAGCAGCCAGCAAGAGGCGGCGGTGACCAGCGCGAACCAGAGCGGCAGCATCAGGTGGGCGCAGCGCAGCTGCTTGCGCCAGCGCCACAGGCTCAGCAGCGCCAGCAGGCCGGACGGCCAGCTGAACCAGAGCAGCAGCCGACCGAAGCGGCGCCAGTGATCCGGATCGATCCAGGCGGCCCAGTCGGTCAGCTGCTCGAAGCGGCGCGGCAGTTCGAGCTGCCAGGCCAGCAGGCCTGCCAGCAAGGTGCCCGAGGCGCAGAAGGCCAGCAGCAGCCATTCCCTTTGACCCCCCTGGTTGCTGGCGCGGCTGCGGCAGATGCCGGCCAGCGACCAGAGCAGCCAGCCGCAGCCCAGCACCAGGCCGATCCAGGGCGCTCCGCTGAGTGCCAGTCCCACCGTGGCCAGCCACCAGGTCAGCGCGCTGAGCGAGCGCCACCGTGCGTTCGGGCTCGCCAGCCGGGCGCAGGCATAGAGCAGCAGGGACGCAAACGCCAGCTGCGCTGCATCGGGCGTGGTCTCGTGCGCGAGCTGGGCCAGTCCCAGGCTGGCGACGAGCGCGAGCAGCGCGGCATCGGCCAGCGCGCGCGCATAGTCGACCGGGTCGGCTTCGCCGCCAAAGGCGAATGCCACCGGCTGCGCGGCCGGCAGTCGCGCCAGGTGGTAGGTCGCATACCAGGTGCAGGCCAGGCTCAGCCCGAGCAGCAGGCCGAAGGGCAGGCGGGCGGCCAGGTCGGCCGGCAGCCAGGGCAGCAGCTCGATCGCGGCGGCTCCCAGCCAGTAGGGCAGCCAGGCCTGGACTGCGGCGGGCTCACCGAGCAGCTGCGGCTGCAGCCAGTTGCCCGAGCCCTGGGCCATGTCGAGCATCACGCCAAACGACGCCAGCTCGGGGCCGCGCCAGGGCTGGCGTCCGATCAGGCCGGGCAGCACGTAGATCAGGCCGAGCAGCAGCAGGATCCAGCGCGGCAGCCTGCGGGCGGCGAGCCGGGTCACGATGGCGGGCGATGGGGGTTGCAACTCGGACAATTCGGGCTCCAGGAAGACAAAAAGCAGCCCGCAGGCTGCTTTTTGGTCGTTCAGGCCGGCAAGGCTTACTTGGCAGTGCGGGCGAAACGGTTGCGGAACTTCTCGACGCGACCGCCCATGTTGTCGACCGACTTCTGGGTGCCGGTGTAGAAGGGGTGCGATTCGCTCGAGGTATCCAGCTTGAACACCGGCAGCTCGCGGCCGTCTTCCAGGGTGATCTTTTCCTTGGTGTTGGCGCAGGAGCGGGTCACGAACTTGAAGCCGTTGGACATGTCCAGGAAAACGACTTCGCGGTAGTTGGGGTGAATGCCTTCTTTCATCGCATTGATCCTTTGGTCAGCGGCGGCAGCCGCGTCCGGCCAATTCCGGGCGAACTTTCCGCCAAAAGCTTAAGATTGTAGCAGGGATATCTGTGCTTGCGCCGAATCAGCCGCCGCGGCGCATCAGGTCGAAGAACTCGTGGTTGTTCTTGGTCTGCTTCATGCTCTTGAGCACCATCTCCATCGCCTCGATCTCGTCCATGTTGTACATGAACTGGCGCAGGATGCGGGTCTTCTGCAGGATCTCGGGCGCGAGCAGCAGTTCCTCGCGGCGGGTGCCGCTGCGGTTGAGCTGGATCGCCGGGAAGACGCGCTTCTCGTAGAGGCGGCGGTCCAGGTGCAGTTCGCTGTTGCCGGTGCCCTTGAATTCCTCGAAGATCACCTCGTCCATGCGGCTGCCGGTGTCGATCAGCGCGGTGGCGATGATGGTCAGCGAGCCGCCTTCCTCGACGTTGCGCGCCGCGCCGAAGAAGCGCTTGGGGCGCTGCAGCGCGTTGGCGTCGACGCCGCCGGTCAGCACCTTGCCCGAGCTCGGCAGCACGTTGTTGTAGGCGCGCGCCAGCCGGGTGATCGAGTCGAGCAGGATCACCACGTCCTTCTTGAGTTCGACCAGGCGCTTGGCGCGCTCGATCACCATCTCGGCCACATGCACATGGCGCGCGGCCGGCTCGTCGAAGGTCGAGGCGATCACGTCACCCTTGACGGTGCGCTGCATCTCGGTGACTTCTTCGGGGCGCTCGTCGACCAGCAGCACCATCAGCTCCACCTCGGGGTAGTTGGCGGTGATCGCGTGCGCCATCGACTGCATCATCACGGTCTTGCCGCTCTTCGGGGGAGCGACGATCAGCGCGCGCTGGCCCTTGCCGATCGGCGCGATGATGTCAATCACGCGGCCGGTGATGTTCTCCTCGCCCTTGATCTCGCGCTCGAGCTTCATCTGCTGCTTGGGGAACAGCGGCGTGAGGTTCTCGAACATGATCTTGTGCTTGTTCTGCTCGGGCGGCAGGCCGTTGATCTTGTCGAGCTTGTTGAGCGCGAAGTAGCGCTCGCCATCCTTGGGGATGCGGACCTCGCCCTCGATCATGTCGCCGGTGTGCAGGTTGAAGCGGCGGATCTGGCTTGGCGAGATATAGATGTCGTCGGTGGACGCGGTGAAGCTGGTGTCCATCGCGCGCAGGAAGCCGAAGCCGTCGGGCAGCACCTCGAGCACGCCGTCGGCAAACACCTGCTCGCCGGCCTTGGCGCGCTTCTTGATGATCGCAAACATCAGTTCCTGCTTGCGCATGCGGCCGGTGTTTTCGATTTCGAGGGCTTCGGCTTGCTTGAGCACTTCAGACACGTGCAGTGCCTTGAGTTCGTTCAGATGCATGGACGTCACTCCGCAACGGGAGTCGTGTAAATGGTGGGGGTGGATGGCGACGCGGCTGAACTGGCGCGGTCGCATCAAGGGAGAGAAAGCCTGTCAGGCGTAAGGTCAAGCCATTATGACAGGAAACCGCCCCGGCCTTGCACCAGGGCGGCGGCAGGCATCAGGCCAGCTGCTGGTCGATGAAGGCAGTCAGCTGGGCCTTGCTCAGGGCGCCAACCTTGGTGGCGGCGAGCTGGCCGCCCTTGAACACCATCAGCGTCGGGATGCCGCGGATGCCGAACTTGGCCGGCACTTCGCGGTTGTCATCGACGTTCATCTTGGCCACGGTCAGCTTGCCGGCGTAGGCCGTCGCGACTTCGTCCAGGATCGGGGCGATCATCTTGCAGGGGCCGCACCATTCGGCCCAGAAGTCCACCAGGACGGGAGTGCCGGCGTTGACGACCTCGGAATCGAAGCTTGCGTCGGTAACTTGTTTGATCAGCTCGTTGGCCATGACAGTAGGGGGTCGATGTAGACGATAGTTTGGAAATCTTGCCGGGAATTGCTATCCGGAATCGGAACATTATAGACCTGCGGTGGCCAGGCCATGCGGCAAACGGCTGGAGCCCGGCGCCGACGAATGGCATCGATCCTGCCCGATTTCAGGATGGCATCAAGTCCATGCATCAAGTCATTGATTTTTCATGTTTTTTTGCAGTTGCCCAGAATTTCTGTGGATAACTCTGTGGGGAAGGTCCGCGCCAGCAGCGGTTTCACCCGGGGCCAGGGCGCAAAAAGTACTTTGCCTATAAAACAGGCAAATCACCAAATCCTTCTGAAACAAGGGCTTGCAGACCGGTGTCCGGCATGGAGCGGTCCTGTTCCATCTGTCCGCCCGGCAAGCCTGTGAAGCCAGGACATGTGCATAAGATGCCATGTTCCAACTGATTGAAATGATCTGTTCTGATCTGTACCTGTCCAGCCTCGGCAGGCGCTTGCCGCGCGGGGTCCTGGCAGGCTTGACGCCGGCCCCGGCTTGTTGGAGCATCGACGCCGGCGGGCTGGACCCGGAGGAGGAAATCATGGACGACATCGTCATCACCAAGGGTGGCATCAACTTCACGCTGCACCATCTCGGCTATCCTGGCGACGAGACCGTGGTCGGCGAGCATTACCGGCTGATCGCCGAATACGACGGCCCACCCGAGGACATCGACTGGCCCGATGACGACGAGATCTCGGAGGCGGCGGGCCTGACGCTCGGCACGCTCGAACCCCCGGTGGGCGACGATCTCGAAGCCCTGCTGGTGGTCGAGGCCGGGCCGGCCTTCTGACGGACAGCCTACTGCGCCCGGCCCGGGCGCTTGCGGCTCAGAGCCCGTTCAGGTTGCGCAGCAGCACATAGAGCCCGGTGCCGGCGACGATGCTCAGCAGCGGATTGCGGCTGCGCCACTGCAGCAGGCCTGCCAGCGCGGCGGCGAGCAGCTCGTACCAAGGGCCTTTCTCATGCTCGCCTGCCGCGCCGACGATGGCGTGCAGCAGCAGCAGGACCATGATGGCCAGCGGCAGGAAGCGGCCGAGCCGGCGCACGATGTCGTGCTGCTGCAGCCAGCGCGAGGCCACGAAGGGCAGCGCGCGCAGGCCGAAGGTGATCAGCGCCATGACCACGATGACGCCCAGTGCGTAGCCGCTCTCAATCATGATGGGTCTCCGCGAACCAGAAGCCGGCAACCAGGCTCAGCGCGATCGCGATCGCCAGCGCATGCTGGGGGGCCAGCGCCCAGGCGGCGGCGTAGGAGGCCAGCGCCACCCAGACCGGCGCGGCCCGGCGCCTGCTGCGCCACTGCTCCACCGTCAGGACCGCGAACAGCGAAGCCAGCACGAAGTCCAGCCCCGCCAGCTCGATCCGGGCCTGGCTGCCGATCAGTGCGCCGAGCGCGCTGCCCAGGATCCACCAGCCCTGGTTGAGCGCGGCCAGCAGCACCATCTGGCGCGGCGCGGTGTCCTTGGGCAGGGTGGTCAGGATGGAGTAGGTCTCGTCGGTCAGGGCGAAAGCCAGGTAGGTGCGCAGCAGCCGGGACCGCGGCAGGCGCTCGAGCAGCGACAGGCCGTAGAAGACATGGCGCAGGTTGACGACCAGGGTGGCGAGCGCGATGGCGGCCAGCGGCATGCCGGCAGCCAGCATCGGCACCATCATGTACTGGGCGGCGCCGGCGTAGACCAGCAGGCTCGAGACCAGCGCAAGCGACCAGTGGCCGCCGGCCTGCACCAGCAGGAAGCCGAACACCGCACCGAGCGGGATATAGCCCATCGCGACCGGAGTGGTCAGGCTGAGCAGGGTAGGCGGGGCTTGAGTCGATGAGGACGGCAGGCGGGACGATTCAGACATGCGGCAGGGAAATTTCGGAACGAACCGAATTGTGAACCACGCCGCGGGCCGTCATCACGATCGCGCCGGCAGGACGGCGACGGCCTTGACTTCCAGGAAATAGCCGGGCTGGCCGCAGAGCTGGGCGGCGCCGATCGCGGTCCAGGCCGGGAAGTTGCGGGTGAAGTAGCGGTCACGCACCTTCATGTAGAGCGGCAGGTCGCGCATGTCGGTGTGAAAGCTGGTGACGTCGACCACGTCGTCGAAGCTGGCGCCGGCCGCCTCCAGCACCTTGCGCAGGTTCTCGAAGGTCTGCACGAACTGGGCTTCCTTTTCCTCGACCAGCAACATGTTCTCGTCGCGGCCGATCTGGCCCGACACATAGACGGTGTTGCCCACCCGCACTGCCGGCGCATAGCGGATATTGTCGTAGACGGCTTCCATGCCGGCGGGAATGATGGGTTCGCGATCGCTCATTCTTGTCTCCTGTCAAATGGGTGATGAACAGGCAGGACTTTAACCCGGCCGCGCCAGTCTGGCCGCGCAGCCGGGAACTCGCTGGCCTGATCAGGGAGACACCAGCTCGAAGGCGAAGCTGCCGCCGTCGACCTTGACGCGCACCGCGCGCACGTCCTGGGCACCGGGCACCTCCAGGCGCGTGACATTGGGCAGTGGCTTCTTGTCGAGCGTGAAGGGCTGGTCGATCACGAAGCGGTGGCTGTCGCCATGGATCACGAGCACCGGCTTGCCCCATTGCCTGGCCAGCGGCAGCAGGGTCTGGCCGATGCTGCGGCGAAAGCCCGAGTGGCCTGGGAAGTCATCCTGGGCCGAGCGCGGCTCAAGCATGTCGGCCTGGAAGGCCAGCACCAGCGCCTTGGCCTGGCGCTGCTGGGCCTGCTCGAAGGCGGCCTTGATCCAGGCCACGTTGGCCGCATCGCGCTCGAAGAACTCGGCTGCTGCCTTGGGGTCGCGGCTCTCGAGGTTGTTGTTGCTGCCGACCAGGTGCACGGTGGCGAACAGCACGTCCTGCTGCTGCCAGCGCTGGTTCTCGATGTAGCGGCCGTGTTCGGGCATCAGGCGGGCCTGGCTTTCGAGCCTGATCGGCTTCTGGCCGAGCGATTGCTTGCCATCGAAGAAGCGCTGGCGTAGTGCGCCGAGGCGTTCGAGCGGATCATGGCTGCCGTTGTTGGCGCGGTGGCAGTCGGTCCATTCGTTGTCGCCCGGGGTGTAGACGACGGCGCCGGCGTAGCGGCCGAAATGTTCGAGCTGGGCCGAGAACTCCTCGTCGCTGCAGCGCGTCGAGCCCGACTTGATGTCGCCCACATGGATCGAGAACGCCGGCTCGAGCCGGTTGACGCGCTCGATCAAGGCGCGGTAGGGCCCGTAGGCCTGGTCCGGCGCGCCATAGGGCAGGTCGCCGAGCGCGACGAAGGAAAAGCCCTGGGCCTGGACGGCCAGAGGCAGGGCCAGCGCGAGGGAGAGGCAGAGGGATCGGATCTTCATGGCTTGATCGGGAGTTTTGATGGTCGCTGCACAGTCTGGCGGACCAGCATGAAAACCCGATGAAAACCATCCTGGGCGCTGCGCGTCAGCCAGCGGATACCAGTTGCACCGGCAGTTCCAGGCTGACGCCGAGCCCGCCCTGCGGCCGGTTGCTGGCCTGGATCCGGCCGCCATGCAGGTCCATCACGCGCCGGGTGATGGCCAGCCCGAGTCCGTAGCCGGCAAACGCATGCGAGTTGGCCGAGCGCGCGAAGGGCGCAAAGATGGCCTCCAGCTCGGCCTCGGGCACGCCAGGGCCTTCGTCGTCGACCCGGATCATGGCCCGGCGCTCGCCTTGCAGCGCCAGCGTCAGGCTGACCAGACCTGCGGGTGGTGAATGCCGCAGCGCATTGCGCACCACGTTGTCGAGCGCTCGGTGCAGCAGCTCCCGGTTGCCCTTGAGGCAGGCCAGGCTGCGGCCCTGGACTTCGACCCGGCATCCGAGCGCCTGCCCCTCGAAGGCCGCGTCCTCGGCCACCTCAGCGACCAGCTCGTCAAGGTCGATGGTTTCATCGAAATGGTACTGGGCACCGGCATCGAGCCGTGCCAGCGTCAGCAGTTCGCCGATGAGCTGGTCCATGCGCTCGGCTTCGCGCGCAATCCGCCCCGAGAACTCGGCTTGGCGCTCGGGTTGCTGCTGCTGCAGGTCGAGCGCGGCCTGCAGCCTGGCCAGCGGCGAGCGCAACTCGTGCGAGACGTCATGCAGCAACCGGCGCTGGCCCTCGACCAGTGCCTGCAGCCGTTCGGCCATGCGGTCGAAGTCACGTCCCAGGTCGGCCAGCTCGTCGCGCCGGCCGGCCAGCGACTGCGCCGTGCGGACCTCGAGCCTGCCGTCGGCGGCCGCATCGAAAGCCTGCTTCAGGCTGCGGATCGGGCGCGAGAAATACCAGGCCAGCGCAGCCGCGAACAGCAGGCTGACCAGGCTGCCCGCCAGCATCGGCAGCCAGAAGCGCCGCATCGGGCTCGGGCCGCCGCGTCGTGCCTGGGCGGGCTGCCAGCCGGGTTCGGCCCGGTGCGGCATCAGCAGCGCCGGGGCTGCTGGCTGGAGCAGGGCGCGCTCTGGCTGCGGCGGGCCGTCGCCGCGCAGCACCCAGATGCCGATCCCCACGCCCACCGAGGTCAGCAGCTGCGCCAGCCAGAAGGCGAAGAAGAACTTCCAGAACAACCGTCCCATCTGCGGCCTCGTCATGGCCGGATCAGCAGGTAACCCTTGCGGATCACGGTCTCGATCGGCGAGCGCCCGTCGGGCAGCAGGCCCAGCTTGTGCCGGATGCCGCTGACGTGCACGTCGATGCTGCGGTCGAAGCGTGCCAGCGGACGACCGAGCGCCTGCTGCGACAGCGTCTCCTTGGCCACCGGCGTGCCGGCGTGGCGTGCCAGCAGCTCGAGCAGGCTGAATTCGGTGCTGGTCAACGCCAGCGGCCGGCCCTGCCATTCGGCCTGGCGCCGTCCCGGCCAGAGTCGCAGTGCACCCACGGCCAGCTCGTCCTGCTTGTCGGGCCGGCTTCCGTTGCCGCCCTGCACCCGCTTGAGGATCGCGCGCAGCCTGGCGGAGAGCTCGCGCGGCGTGCAGGGCTTGGGCACGTAGTCGTCCGCGCCCAGCTCGAGCCCGACGATGCGGTCGGCGTCGTCGCCGCGCGCGGTCAGCATCAGCACCGGCACCTGGCTGGTGGCCCGGATGCGGCCCAGCACCTGGATGCCGTCGAGCCGAGGCATGGTGATGTCGAGCACGACGATGTCATGCAGGCCCGACAGCGCGGCCTGGGCGCCGCTCTCGCCGTCGTGCGCGCAGTCGACCGCGAAGCCATCGCGCTCGAGGTAGTCGCGCAGCAAGCCGACCAGCTCGGTGTCGTCATCGACCAGCAGCACATGCGCGTTCATGAAGTCAGGACCCTCTTGGACATGGACGCCATGTTAGGCCAGCCGCTGCACAAGAGGCCTGTGTTTACCGCCCTTTACACGCCCTTTACGCCGATTTACCTGCAGCTTGTCCACAATGGACCCCGTCACGCAAGCAAAGGAGCACCGCATGAACATCCGCAAATCGATCCGCTACGGCGCCATCGCCACCCTGTCCGCGCTGAGCCTGTCGGCCTTCGCCTGGTCCCAGCATGGCAGCTGCGAGCAGCAAGGCATGCACGGTATGCACGGCATGCACGGAAAGGGTAGCCAGCACCAGATGACTGGCATGGGCCATCATCACGGCATGGCCAGGGCCCTGCACAGCCTCAACCTGACTGACGAGCAACACGACAAGGTCTTCGAGCTGATGCAGTCGCAGATGCGCCAGCAGCACGAGTCGATGCGCGCCAGCCGCAAGGCACAGGAGGCATTGCGCCAGCTGACCCGCGAGCCGGGCTTCGACGCCGCCAAGGCCAAGGCCCTGGCCGACGAGCTCGGCCAGCTCAAGGCCCAGCAGCTGCTGCACCGGGCCCAGACCGAGTCGCAGCTGCGCGCCCTGCTCACGCCCGAGCAGCGCAAGCAGCTCGACGAAGGCGAGGCCCAGTCGCCGCGTGGCCCGCGCATGATGCCGGGCCGCCAAGGCTGAAGCTGGGCAATCGCCGCCAGCCGCAGCTGAGGCCGAGGCCGGGCCTCAGCCCTTGAGCTGCTGCGCCAGGAAGTCCAGCGTGCGCTGCCAGGCCAGCCGGGCAGCGGCGGCGTCGTAGCGCGGCGTGGTGTCGTTATGAAAGCCGTGCTGGGTGCCGGGATAGCGGTGCGCCGTGTAGCGGACGCCGGCGGCCTTCAGCGCGGCCTCGTAGGCCGGCCAGGCCGCGTTGATGCGTTCGTCGACGTCGGCGAAGTGGATCAGCAGCGGCGCGCGCACCCGGGCGGCGTCCTCCGCCGTTGGGTGGTTGCCGTAGAACGGCACCGCCGCCGATAGTTGCGGCAGCTGTGTTGCCAGCCAGTGCGCGATGCCGCCGCCCCAGCAGAAACCCACCACGCCCAGCCGGCCGTTCGACTCGGGACGGCGCTGCAGCGCATTGGCGGCGGCCAGCATGTCCTGCCGGGTCTTGTCCTGGTCGAGCTGGGCGAACAGCGCGCGCGCCTTGTCCTCGTCACCCGGATAGCCACCCAGCGGATGGAGCGCGTCGGGCGCCAGCGCCAGATAGCCTTGCAGCGCCAGCCGGCGCGTCACGTCCTCGATATGCGGATTCAGGCCCCGGTTCTCGTGCACCACCAGCACCGCCGGCAGCGGGCCGCTGGCCTGGGCGGGCCGGCACAGATAGCCCGACAGGCGGCCGTAGCCGGCGGGCGAATCGATCTGAATGGTTTCGCTGCGCAGTCCGGCGTCGTCGGGTGCGACCTGCTGCGCGCGCGCGAAGTCGGGGCTGAGCGCGGCCAGCAGTCCGGCCGCCGTCAGGCCGCCGACGGCAAAGCGCCGCGCGCGTTCCAGGAAACCACGGCGGTCGATGTCGCCATGCACATAGGCATCGAACAGGATCAGCAGTTCCTGGTCGAAGTCGGCGGCGGTCAGGCGAGAGGCTGGCTTTTGCATCTGAAGGCTCCTGGCGGGATGATGGACTTGCCAGCATGCCTGCTCGGGCCTGACTTGTCACGGCCGGGGAAATTCCTCGCTGCGCCTGTGGGCAGTCGCAGCAGCATAAGATGCTCTTCATCGACCCGCGACCAGCCGCACAGACAGGAGACGCACCATGCCAGAGACGACTTTCGACATTCCCGCGCTGCAGACGCAGGACGACGCCGATGCCGTGATGTTCGAGCTGCAGGACCTGCCCTGCGTGGCCCAGGCCGACGTCGACCTGGGGCAGCGCCAGGCCTGGGTCAGTCACAGCAACATGATCGCGCCGCAGGACATCGCGGCGGCGCTGGAGGACGCCGGCTATCCCTGTGCCGGCTGGGATTGAGCCAGGCCGAGTTGAGACCCGCTTCAGGCGGGCTGCAGCGTGCCGGCCAGCAAGTCGGCAAACCGGCTCATCGGCAGCCGGAAGGCGCTGGCCTGCGGATGGCCGCCGCCGCCGAACTGCAATGCGATCTGCGACACGTCGAAGCCCGGCAGCGAGCGCAGGCTGACCTTGACGAACTGCGCGCTGTCGATCTTGAACACCACGGCGAAAGTGCCGGTGCGCAAGGCCAGGATGTTGCCGAGGTCGCTGGTGAACTCGCTCACCGCGTTGACCGCCAGCGTCGGGTGGCCGAGCAGGGTGAGCTCGAACGCGCCCTTGGCGGCGCTGTTGACCAGGCCCTCGAACTGGCGCCGCAGTGCGCGTCCCTGTTCCAGCAACGCAGCGCGCGCCACCGGGTCCTCGGCCTGCAGCCGCAGCGCGTGCCAGGCCTGGAAGTCGAAACCCAGCGTGTCGAGCACCGAGAGCAGCTCGCGGCTGTCGTCGAACTGCCAGTTCCAGAGGTCGCGGTCCTCGATGCGCGCGATCAGGTAGGGCAGGGGCTGGTCCGGGTGGAAATGCTCCCAGGCCAGTCTTGCGCCCGATTTCTTCAGGTCGAACAGCAGGGTGAACTTCGGGCCGCAGCTCAGGCAGCGCAGCTGGTCCTGCGCCGTCTTGTGGTGGTCCAGCAGCGTGACGGATTCGGCCTGCTCGCGCATCTGCTCGAGCCGCTCGGCCGAGAAGGCAAAATCGAGGATCCAGACCTGGCGGCCGCTGACGTCGGGTGCCGCATCGCCATGCTTGGCGGGCAGGTAGTCGGCGGAGTCGCCGAGTGCAAGCCAGGCGGCGTAGGCTGCGCCGAAACCGTCCGGACAGTCGGCGTGATAGATGACGAGTTGGGGGCGGGGGTCGGTCATGTCGGGATAGGTTGCTGGACTGGTGGCCAGTTGATGTTCCCGCCAGGCTGCTGCTCGAAGCGTTGCCATGACCGAAAGCTGACGGACACCATGATTGTCGTGGTCCGTTGCTAAGAAAGGGGGTGACGAGCCTTGACCCCGGCACTGGCTCCGCGGTTAGGGCTGCTCGGTTCCCCGCCTGACCCGGTTGGCCGCTTCCCCATGCGGGAAGGCCCGTCGCTCATCATTGTAGCCGCAATCTCAGTCCCCCATCACGACGCCCTCGCGCCGCGGGTCCGCGCCACCGAAATAGCCGCCCGGCACGCGCTGGATCGCTTGCAGGCCGCTGGTCATGTTCGTTTCCCGGATCTCGTGGCCGCGGGCCTTGAGCGCATCGATCGTGCTGGCGGGAAAACGCTTGTCCTCCAGCAGCGTCGGGCCGTTGAGCGTGCCGAAGTTGGGCAGGTCGATCGCCTGCTGCGCGTTCTGGCCCCAGTGCAAGGCGCTCCACAAGGTCTTGGCGGTGTAGTGGATGATGAGTGCGCCGCCGGGACTGCCGGCACTCATGACGAGTTTTCCATCGGACTGGTCGAATACCAGGGTCGGCGACATCGAGGAGCGCGGCCGCTTGCCGGCCTCGACCCGGTTGGCGACCGGCTGGCCCTGGGCGTCGCGCGGCGCGAAGCTGAAGTCGGTCAGCTGGTTGTTGAGCAGGAAGCCCTTGACCATCTGGCGCGAGCCGAAGGCGTCCTCGATCGTGCTGGTCATGGCGACGGCGCGGCCCTGGGCATCGACGATGCTGATGTGGCTGGTGCCGTATTCGGGCTGCTCGGGCATGGAGGAGTAGCTGATTTGCGTGCCTGGCGGCTTGCCAGGCTGGGCGACCTTCATCGACTGGCTACCGATCAGCCTCGCACGCTGGGCCAGGTAGTCGGGCGCGAGCAGGCTCATCCAGGAGCCGGCCGGGGGCGGAACGAAGTCGGGGTCGGCGACATATTGCGCGCGGTCCGCGAAGGCCAGCCGGGACGCCTCGGTGTAGTAGTGCAGCCAGTCGGCCGCTGGCAGCCCGTCCTGGCCCAGTGGCAGGCTGGCGCCAGGGGTCTGCTGCAGCAGGCCCAGGACCTGGCCGATCGCGATCGCGCCCGAGCTCGGCGGCGGAAAACCGCAGAGCCGGTACAGCCTGGCGGGCGGCACGGCATGGTCGAAGCACAGCGCCTCGCGCTGGCGCGGCTGGTAGCCTGCCAGGTCGGCCAGGCTCAGCCGGCCCGGGTTGCCGGGGTGCGAGCGCACCTTGTCGACAATGGCCTGCGCCACCGGCCCTTCCAGCAGGGCCTTGGAGCCCTTGGAGGCGATGTCGCGCAGCACCTGGGCCAGTTCCGGGTTCTTCAGCAGGTGCCCGACCGGCCAGGGCTGGCCCTTGGCGTCGTAGAAGTAGGCGGCCGCGACCGGGTCCTTGCGCAGATGCTGCTCGGTGGCCAGCAGCTGGTGCAGCCTGGGGCTGACCTTGAAGCCCTGTTCGGCCAGCGTGATGGCGGGCTGCAACAGGCTGGCCCAGGGCAGCCGGCCATGCTGCCGGTGGGCCAGTTCCAGCATGCGCACGGCGCCCGGCACGCCCACCGAGCGACCGCCCACGACGCCGTCGATGAAGGCCATCGGCTGGCCGTCGGCTTTCAGTAACAGCTTCTCGTTGGCGGCGGCCGGTGCGGTCTCGCGGCCGTCGTAGGCCTGGACAGCACGGCCGTCGTAGTGCAGCAGGAAGGCGCCGCCGCCGATGCCGCTGGACTGCGGCTCGACCAGCGCGAGCACCATCTGCACCGCGATGGCGGCGTCCACCGCGCTGCCGCCTGCCTTCAGCACCTGGTAGCCGGCGTCGGTGGCCAGCGGGTTGGCGGCGGCGACGGCAAAGCGCCCGGTCTGCCAGCCAGGCTTGGCCGTGAAGCCGGAAGCGCCCTCGGGCTGATGCGGAACCTGGTAGTGCAAGTCCGCAGGCATGTTGCTGCAGGCCGCCAGCAGGCAGGCCGATAGCAGCGGAATCAGCGCGGCGGGGGACGGGAATGGCGGGAATGGCATCGGTATCTCCGTTGGGTCGGCCTGCGCAAGCCGAGGCAGGCGAGATGGCGCATTCTGACCTCGATGACCGGCTTGCGCCAGACCTTAGAATCCCAGCCATGTCTTATGTCGTCCTGGCCCGCAAATACCGCCCGAAGAACTTCGCCGAAATGGTGGGGCAGGAGCATGTGGTGCAAGCCCTGGGCAATGCGCTGACCACCCAGCGCCTGCATCACGCCTACCTGTTCACGGGCACGCGCGGCGTCGGCAAGACCACGGTCTCGCGCATCCTGGCCAAGTCGCTCAACTGCACCGGGCCGGACGGCAAGGGCGGCATCACCGCCCAGCCCTGCGGTGTCTGTGACGCCTGCCGCGACATCGACAGTGGCCGCTTCGTCGACTACACCGAGCTCGACGCGGCCTCCAACCGTGGCGTCGACGAGGTCCAGGCCCTGCTCGAGCAGGCGGTCTACAAGCCGGTGCAGGGGCGCTTCAAGGTCTTCATGATCGACGAAGTGCACATGCTGACCAACACCGCCTTCAACGCGATGTTGAAGACGCTGGAGGAGCCGCCCGAGTACCTCAAGTTCGTGCTCGCCACCACCGACCCGCAGAAGGTGCCGGTCACGGTGCTGAGCCGCTGCCTGCAGTTCAACCTGCGCCCGATGGCGCCCGAGACCGTCTACGAGCACCTGGGCCAGGTGCTGGCGTCCGAGGGCGTGGCGTCCGAGCCGATGGCGCTGCGGCTGCTCGCGCGCGCCGCGCGCGGCTCGATGCGCGATGCACTCTCCCTGACCGACCAGGCGATCGCCTTCGGCGGCGGCCAGTTGCAGGAAGCCGCCGTGCGCCAGATGCTCGGCGCGGTCGACCGCAGCCATGTGTTCGGGCTGATCGGCGCGCTCGCTGCCGGCGACGGCAGGACCGTGGTCGAGACCGTCGAGACGCTGCGCGTCAACGGCTTCAGCGCCGCCTCGACGCTGGAGGAGATGACCGGCGTGCTGCAGCGCATGGCGGTGGCGCAGCAGGTGCCGCAGGCGGTCTCCGTGTCCGACGATCCGGAGGCGGCCGAGACGCTGCGCCTGGCCCAGGCCTTGCCGGCCGACGAGACCCAGCTGCTCTACAGCCTGTGCCTGCATGGCCGTGGCGAGCTGGGCCTGGCGCCAGACGAGTACGCCGCGCTGACCATGGTGCTGCTGCGCCTGCTGGCCTTCAAGCCGGCCGGATCGGCGGAAAAAAAAACTCTGAAGCCGGCTGAACCGGCCGCTGCGACCCCGGCCCAGCCGCCTGCCGAGCTGGCTCGGCCTGTTGCATCGCTGCAGCCGGCACCGGCTGCCCCAGCCAGGCCCGCGGTCGCGCCAGTGCCGGCCGCCCAAGCTGCCGTCGAGCGAGCTGCACCCGTCCAGCCGTCGGCTGCCATGCCTGTTGCCTCGCAGCCTCCTGCCGCCGTGGCTGCGAGGGCGGAGCGGCCAGGACCTGGCCCGGCTCCGGTCCCAGCCCAGGCCGCGACTCCAGGCTACTCCACAGCGGAAGACGACTACGGCTGGACCGAGGCTGACGAGGCAGAATTCGCGGCCCTGATGGCCGGCGGCGCGGCTGAAACAGGAACGGCTTTCGCTCCCGCACCCGCCCAGCATGAAGCGCCAGCAGCGGTGCAGACGCCCGCGCAATCAGGCGCCGAGGCCGATTTCTGGTTTGATACCGTGATGGCCCTGTCCGATGCCGAGGCCATCACCGCGCTGGTGCGCGAGCTCGCGCTGCAGTCAGAGCTGGTCGCGCGCCAGGCCGATGAATGGCTGCTGCGCTCGACCAAGGCCTCGCTGGTGCAGTCGGGCGCGCGCGAGCGGCTGCAGGCCGCGCTGCAGCAGGCGGGTCATGCCGTGCGCTTGCGCATCGAGGTCGGCGAGGCCCGCGACACGCCCGCGCACCGGCTGGCCGCCGCCGCGGCCGAGCGTCAGCGCCAGGCCGAGCAGGTCATGCTGCAAGATCCCTTCGTGCAGGCGATGCTGCGCGACTTTGGCGGCAAAATCGTGCCTGGCAGCATCAAACCGATCTGATTTCACATTTCCAAATAGAAGGACTACTGAACATGTTCAACAAAGGACAACTCGCCGGCCTGATGAAGAAGGCGCAAGCCATGCAGGACGACCTCAAGCGCGCCCAGGACGAGCTTGGCAACATCGAGGTCAGCGGCGAGTCCGGCGCCGGCCTGGTCAAGGTGCTGATGACCTGCAAGCACGACGTCAAGCGCGTCACCATCGACCCCAGCCTGCTGGCCGAGGACAAGGACATGCTGGAGGACCTGGTTGCCGCCGCCTTCAACGCCGCCGTGCGCAAGGCCGAGGAGACCAGCTCCGAGAAGATGGGCAAGATCACCGCCGGCATCCCGGGCATGCCGGGCGGCATGAAGTTCCCGTTCTGATCCGGGAACAGGCTTGAGCCAGGCCCAGGCCCTCGATGCCCTGGTGCGCGCGCTGCAGCGCCTGCCGGGCATCGGCGTCAAGAGCGCCTCGCGCATGGCCTTCCACCTGCTGCAGCATGACCGCGACGGCGCGCAGCAGCTGGCCCAGGCCTTGCAGCAGGCGGTGCACGACGTGCGCCACTGCGCGCTGTGCAATACCTTCACCGAGGACGAGATCTGCCCGACCTGTCTCGACCCGCAGCGCGACGCCGGCCTGCTGTGCGTGGTCGAGACTCCCGCCGACCAGGCCGCGCTCGAGCGCACCGGGGCCTATCGCGGGCGCTATTTCGTGCTGATGGGGCGGATCAGCCCGCTCGACGGCATCGGGGCGCATGACATCGCGCTGCGCCGGCTGTTCGAGCGCGTGGCGCACGAGCCGCCGCGCGAAGTGATCCTGGCGACCAACTTCACCGCCGAGGGCGAGGCCACCGCGCATGTGATCGCGCAAGCGCTCAGGACGCTGGACGTCAAGGTCACCCGGCTGGCGCGTGGCGTGCCGATCGGCAGCGAGCTCGAGTATGTCGACCTGGGCACCATCGCCCACGCCCTGGTCGACCGGCGCTGAGGCGGCTCAGCGCTTGCGGCTGTCGAGCGCGACCTTGGTGTCGCTGCTCGACTTGCCTGCCACTTTCTTGCCTGGCTTGGCGTTGCGCGCCGGCTTGCGTGCTGCGACCTGGCTGCGCTCGCTGCTGGCGGCGGCCGCTGCCTCGCGCTTGGGCAGGTGCAGCACCAGCAGCTGGCCTGGCTTGAGCCTGGCGCCGGGCTTGAGGTCGTTCCAGTCGGCCACCTTCTCGGCGCTGACCCGGTAGCGCTGTGCCACCCTGGCCAGCGTGTCACCCTTGCGCGCCCTGACCTGGGTCCGAACCAGGATGATCTCCTGCTTGAGCAGCAGCTGGCCATGGTCAGCCAGCTGTTCCGGCACGTCGAAGTCCAGCTTGCCCTGGCGCGACACCAGCAGCGTCGAGCCCGCCTTGACCAGCATGCGGGGCGGGATCTTGTTGAGCTCGCGCAGCTCCTGCTCGCCCATGTCGTGCTGCTGTGCCACCTGAGCCACGCTCATGTCGCGCGGTGCGCGCCAGGCGGTCCAGCTGGCCAGCGGTCCGATGTGGGAAGCCAGCCTGGCCTCGAACAGCGCCGCGTTGTCCCAGGGCAGCAGCACGCTGGAATTGGCCGCCGCCATGAACATCGGCTTGTTGATCGACGGGTTGAGCTGGCGCAGCTCGCGCTCGCTCACACCCGCGAGCTCGGCCACCTTGGCCACGTCGATGTCGCGCTGGATCGGCACCGCATCGAAGAAGGGGTGGTTGCCGATCAGCGGCAGCTTTGCATTGAAGCGCGCCGGCTTGGCGATGATGTTCTTGAGTGCCTGCAGCTTGGGCACGTACTGGCGCGTTTCCAGCGGCATGTTGATGTCGGTGTAGCCGCCGTCGAGTCCTTGCGCCTTGCTGCGCTTGACCGCCTTGGCCACATTGCCCTGGCCCCAGTTGTAGGCCGCCAGCGCCAGGTGCCAGTCACCGAACATGCGGTGCAGCCGCTCGAGGTAGTCGAGCGCGGCGCGGGTCGAGGCCAGCACGTCGCGCCGGTCGTCACGGAACATGTTCTGCCGCAGGTCGAAGTCCTTGCCGGTCGCGGGCATGAACTGCCACATGCCGGCGGCCTTGGCGCTGGAGACCGCCTGCGGATTGAACGCGCTCTCGACAAAGGGCAGCAGCGCCAGCTCGGTCGGCATGTTGCGCCGCTCGAGTTCCTCGACGATGTGGAACAGGTACTTGTTGCTGCGCGCCGTCATGCGCTCGATGTATTCGGGCCGGGCCGTGTACCACTGTTCGCGATCCTGTACCTCCTCGTTGGCGAGGTCTGGCATGGCAAAGCCGCGCCGGATCCGTTCCCAGAGGTCCGCCGGCACTGTCAACGGGGCGACCGCCCTCAGGCCGAGGCTGGCTTCGGTCCGCAGCTCGGACAGTGCAGTGCCGCTCCCGCGCCGGTTCTTCAGCGTGTAGGGCGATTCACCCGCAATCTTCTGCAGGTCGCCGCCCGATTCATTGGCAGCGTCGACATCAGGCTGGGGCAGGCTGGCGCAGGCTGACAGGAACAGGGATGCCAGCGCGGGCCACCAGAGTCGGTGTCGGATCATGGGCAAGGAAGGAGGCAGTTGGATGAATCCTCAATTATCCGTCAGGGCCTGGCCCGCTGGCAATGATCAGCGAAAGCCGTTCTTCCACTCGCGCAGCGCGGCAAAGCGTGCCACCTCGTCATTTGCCTGGGGCTCGCGCTCGGCCAGTGCCGCCACGACCGCTGGCTCGCGGCTGCGCAGGAAGGGGTTGATGCGGCGTTCCAGCGCCAGCGGGCTGGGCAGGGTCGGTCGTCCCTGCTCGCGCAGCTGCTGGCATTGCTCCAGGTGGCGGGCGATGTCCGCATTGCCGGGCTCCACCGCCAGCGCGAAGCGCAGGTTGGAGAGCGTGTACTCGTGCGCGCAGCAGACCCGGGTGGCGTCTGGCAGGGCGGCGAGCCGGTCCAGCGAGGCCAGCATCTGCGCCGGCGTGCCCTCGAACAGGCGGCCGCAGCCGGCCGAGAACAGCGTGTCGCCGCAGAACAGCAGCGGCCCTTGCGCGGCATCGGCGGCGTAATAGGCGCCATGCCCGGCGGTGTGACCCGGCACCGCGATCAGCTCGAACTCCAGGCCCAGCAGGCGGATGCGGTCGCCCTCGTCCAGTTCGATCACGGGGCCGACCGTCGTCGGCAGGGTTTCCGCTGCCGGGCTGTAGACCTTGGCGCCGGTGGCCGCGCGCAGCTCGGCCACGCCGCCGGTGTGGTCGGCGTGGTGATGGGTCAGCAGGATCGCGGCCAGCTCCAGGCCCTGCTGCTGCAGGCAGGCCAGCACGGGGGAAGCGTCGCCCGGATCGACCACGATGGCGCTGCGGTCGTCGTGCAGCAGCCAGAGGTAGTTGTCCTGGAAGGCGGGCAGGGGGATGAGGTGGTGCATTTGATGGCTTGATCAGAAAGATTGATGGGTTTCAGGCGCCGAGCAGGTAGTCAAGCTCCTGCTGGCTGAAGCCGGCGCGCAGCCTGGCCTCGGTGTTGAAGGGCGGGCGCAGCGGCGGTGCCTGGTAGCGGCTGACCAGCTCGGGGTATTGCGCGACCGGGTCCTGGCCGTTGCGCTCGCACAGCCAGCGGTACCAGCGGTTGCCGATCTCGACATGGCCGACCTCGTCGCGCAGGATGATGTCGAGCAGCCCGATCGCCTGCAGCGCATCCTCGGTGCCGACCCGCCTGAGCTTGGCCTGGATCTGCGGCGTGGCGTCGAGTCCGCGCGCCTCCAGCGTGCGGGGAACTAGCGCCATGCGCGCCGTGATGTCGTGCGCGGTCTTGGTGCACATCGTCCAGAGCCCGTCATGGGCGTCGAAGTCGCCGTAGTCCCAGCGCTTGCCCGGTTCGGGGTGCGGAATGGTCTGCAGGTGCTCGCGCAGCAGGCCATAGTGGTAGGCCTCCTCGGCCGCCACGCGCAGCCAGTCGAGGTAGAACTGGCGCGGCATGCCGGCAAAGCGCCAGACCGCATCGAGCGCCAGGTTGATCGCGTTGAACTCGATGTGGCAGATGGCGTGGATCAGCGCGGCGCGGCCCTCGGGCGTGAAGGGCGAGCGCTGCGCGACATCCTTCGGCGGCACCAGGCGCGGCCGCTCGGGGCGGCCCGGCAGCATGGCGTCGGCCGGCGGCACCAGAACGGTCTCGGTGTCCAGCGGCAGTTGGTCGGCAGAGTCGTGCAGGGCCAGGGTCAGTTCGCGCTTGCGTCCGATGTCGGCTTCGCACAGTGCGGCGAGCGCCTGCGCGCGCAGATCGGTCTTGTCATGACCTTGCGGTCCGGGTTCTTGTGCGTCCATCCTTACAATTCTAGGCATGAGCATCTACCAACTTGACGACCTGGTTCCCCAGGTCCACCCCAGCGCCTATGTCGCCGACAGCGCGCAGGTGATCGGCGAAGTCAGCCTGGCCGAGGACAGCAGCGTCTGGTACGGCAGCGTGGTCCGGGGTGATTCCGACCGCATCAGCATCGGCGCGGGCAGCAATATCCAGGACGCCAGCGTGCTGCACGCCGACCGGGGCTTTCCGCTCACCATCGGCGAGCGCGTCACCGTCGGCCACCAGGTCATGCTGCACGGCTGCACCATCGGCGACGAGAGCCTGATCGGCATTGGCGCGGTGGTGCTCAACGGCGCCAGGATCGGCCGCCACTGCCTGGTCGGCGCCGGCTCGCTGGTGACCGAGGGCAAGGAGTTTCCCGACGGATCGATGATCCTCGGCAGCCCGGCCAGGGTGGTCCGTTCCCTCACCCCCGAGCAGATCGAGGGCCTGCGCCGCAGCGCCGAACACTACATCGACAACGCCCGCCGCCATCGCGACGGCCTGAAGAAAATTGCTTGAGGAAGAAACAGATTGTCTGAACTGCACAAATTCCTGTTTGAAGGCCTGCCGGTGCGCGGCATGCTGGTGCGCCTGACCGATTCCTGGCAGGAGGTGTTGCGCCGCCATCGCGAGGCCGGCTCCTACCCCCAGGCGGTCTCCGAGCTGCTGGGCGAGATGTCCGCCGCTGCCGTGCTGATGCAGGGCAACATCAAGTTCAACGGCGCGCTGGTGCTGCAGATCTTCGGCGACGGCCCGGTCAAGGTCGCGGTGGCCGAGGTCCAGCCCGACTTCGGCTTCCGCGCCACCGCCAACGTCAATGGCGAGGTCGCCGACGACGTGCCGCTGAGCCACATGGTCAACGTCACCGGCCAGGGCCGCTGCGCGATCACGCTCGACCCCAAGGACCGGCTGCCGGGCCAGCAGCCCTACCAGGGCGTGGTGCCGCTGACGGGTGACCGCGGCGAGAAGCTCGAGACCCTGGCCGCCGTGCTCGAGCACTACATGCTGCGCAGCGAGCAGCTCGATACCAAGCTGGTGCTGGCCGCCAACGAGCATATCGCCGCCGGCCTGCTGATCCAGCGCCTGCCCGCCACCGGCCAGGACAACCTGGCGGGCAGCTCGGCCACCCAGGCCGAGGGCGATGCCATCGGCGAGAACGAGGACTACCACCGCATCGCCACGCTGGCGGCCAGCCTCAAGCCCGAGGAACTGCTCACGCTCGACGCCGAGACCATCCTGCACCGCCTGTTCTGGCAGGAAAACCTGCTGCGCTTCGTGCCCGAGGAGGGCGTGACCGAGCCGAAGTTCGCCTGCAGCTGCTCGCGCGAGCGCGTGTCCGGCATGCTGCGCAGCCTGGGCATCGACGAGATCGAGTCCATCCTGGCCGAGCGCGGCGAGGTCGAGGTCGGCTGCGACTTTTGTGGCGCGCACTACCGCTTCGATCCGGTCGATGCGGCGCGCCTGTTCCTGCAGCAGGACCGCCAGCCGCCGACGGGCGAACAGCTGCACTGAGTCCTCGGCCCCGGCAGGGGCCAGGCGCAAATGCAGGACGGCCACCTCGCAAGGTGGCCGTCTGGTTTCCAGCGCTGGTTCAGCGCTTGGCAGGCTTGGGTTCTGGTGCCGGTGCAGGCGGCGGTCCGCTGCCCAGCTGCACGAAGACCTCGTCGTGCTTGATCATGCCGAGCTCGAAGCGCGCGATCTCCTCGATCATGGTCCTGCCTTCCTGCAGGTCGCTTACCTCGCCGGCCAGCTGCTCATTGCGCAGCCTGGCCTGCTCGTTGGCCTGCAACTGCTCGGCCAGCTGCTGGCGGTAGGACTCGACCTGCGGCAGGCTGCCGCGCCCCTGCCAGAGCTGGAACTGCAGCCAGCCCAGCAGACAGCTCAGTCCCACTGCGGTCCAGTAGCGCGGCGCGAGCATGGTTTGGCCTGTGCTTTTCAGCGCAGGTTGTAGAAGGCGTCACGGCCGGGATAGACGGCGACGTCGCCCAGGTCTTCCTCGATGCGCAGCAGCTGGT
>CAZJQH010000005.1:0-31921 GCA_964547895.1 uncultured Chitinophaga sp. | reverse complement strand
CCGGATGGCGATAGAGCAGGTTCTCGATCTCGACCACCGGGATGTTCTCGCCGCCACGGATGATCACGTCCTTGCTGCGGCCGGTGATGCGGACATAGCCCTGCTCGTCGATGCGGGCCAGGTCGCCGGTGTCGAACCAGTCCTCGGCGTCGGTGCCGTTGAGGTGCGGACGGCGCAGGTAGCCGCCGAAGTTGGAGCAGGAGCGCAGCATCAGGCTGCCGGCCTGGCCGGGCGGCAGGGTGTTGCCGTCGACGTCGACCACCTTGACCTCGACGCCCGGCAGCGGCCGGCCGTCGGTGGTGAAGGCGCGCTCGTCGTCATCCTCCAGCAGCGTGGTGGTGACGGCTCCGTTCTCGGTCATGCCCCAGGCCGAGACGATCTTGCTGCCCAGCACCGCGCGCGCCTGCTCGACCAGGGCGCTGGGGATCGGCGCGCCGGCGCACAGGAAGAGCTTGAGCGTGGGCACCGAGGTGGAGTCTTCGGCGACAACGCGGGTCAGGTCGGTCAGGAACGGTGTCGACGCCATCGTGAAGGTCACCTGCTCGTCGCGGATGATCTGGATCGCCTTCCTGGGCTCCCAGATATCCTGCAGCACGGCGCTGGCCTTCAGCATGATCGGCATCATCAGGCCGTACATGAAGCCGGTCTGGTGCGCCATCGGCGAGGCCATCAGCACCACGCTCTCGGCGTCCAGGTGCAGACGCTGGGCATAGGGAATGATGTTGGCCATGGTGGTGTTGGCCGTGTGCATCACGCCCTTGGGCTCGCCGGTGGTGCCCGAGGTGTAGATCAGCTGGGTGACGTCGTCCGGGCCCGGGCGGCTGGCGCCCAGGATCTCGGCCGCGTCGGGCTGCTTCTCCCACTCGGGGCCGCTGAGCAAGGCCTCGAAGCTGTCCGGACCGTCGCCATCGACGATCACCAGCTGCTTGATCTCGGGGATGCTGCGCTGCAGGCTTTGCGCCATCTGCTCGAAATCGAAGCCACGGAAAGTCTTGGGCGTGATCAGCACCTTGGCCTGGCCATGCTTGAGCATGAAGCCGAGTTCGCGCTCGCGGAAGATGTGCATCAGCGGGTTCATCACCGCACCGATGCGCGAGCAGGCCAGGTAGGTCAGCGTGAACTGCCACCAGTTGGGCAGCTGGCAGGCCACCACGTCGTTCCTGCGCACGCCCAGGCGGTGCAGGCCGACGGCGATCCGGTCCGCCATCTGCGCCAGCTCGCGATAGGTGAAGCGCCTGAGGTCGCCGGCCTCGACCCGATGGGCGGTCAGGGCAAGCTTGTCAGGACAGGCCGCGACGCAGGCGTCGAGGTCCTGGTTGATGGTGCGGTCGTGCCAGAAGCCCTGTGCGATCATGCGGGCGCGGCGCGGCGCGGCGGCAGCAGTACGGTGTCGAATTCCATGTCTGTCTCCTCTTTCCGGGTGTTGCGGCTAGGGGCCTGTACTGATCAGGCCGGAACGAACTGGCGGCCGGCGCGCACGCGCGCGATGATGGTCTTCATGATCTGGGCCGTGCCGTCACCGATCTGGAAGCCCAGCACGTCGCGCAGGCGCTGCTCCATCAGGCCGCGGTCGTAGCCGCCGTGGCCGTAGCAGAGCAGGCACTGGTGGATCACGTCGTAGGCCAGCTTGGGGCCCCACCACTTGGCCATGCCGGCCTCGGCGCTGTGCGGCAGGCCCTTGTCCTTGAGCCAGAGGCCCTGGTAGCACAGCAGGCGGGCACCCTCGACCTCGGTGTCGTACTGGGCCAGCGGATGGGTCACGCCCTGGAAGGCGGACAGCGGCTGGCCGAAGGCCTCGCGCTGGGTGATGTACTCCCAGGTCTCTTCCAGCGCGACGCGCGCCACGGCCAGCACCTGCAGCCCGATCAGCGCGCGCGAGAAGTCAAAGCCATGCATCACCTGCACGAAGCCCTTGTTCTCCTCGCCCAGGCGGTGGCTGACCGGCACGCGAACGTTCTCGAAGAAGATCGAGCCGCGGCCGATGGCGCGCTGGCCATGGCAGTCGAAACGGTTGGTGGTGATGCCGGGGGTGTCCATCGGCACCATCAGCGCGGTCACGCCATGGGCCTTGGACTCGGGCGTGCCGGTGCGGCCGAACACCACCGCGATGTCGGCCTGGTCGGCGGCCGAGATCGAGGTCTTCTCGCCGTTGATGACGTAGCAGTCGCCGTCGCGCTCGACGCGCAGGCGCAGGTTGGCCGCATCCGATCCGCCGCGCGGCTCGGTCAGCGCGATGGCGCAGATCGCCTCGCCGGCCACCAGCTTCCTGAGCCAGGGGCCGACCACCTCGGGATTGCCGTACTTGGACAGGATCTGGCCGTTGAGCGAGGCCAGCAGGTTCAGGTAGGAGAAGCTCAGGTCGGCGCGCGCGATCTCCTCGTGGATCACGCCGGCGGCCACCGTGCCCAGGCCGAGGCCGCCGAACTCTTCGGGCAGCTCGGGGCAGATGAAGCCGAGCTCGCCCATCTCGCGCAGCAGCGCGCGGTCGAGCACGCGGGTCTGATCGCGCTCGAGGAAGCCGGGCTTGACGCGCTCTTCGGCAAAGCGGCGCGCGGACTCCTGCAGCGCCTGCAGGTCTTCGTCGATGTAGGGGATCGGATTCATCTTCTCTTACCTCGTTCAGATTGAGTTATGAAAGTTGCGGAACTCGCGTTGGTAAAGTTCTGGTTTGCCGACCAGGCTCGAAGGCCAGGCCATGTCAATCAGCCCTGGCCGTTGCGCTCATGGCCTCGCGGATGGCGTCCACCGCCTCCGGGTTGACCAGCGTGCTCAGGTCGCCCGGGTTCTCGCCGAGCCAGGCGGCCTTGACCACGCGGCGCATCATCTTCATGTTGCGGGTGCGTGGCAGGTCATCCACCAGGATGATCCTGGCCGGCTTGAACGCACCGCCCAGCCCGGCAGCCACCGCATCCGACAGGCGCTTGCGGGCCCCTGCCCTCTCGATACCAGCGCGCGGGACGCAGACGCAGACCACCGCCGTGCCCTTGACCGGATCCGGGATGCCGATCGCCGCCGCATCGTCCAGCAGTCCGGTCG
Source organism: uncultured Chitinophaga sp. (assembly GCA_964547895.1). GTDB lineage: Bacteria > Pseudomonadota > Gammaproteobacteria > Burkholderiales > Burkholderiaceae_C > Malikia. Next base: position 28,885 of record CAZJQH010000005.1, on the reverse strand, counting down.
CCAGCAGCAGCGCCTCGATCTCGGACGGGCCGGTGCGCTTGCCCGCGATCTTGAGCGTGTCGTCCGAGCGGCCGTGGACGTACCACATGCCGTCGGCGTCGCGGCTGGCGAAGTCGCCGTGCACCCACAGATCCGGCAGGCGCGACCAGTAGCTGTCCAGGTAACGCTCGCGGTCCTGCCACAGGCCGCGTGTCAGTCCGATGCTGGCGCTGCGCATCACCAGTTCGCCCGTCACGCCCGGCGCAACGCTGTTGCCCTCGTTGTCGACGATGTCGGCGCCGGTGCCTGGCACCGGGCCGGCGAAGCCACAGGGCTTGAGCGGATGGATCACGGTGCCGGTCAGGATGCCGCCGACCTCGGTCCCGCCCGAATAGTTGAGCAGCGGGACACGCTTGTGGCCGACGCGCTCGAAGGTCCAGTTCCAGGCCTCGGGTGTCCAGGGCTCGCCGGTCGAGACGATCACGCGCAGGCAGCTCAGGTCGAGCGCCTCGATGGCAGCGGCGTCGAGCGACATCGACAGGCGAGCCACCGTGGGCGCCAGGCCCAGGAAGCTGACGCGGTGCCGCTCGATCAGGCGCCACAGGCGGTCGGGTTGCGGATAGTTGGGCGCACCCTCGGCCAGCACCACGGTGGAGCCGACCAGCAGGCCGCCGAAGACCAGGATCGGGCCCACCAGCCAGCCCATGTCCGACATCCACAGGAAGCGGTCCTCGGGCTTGAGGTCCATGCACAGCGACAGGTCCAGCGCCGTCTTGACCGGGAAGCCGCAATGCGAATGCACCACGCCCTTAGGTCTACCGCTGGTGCCCGAGGTGAACATCAGCAGGAAGGGAGCGTCGGCCGGCATGGCCTCGGTCGGCACCGACTGGTAGTCGGCAGGGGCGCCAGCGACCAGCTCATGCCACCAATGATCGCGGCCCGGCTGCCATTCATGCTCGGTGGCCAGATGGTTCAGCACCACGACATGCTGCACGCCCGGGCACTGCCTGAGCGCCTCGTCGACGATGATCTTGGCCCCCATCGCCTTGCCGCGGCGCAGCGAGCCGTCGACGGTGATCAGGGCCTTGGCCTTGCCATCGTTGAGGCGCTGCGCGATCGCGTCGGCGCCGAAGCCCGAGAACATCGGCAGCAGGATGGCGCCGATCTTGGCCACGGCCAGCATGGCGGCAGCTGCCTGCTGCAGATTGGGCAGGTACATGCCGACCACGTCGCCACGACCCAGGCCCAGCTGGCGCAGGCCCCAGGCCAGGCGGCAGGTCTCGCGGTCCAGGTCGGCAAAGGTCCAGCTCGACACCTGGCCATCCTCCCCCTCCCACACCAGCGCCTCCTGCTGGTAGCGCTCGGTGCCACGGCGGCGGTCGATGCAGTTGAGCACCACATTGGTCTGGCCGCCGACGCACCATCTGGCGAACGGCAGTCCCTCGCCAAGATCCAGCACCTGCTCGTAGGGACGCTGGAAGCGGTAGTCGAGGAAACGGATCAGCGCATCATTGAATTCCGCCGGCTGGGCGCTGGCGTATTCATTGAGGGCCTCGAAACTCTCGATACCGAGCGCACGCATGAAGCGGGTGAGGTTGGCGTTCTCCACGGTATCGTGGTCGGGCCACCATACGACGCCGGCTGCATCGAGGGCTTGGTCTTGCATGAAGGGACTCCGCTCGTCTGGTTTACTTGAAGTACTTGCGGAACTCGGGCTTGCGCTTTTCCTTCAGGGCATTGACGCCCTCGCGCGACTCCTCGGTGTCGTAGTAGAGCTTGAGCGCATACATGCCCAGGCCGGCGATGCCGCCCTGGTGCGCGGTGTCCATGTTGAAGCTGCGCTTGGCGATCGCGATCGCGGTCGGGCTGCGCTCGCAGATGGTCTCGGCCCATTCCTGCACGGTGGCATCGAGCTCATCGTGCGGCACGCAGATGTTGGCCAGGCCCATGGCCACGGCTTCCTGGCCGGAATAGCGCTTGTTCAGGTACCAGATCTCGCGCGCCTTCTTCTCGCCCACCACGCGGGCCAGGAAGGCGGTGCCATAGCCCGGATCGACCGAGCCCATCTTGGGGCCGACCTGGCCGAAGATGGCCTTGTCGGAACAGATGGTCAGGTCGCAGATGGTACAGAGGACATTGCCGCCACCGATCGCGAAGCCCTGCACCCGGGCGATCACGGGCTTGGGGACATCGCGGATGGCGGTGTGAAGCTCCTCCATCGGCAGGCCGATGGTACCGCGGCCGTCGTAGTTGCCGTCGTGCGCCGACTGGTCGCCGCCGGTGCAGAAGGCGCGGTCGCCGGCGCCAGCCAGCACGATGCAGCCCACCTCGCGGTCGTAGCCGGCCTTGTTGAGCGCCTTGATGATCTCGTCGCAGGTGGTGCCGCGGAAGGCGTTCATCTTGTCCGGACGGTTGATGGTGATCCACGCCACGCCGTTGCGGACTTCGTACAGGATGTCTTCGAATTGCATTGTCATCTCCAGATTGCTTGTCTTGTCGTGGCGGCGCTCAGCCGTGCATGGTCAGGCCGCCAGACACGCTGACGACCTGGCCGGTGATGAAGGCCGCGTCGTCGCTGGCGAAGAAGGCGATCGCATTCGCCAGATCGTCGGGCTGGCCCAGGCGGCCCATCGGGATGGCGCTGCGGAAGGCCTCGATCAGCTTGGCCGGGTCGCGCGCACCCTCGGCCACGCCGGCGAGCAGCGCGGTGTCGGTCGGGCCCGGGCAGACCACGTTGACGTTGATGCCGAAGCGGGCATGCTCGCGCGCCAGCGTCTTGGACAGCGCCACCAGACCGCCCTTGCAGGCCGAATAGACCGCCTCGCCCGAGGAGCCGCCGCGCGCCGCGTCGGACGCGACGTTGACGATGTGGCCGCTCTTGCGCTCGGACATGCCAGGCAGCACCGCGTGCAGCATGTGCAGCGCGCCGGTCAGGTTGATGTCGATCAGCTTGCTCCACTCGGCCGGCACGGTCTTGACGAAGGGCTTGAAGACGTCCCAGCCCGCGTTGTTGACCAGCACGTCGATGGGGCCCAGCTGGGCCTCGGTGCCGGCCACGGCCGCATCGACCTCGGCGCGGTTGGTGATGTCGCACTTGAACGCTGCGGCGCTGCCGCCGTTGGCGCGGATTTCGGCCGCGACCTTCTCGGCCGCTTCCAGGTTCATGTCGAACACGGCGACCTTGGCACCCTCGGCCGCCAGACGGCGGCAGGTCGCGCCGCCGATGCCACCCGCGCCACCCGTCACGATCGCGGTCTTGCCTTGTAGCTTGCTCATCCTTGCTCCTTTTGCCTTGCTTGATGGGTTTGGCCTGCTTGCCAAAAACGGTTTTAGGTAAATGTATTTACATAGTTTACGCAAAAGATGGCAAATCACAAGACTTCATCCACCCAACAAACTCGTGGTTTACCCTAGTTATTTTGAGTAAATCTGTTCGTAGCATTTCTGAAAATCTAGAAACGATAAAAAATATATATCAACTTATTGCCATTTATTCGTAAACCAAGGCAACACTGCCTCAGCCCTCCCAGCGCAGCTGGCGGGCTTGGCGCTTGCGCCCCCTTGGGATGCTGGCTATCCTGTGCGGGGAGTGGCGGCACCGGATCACTCGACCGGCGCACCCGTTCGACAGCAACAGGGCCGCAGAGCCCAGGGAGGAAGCCATGGCACATATCGTCATCCTGGGAGCCGGCATAGGCGGCATGCCCGCGGCCTACGAGTTGCGGGACCAACTGGCGCCCGAACACCGCATCACGGTCGTCAGTGCCGTGGACTATTTCCAGTTCACGCCCTCCAATCCCTGGATCGCGGTCGGCTGGCGCGAGCGCCACGAGATCACGCTCAAGATCGGGCCACTGCTCGAGCGCCATGACATCGGCTTCATCGGCTCGCCGGTGCAGGCCATCGATGCACCGGCCAACCGGATCAGCCTGGCCGACGGCCAGACGCTGGACTACGACTACCTGGTCATCACCACCGGCCCCAAGCTCAGCTTCGACGAGGTGCCGGGCGCCGGCCCGCATGGCGGACACACGCACTCGGTCTGCACCGTCGATCACGCCGAGAAGTTCTGGGCCGAGTACCAGAACTTCCTGCAGGACCCAGGGCCGGTCGTGATCGGCGCCATGCCCGGCGCGAGCTGCTTCGGGCCGGCCTACGAGTTCGCCTTCATCCTGGCCACCGACCTGCGCCGGCGCAAGCTGCGCCACAAGGTGCCGATCACCTTCGTCACCAGCGAACCCTATATCGGCCACCTGGGCCTGGGCGGGGTCGGCGACAGCAAGGGCATGATGGAGAGCGAGTTCCGCCAGAACGACATCAAGTGGATCTGCAACGCCAAGACCCACAAGGTCGAGCCTGGCAAGCTGTTGGTGAGCGAAGTCGATGCGCACGGCAACCCGATCCAGGAGCATGAACTGCCGTTCAAGCTCTCGATGATGCTGCCCGCCTTCAAGGGCATAGATGCGGTGGCCGCCGTGCCGGAGCTGTGCAACCCGCGCGGCTTCGTGCTGATCGACGAGCACCAGCGCAGCCGCAAGTACCGCAACATATTCTCCGCCGGCGTCTGCGTCGCGATCCCTCCGGTCGAGGCCACGCCGGTACCGACCGGAGCCCCCAAGACCGGCTACATGATCGAGAGCATGGTCAGCGCGATCGTGCAGAACATCGCGGCCGACCTCGATGGCCGCCCTGCCGACGCCAAGGGCACCTGGAACGCGATCTGCCTGGCCGACATGGGCGACACTGGTGCCGCCTTCGTCGCCCTGCCCCAGATCCCGCCACGCAACGTCAACTGGAACAAGAAGGGCAAGTGGGTGCACCTGGCCAAGATCGGCTTCGAGAAGTACTTCCTGCACAAGATGAAGAGCGGGCACTCCGAGCCGGTGTACGAGAAATACGTGCTCAAGGCGCTTGGCATCCTGAGGCTGCAGGAGAAGGACTGAAAGAAGGGACGCAGGCGGGGTTTTCCGCCCCTGGCATGCGATACGACAGCCGGCCCTTGCTAAAGTAGACGGCATGGACGACAGCAAGACGCCGGATGGCAACCATGTTCACGACCTGCAGGCGCGCCGGCTCGCCGATGCAATCGTGGAAATGCACCTGACCTCGGAGGCTGGCACCCGCCCCAGCCCCGATGCCTACCGGCTGGCCTTCGCCGACAACGAGTTCCTGCTGCGACGCGAGACGCGCGGCATCCGCTTCCAGCTCGAGCTGCTCAAGCCCGACCTCGAGCAGCAGGCGCTCGGCATCGACAACACCATCGTGGTCTTCGGCAGCGCGCGCTTTCGCGAGCCGGCCGAGGCCGAGCGCCATCTGCACAAGGCCCAGAAGAGCGGTGACCCGACCGAGATCCGGCGCGCCCAGGCGCTGGTGCGCAACGCGCATTACTACGAGAAGTCGCGCCGCTTTGCCCAGCTGGTGGCCGAATACAGCCTGAGCTGCCCGAAGCAGGACCAGCTCTACATCGCCACCGGCGGCGGCCCCGGCATCATGGAAGCCGCCAACCGCGGCGCACACGACCGCGGCGTGCTCAACGTGGGCCTCAACATCCTGCTGCCGCACGAGCAGGAGCCCAACCCCTACATCAGCCCCGAGCTCTGCTTCAAGTTCCACTACTTCGCGCTGCGCAAGATGCATTTCCTGATGCGCGCCAAGGCGCTGGTGGCCTTTCCCGGCGGCTTCGGCACGCTCGACGAGCTGTTCGAGATCCTCACCCTGGTGCAGTGCAAGAAGGCCAAGCCGGTGCCGATCTTCCTGTTCGGGAGCGACTACTGGAGGCGACTGTTCAACCTCGAGGTGCTGGTCGAGGAAGGCGCGATCTCGCCCGAGGACCTGAAGCTGTTCAGCTACGTCGACGAACCCGAGCAGGCCTGGGAAGGCATCCGGAAGTTCTACAACCTGCCCGATGCCTGCCCGTGCAAATGAGCAGCAGGGGCACTGAAAACTATATTTTTACAAATATAATTCAGGTACTGCCTTAACGAGAGCGCAGTAAACCACTTTTGATCACCTGATCCTCGGAGTCCCGCACGGGACTCCTTTTTTTGCCTCAATCCCTGCCAGCCGGCATGGTGGGCAGTCGTCCCAGCTGCAGCTCGGTCAGGCTGGCGTAGAGCGGGCGGCTGACCAGGCGCGACACGCCGCTGGCCACCAGCGAGCAGGCCATCAGGCTGAGCACCAGGTTGTAGCCGTCGACCATCTCCATCACGATGATGAAGGCGGTCATCGGCGCCTGGGTGACGGCAGCCAGGAAGGCCGCCATCCCGAGCGCGATCAGCGTCGGCGCATCGGCGTGCCCGGTCCATTGCGCGATGTCCCAGCCCAGTCCGCCGCCGATCGCCAGCGAGGGCGCGAAGATGCCGCCCGGCGCCCCCGACCAGGCGGTGATCCAGGTCGCCAGGAACTTGAGCAAGGCATACAAGCCGCTGCTTTCGCCCTCACCGGCCAGCAGGTCGCGGGTATGGTGATAGCCGCTGCCGAAGGTGGCGCCACCGCTGGCCAGGCCGATCAGCGCGACGGCAAGGCCACAGCCGGCCGCAAAGCGCACCGGGTAGCGCTGGCGCCAGCGCGTGAAGCGGTCGCTGGACTGGCCCGATAGCGAGAGCGTGAGCAGGCGCGCGAACAGGCCGCCGGCCAGGCCGCAGCTCAGCGCCACCAGCAGGCCCGGCCCGAGCAGTCCCCAGCTGATCGGCTGGACCCGGATCACGCCGAAATAGGTCGAGTTGCCGTAGACCGAGATGCCCATCAGTCCCGCCAGCACGATGGCGGCCATGATCAGGCCGTTGCTGCGCTGCTCGGGCCGGCGCGACAGCTCCTCGATCGCGAACATGATGCCGCCCAGCGGCGTGTTGAAGGCGGCCGCGATGCCGGCCGCGCCACCGGCAATCAACAGGCCATGCTCGGACACCGCGCTCCTGGCCGGCAACCAGCGCCGTGCCGAATGCATCACGCCGGCGGCGATCTGCACCGATGGGCCTTCCCGTCCCTGCGACAGGCCGCCCAGCAGGCCCCAGGCGGTCAGCAGCATCTTGGCCAGGCTGAGCCGGATCGAGACATAGAGCCCGCGCCAGCGTGGCTCGACCCCGGGATGCAGCGCAGCCATGACCTGCGGAATGCCTGAACCCGCCGTGCCAGGCGCCCAGCGCCGGGTCACCCACACCACCGAGGCGGTACAGAACGGAGTCCAGAGCAAGGGCAGCCAGGGCAGTGCCTGGCGTCCGCGCTCGAACCAGACCAGCGCCTCCTCGGTCAGCCAGGTGAAGGCCACCACGGTCAGCCCGGACAGGACGGCAAATGCCAGTACCACGGCCCTGGTCTGCCACAGATGGCGGTCGGCGAGCTCGCTGCGCAGGGAGTTCAGCAGGTGGGGGTCGCTGTTCATGATGGATTATTCGCCTACTCCGGTAGACCAGGATGCCTGCAGCCAGCTGCATGTGCGGATTTTAACCAAAATACATTTGCATAAACATATTTGGGCTATTATTCATGCCCCGGCATGTGAAGCCGTCATGGAAAAGGAGAACAAGATGCTCAAGGTTGGACTCATCGGATACGGCAAGGCAGGCAAGGCGGTCGCCAACGTGCTCGCCAGCGATCCACGCTACCAGCTCTGCTGGGTGATGCGCCGGCGCAGCGAGGCCTCATCCCACCTGCCCGAGCACCCCGAGATCCCGCTGGTCGGCCTCGAGACCCTGGACCTGGGCAACTGGCTCGACCTGCACCCGGTGGACGCCATCGTCGACTTCTCGCAGGCCGACTCGGTCTATCTGTACGGCCCGGAACTGCGCCGGCGCGGCATCATGCTGGTCAGCGCGATCTCGGCCTACTCGCCCAGTCATCTCGACTACCTGCGCGAGATGGGCCAGGACACTCGGATCATGAGCTCGCCCAACATCACGCTGGGCATCAACTTCCTGCTGATGGCGGCCAAGCTGCTGCGCGGCATCGCGCCCTTTGCCGATGTCGAGATCGTCGAGCAGCATTTCCGCGAGAAGCCCGAGGTTTCGGGCACGGCGCGCAAGATCGCCGAGACACTGGAGCTGGAGGACGACCGCGTCACCTCGCTGCGCGTGGGCGGCATCGTCGGCCACCACGAGGTGATCTTCGGCTTCCCGCACCAGACGGTTCGGCTGATCCACGACTCGATCCGGCGCGAGGCCTTCGGCACCGGCGCCGCCTTCGCGCTGCAGGAGCTGGCGCAATGCGACAAGGGCTTCTACAGCTTCGATGACCTGCTGCTGCAGAAAATCCGCCAGCAACTGCTCGAGACTCGCTGAGCTTGAGGCATGATCGGGCTGCATCATCAGCAGCCCTTCCCCATCATGCCCGACCTGCCAACATCGCAGCCCCAGCAAGACCAGACCGTCGCCCAGGCAGAGCAGGCGACCCAGGTGCTGCGCCAGTTCCGCATCGTCTTCAACGCGGTGCGCAGTCATTTCCAGCAGGTGGAACGGCGGGTTGGCATTGGCGGAGCCCAGGTCTGGGCGCTCAACGTGATCCGGCAGAATCCGGGCGGCAGCGTCAACGAGATGGCGCGCGCGATGGACATCCACCAGTCGACCGCCAGCAACCTGGTGCGCCAGCTCGTCAAGCGCGAGCTGGTCCGCAGCGCCAAGTCCACGGTGGATCGGCGCGGGGTGCAGCTCTACATCGAGCCGGCTGGCGAGCAACTGCTGCAAGGCGCTCCAGGGCCCTACGAGGGCGTGCTGCCGGAGGCGCTGCAACAACTGCCGCCCGAGACCCTGGCCCAGCTGCAGCAGAACCTGAACCAGGTGATCCAGGTGCTGCAGGCCGACGAGCAGGCCGGCGGCATCCCGTTGGCCGAGCTCTGATCAGTGGACTGACGACTGTCCTGCTACTCCAGCCGGACTTCGGCATTGACCAGCTGAATCCCACGACCGGCACCCCTGGGGCGACTTGCTGATGGCGCCAGCACTGCACACTGGCGAAGCAGACAGGAGGCCCAAAGCCAGCCCCCTGCCAGTTCAAGCTCACATTGGGAAAAGACGGAAGCAGAGGATCGCCACCAGAGTGGGCCCAAGCGCGCCGGCAAAAAGGCCGTGCGCGGCGATCGCGCCTTCGTCGAAGGTGCTCTTGAGGATGGAAGCACCAGCCGGGTTCGGCGCATTGGCGATGATGGTCAGGCCACCACCAGTGACGGCACCGGTCACCAGCGCATACTTGAACTCGGGGCTCAGACCCTCGACCAGCGAGCCCAGATAGGTCAGCGCGGCGTTATCGGTGATGGCAGTCAACGCCGTGGCGCCGAAATAGACCTGGGTCTCGTCCATCATCAGCAACAAGGGCTGCAGCCACCACTGCTGCATGCCGCCGAGCACGACCAGACCACCCAGGAAAAAGCCGACAAGCAGGCCTTCCCGCAGGATCAGGCGTTCCTGGAAAGCCGGATAGGCGGTCGCAATGCCCATGAACAGCAGGAAGACCGCGATGAAGGCGGCCGGATGATGGGCGAAGACGACGATGGCCAGCAGGAACAGCAGATGAAGAACCACCATCCAAAGCGGCACGCCGGTATAGGGCGACTTGCCGGAATACTCCATCGCCTTGAGTTCGCGCGCAAACAGAAAGGTCAGGCCCACGGCATTGATGAAGACTGCCAAAGCTGCCTTCCAGCCGATATGGGTCAGCATGTAGGCAAGATCGAAGCCCCAGGCCTTGGCCACCATCAGCACCGGCGGGGCGGCATAGGGCGTGAGCGTGCCGCCGATCGAGATGTTGACAAACAGCGTGCCGATCGCAGCGTACTTCAGCGTCTTGGAGGCGCGCTTGAAGATGGTATCCCTCATCAGCAGCGCCGCCAGCGTCATCGCGGCCGGCTCGGTGATGAAGGAGCCCAGCAAGGGCACGATGGCCAGCGCGGTGAAGAAGAAGGCCATGGTGCGCGGCAGCGGAATAACCTTCACGATGGCCTGCACGGCAACCGAAGCGGCCTGCAGCACCGGCTTGCTGCCAGCCACCACCATGATCGCGAACACAAACAGCGGCTCGGTGAAATTCCGGCCATCGAGGTACTCGAGTGCCTCTCCCTTGCCGACCATAAAGGCCATCACGATCATCATGATCATGGCCCAGAAGCCAAAGACGATCTCGACCTCGGCCAGCAGGTGCCAGACGCCGGCATGGGCTGGCCGGGTATGCGCCAGATGCTCGAAATACTTGGTCGAGAAGGTATGCAGCAGCGCCAGGCCGAACAGCAAGGCCGCAACGAGCTGCAGATTGGTGGGTGACATGAGTGAACTCTCCTATATCGTTTTTACTGGCCATTAGCCTGAAAGCGGATTGTAGGGTGCGCCCGTCGTGCGTCGAACCCAGCGATCTCAGTTCTCGCCGGCGCCTGTCTCAGGCAGGAATTTAGACGCCTGCCCGGGCGGCAAGGCCTCGACCTGCTTCAAGGCCCGCCCCATCGCGCGGCTGCGCACCTCGGCGCCCTCCAGGCTGTTGAGCACGGTCTGGGTCTGGGCCTTGACCTTGGCCAGGGTGTCGCCGAACTTGCCGAACTCGGTCTTGACCGCGCCCAGCACCTGCCAGACCTCGCTGGAGCGCTTCTCGAGCGCCAGGGTGCGGAATCCCATCTGCAGCGCGTTGAGCATGGCCAGCAGCGTGGTCGGGCCGGCCAGCGTGACGCGGTGCTCGCGCTGCAGCGCCTCGACCAGGCCGGGGCGGCGCAGCACCTCGGCGTACAGGCCTTCGGTCGGCAGGAACAGCAGCGCGAAGTCGGTGGTATGCGGCGGTTCGAGGTACTTGTCGGCGATCGACTTGGCCTCGATTCGGATGCGGGCTTCGAGTGCCTTGGCCGCGAGTTCGGCTGCCACCGGGTCGGCGCGGCGCTGGGCGTCGAGCAGGCGCTCGTAGTCCTCGTTGGGAAACTTGGCGTCGATCGGCAGCCAGACCGGCGCGCCGTCCTCGCCCCTGCCTGGCAGGCGGATCGCGAAGTCGACCATATTGCGGCTGCCCGGCCGGGTGGCGACCTGGGCGGCGTACTGCTCGGGCGCGAACACCTGCTCGAGCAGGGCCGCGAGCTGGGCTTCGCCGAACATGCCGCGCGTCTTGACATTGGTCAGCAGGTGCTTGAGGTCGCCGACGCCCGCGGCCAGCGCCTGCATCTCGCCCAGGCCCTTGTGCACCTGTTCGAGCCGCTGCGCCACATGGGCGAAGCTCTCGTTGAGGCGCTGCTCGAGCGTGCGGTGCAGCTTTTCGTCGACGGTGGCGCGCATCTCGTCGAGCTTGGCCGCGTTGCTCTGCTGCAGCTGCTGCAGCTGGGCCTCGAGCGTGGCGCGCAGCTCGGCCAGCCGCCTGGCGTTCGATTCGCTCAGGCCCTGCCATTGCTGGACCAGGGTGTCGCCCAGGCTGCCGCGCAGCTGCACCAGCTGTTGCGCCAGCGCGTCGAGCCGCTCGGCCTGGCTGCGGCTGGCCTCGGATCCTTGCCTGACCAGAGCCTCCTGGAAGCTGGCCAGCCCGAGCGCCTGCTCCTGGCGCTGGCCGCGCGCCGAATCAGCCAGTTCGCGGCGCAGCTCGCGCTCGACGCGGTCGAGCTGGTCGCCGAGCTGGTCGACCGCGGTCGCCAGCTGCTGGCGCTCCAGCTCCTGCTGGGGCGAAGCCGCCGCCCTGCCCTGGCGCCACCAGAGCAGGCCGATGCCGGCCAGGTTCAACAGTGCCAGGGCGGCAAGCAGGATGTCGCTCATGAGGGTCCTTGACAAAAGAAAAAGGGCCAGGACCGCTGGCGGCGCTGGCCCGCACTGGCCGCTCGGGCCAGAGGCAAGCGGATCAGACCGCCAGCAGCTCGACCTCGAACAGCAGCGTGGCGTTGGGCGGGATCACGCCGCCAGCGCCGCGCGCGCCATAGCCCAGGCTGGCCGGGATCACCAGACGGCGGGTGCCGCCGACGGCCATGCCCTGCACGCCCTCGTCCCAGCCCTTGATGACATGGCCCGCGCCAAGCGGGAAGACGAAGGGCTGGCCGCGGTCCTTGCTCGAATCGAACTTGGCGCCCTGCTGGCCGTCGTTGTAGAGCCAGCCGGTGTAGTGCACGGCCACGCGCTGGCCAGCCTTGGCGACGGCGCCCGAGCCGACGGTGGTGTCTTCGTACTGCAGACCGGAGGGAGTGGTGATCATCTGGAATGTCCTGTCTTGAAAAAAAGGGGATGTTAAGGGCAAACGCCAGCGCTCATTCAAGCCAGGTGGTGAAGGAGTCGACTGGCACCCGCGGGGTGCGGAACTCGTTGACCCGGGCCTGCGGATCGGCGTAGCCAAGCGCCAGGCCGCAGACCAGCATCTCGTCCTCGCCGGCGCCGACATGGGGCATGACGATGCGGTGATAATCCAGCCAGGCGCCCTGCGGGCAGGTATCGAGGCCGTGGGCGCGGGCGAGGATCATCAGGTTCTGCAGGAACATGCCGATGTCGAGCAGCGCGCCACGCCCGAGCCGGCGGTCGATCGTGACCATGATGCCGACCGGCGCATCGAAGAAGCGGTAGTTGCGCTGGATCTGCTGGTACATCGCATCCTTGTCGCCCTTGGCGATGCCGAGCAGGCCATACAGGCCCCAGCCGTTCTCGCGCCGGCGCGCCAGGTAGGGATCGAACCATTGCGGGGGATAGTAGTCGTAGGGACTCTGGTACTGGGCTGCCAGCGCCGGGTCTTCGCGGGCGGCGTCCTGGGCTGCACAGACCTTGGCGACCAGCTCGTCGCGGCTGTCGCCCTGCAGCACATAGAGCTTCCAGGGCTGGATGTTGACACCCGATGGCGCACGGCTGGCGAGCTCGAGCAGCCGGTTCAGCAGTTCGCGCGGTACCGGATCGGGCAGGAAGGCGCGGGCGGAATAGCGGCCGCTGATGGCGGCCTCGACGCTCGCCGGCTCAATCACTGCCGGCTCGGCGACAATGGCATCGTCATGGATCAAGACTTGTCTCCTCTGATGGGCCGGGCCGTCTTCATCGCGGCGACCGGCTGATTCCATTGTGCCAGCCGGTCGGCCGCTCAAGTCCCGGCGGCAGGATGCAGCCCCTGCCAGCGCTGCCAGTAGTCGAGCGCGATCCGGTAGCTGTTGAGCTGCAGCCCGACCATGGCGGGAATGTCGTGGCCGTAGCCGCCGGCCATCGTCATCGCCAGCGGCAGGCGGCGCTGCCAGGCCCAGTCGAAGACGCGTCGGTCGCGCGCCTCCAAGCCGTCAGCCGTCAGGCTCAGGTGGCCGAGGCGGTCATTCTCGTGCGGATCCATGCCGGCCAGGTAGATCACCAGGCCGGGATCGAAGCGGCGCTCGACCTCGGCCAGCCCCTGCTCGAGCGCGGCCAGGTAGTCGGCGTCGCCACAGCCGTCGGGCAGGCCGATGTCGCAGTCGCTGGGCTCCTTGCGGAAGGGAAAGTTCTTCTCCCCATGCAGCGAGAGCGTGAACACGCTGTCATCGCCCTGGAAGATGCTGGCCGTGCCATTGCCCTGGTGCACGTCGAGGTCGATCACCAGCACCCGCAGCGGCGAGCGGCGCCAGGCCGGGCCGCGCCGGCCCCACTCGGCCTGCACCACGCGCGCGGCCACGGCCACGTCGTTGAAGACGCAGAAGCCCGAGCCCTTGTCGGCGTAGGCATGGTGGGTGCCGCCGGCCAGGTTGGCCGCCAGGCCCTCGCCGGCCAGCGCCGCGCGGCAGGCCTGCAAGGTGGCGCCGACCGATCGCCGCGCGCGCTCGGCCATCGCCGGCGACCAGGGAAAGCCGATCTCGCGCTGCTGCGCCGGGCTCAGGCCGCCCTGGGCTACCGCCACGACATAGGCGGGCTGATGCACCAGCGCGAGTTCGCCATCGCTGGCGGCGGCGGCCGGCGCCAGCCGCACGCCAGGCAGCTCCTGCGCGATGCGCTCGCGCAGCAGGGCGTACTTGGCCATCGGGAAACGGTGCCCCTCGGGCAGGGGCAGGACGAACTGGTCTGAATAGAAGGCTTGCACAGGCGAATTCTGCCGCATGACGGTAGCTGACCAGGTCAAAAAGCCTGGCCTGACAGGGGTCGGTCCAGAACGCTTGCATTCCCGGCCCGCTTCCCTATAATGCCAATCATGCTGCACCGCAGCAAACCCTTTTCAGACCGCCGGCCATCCCTGTCCGGCCGCCACCCAGGAGACTCGTGATGCTGACCCCGGAACAAATCATCGCCGCCCAGAAAGCCAATATCGAAACCCTGTTCGGCCTGACGCAGAAGGCCTTCGAGGGCGTCGAGCGCCTGGTCGAGCTCAACCTGCAGACCACCCGCGCCACCTTCGACGAGGTAACGCACAACACCCAGGCCATGCTCAGCGTCAAGGACGCGCAGGAACTGCTTGAGCTGCAGGCGCGCCTGATGCAGCCGCTGGCCGAGAAGCTCACCGCCTACAGCCGCGAGCTGTTCGCGATCGCCTCCGACACCAGCGCCGAATTTGCCAAGGCGGCCGAGGACCAGAGCGCCGATGCGCAGCACAAGTTCATGGCCGTGTTCGAGAACGTGGCACGCAACGCCCCGGCGGGCTCGGAGCCGATGGTCAGCGCGGTGCGCAGCGCCGTCAACGCCGCCGCTGGCGCGATGGAGCAGGTGCAGCAGGCGGTCAAGCGTGCCACCGAAATGACCCAGAGCAATGTGCAGACCCTGACCCACGAGGCACCGGCCAAGCCGGCGGCCCGCAAGCGCTGACTCGCTCAGACTGGCGCAGACAGCCCACCTGACTCAAGCAAAAGAAAGGTTGTCTCCTCGGGTCCCTTGGAACGGGGGTTCAGGGACCCTTTACAAGCCTCGCGGCAACGCGAGGCTTTTTTTCGTCGGTTGACTACCTGGACTCAGGGGCCCGCCAGCGCAACCCGGCTGGCCTGCAGCCGCTCGCGCAGGCGCGGCAGCGCGGCCTGCATCGCCTCGCGGCCGGCCGCGATCGAGCGCTGGCGGGCCGAGAAGTCGGCGCTGCCCACGCCTTTCAGCTCGGGCCTGATCACCAGATCGGCCTCGGCCAGCGCGTAGCGGTTGATGGTCTGACCCATGATGTCGAAGGTCTGCATCAGCACCTTGAAGGTGTCGCTGGTCGCGTTGCCGTCGGGCGGACTCGAGATGTTGACCGCGATCACGAACTCGGCGCCCATCTGGCGCGCCTGCTGCACCGGCACCGGCGCCACCAGGCCGCCATCGACATATTCGCGCCCCGCGATGGCGACCGGCGAGAACACGCCCGGCACTGCGCTGGAGGCGCGCACCGCAGTGCCAGTGTCGCCACGCTGGAACAGCATGCCCTGGCCGTTGGCCAGGTCGGTCGCGACGATGCCCAGCGGCCGCTTGAGGTTCTGGATCGGCTTGCCCTGCACCTGCTGGTTGACGTAGCGTGCCAGCGCGTCACCGCGCAGCAGGCCGCGGTTGAACAGCGGCAGCGTCCAGTCGGTGATGGCGGCCTCCTCCATCCTGAGCGCGGCCTGCTCGAGCTCGGCGCCGTTGCGGCCGCTGGCATAGAGGGCGGCGACCAGGCTGCCGGCCGAGGTACCGACCACCAGGTCGGGCACGATGCCATGCTGCTCGAGCACCTGGATCACGCCGACATGGGCAAAGCCGCGAGCGGCGCCACCGCCCAGCGCCAGCCCGATGCGCGGCGCGCGCGTGCGCTGGACCTGGGGCTGAGGACTCTGGACCTGCGCTGGCGGCACCGGGTCGGCCGGCATCGGCACGCTGGCACAACCGGCCATCAGGCCGAGCCAGGCCAGGCTGGCGCCCAAGCACGCACGCCGGGACAGAGCGCTGCCGCCCGCTGTGAAATTTATCGACATTCCCAAATCAGATCTGTTGCAAACAATGGATCTGATTCTGCATCAGAGCGGCAGTTCCCGTCTTGCGCACAACGCCAGCCATCCGGATCGGCGAAAATGGCGCCGTGGCCATACCCCAGTCTTTCATCCAGGAACTCCTTGCGCGCGTCGACATCGTCGAGGTCGTCGGTCGCTACGTCCAGCTCAGGAAGGGCGGCGCCAACTTCATGGGGCTGTGCCCCTTCCACGGCGAGAAGTCGCCCTCCTTCAGCGTCAGCCCGAGCAAGCAGTTCTTCCACTGCTTCGGCTGCGGCAAGCATGGCAATGCGGTCGGTTTCCTGATGGAGCACACCGGCGTGGGCTTCGTCGAGGCGGTCAAGGACCTGGCGCAGCAGGTCGGCCTGCAGGTGCCGCAGGAGGACCTGAGTCCGCAGGAGCGCGCCCGCGCCGCCGAGCAGCGCCAGCAGCAGGCCACGCTCAACGACGTGCTCGAGAAGGCGGCCCATGCCTACCGCGAGCAGCTGCGGCATTCGCCGCGCGCGATCGACTATCTCAAGGGGCGCGGCCTGTCGGGCCAGGTCGCCAAGGCCTTCGGCCTGGGCTATGCGCCCGAAGGCTGGCGCTTCCTGTCGACCGTACTGCCCGACTACCAGAGCCCGCTGCTGGTCGACTCCGGCCTGGTGATTGCGTCCGACGACGCGCCAGCCGAGGGCGAGGAGGCGCGCCCGGCCAGGCGCTACGACCGCTTCCGCGACCGCATCATGTTCCCGATCCGCAACGTGAAGGGGGAATACATCGGCTTTGGCGGCCGGGTGCTCGACAAGGGCGAACCCAAGTACCTGAACTCGCCCGAGACGCCGGTGTTCAGCAAGGGCCACGAGCTCTACGGCCTGTTCGAGGCCCGCACGGCGATCCGCCAGGCCGGCTACTGCCTGGTGACCGAGGGCTATATGGACGTGGTCGCGCTGGCCCAGCTCGGCTTCGCGCACGCGGTCGCGACGCTGGGCACGGCCTGCACGCCCGACCACCTGCGGCTGCTGTTCCGCTTCACCGAGGCGGTGGTATTCAGCTTCGACGGCGACGCCGCCGGCCGGCGCGCGGCGCGCAAGGCGCTGGAAGCCGCCCTGCCCTGGGCCAGCGACACGCGCTCGATCCGCTTCCTGTTCCTGCCAGCCGAGCATGACCCCGACAGCTATGTCCGCGCCAACGGGCCCGAGGCCTTTGCCCAGGCGGTCAAGGAGGCCACGCCGCTGAGCCGCTTCCTGCTCGATGCGGCAGCGGCCGACTGCGACCTCGAGACCGCCGAGGGCCGCGCGCGCATGGCGGCGCAGGCGCAGCCGCTCTGGAGCGCCATGCCCGACGGCGCGCTCAAGCGCCAGCTGCTGGCCGAGCTGGCCGACGGCATCGGGCTGGAGACACGCGAGCTGGCCCAGCTCTGGGACGCGCAGGCCAGGCGCCAGCCGGGTGCAGCGCGCAGCGGCAAGGGCCGAGCCGGCAGCAGCTACCCGCAGGCTGCCACTGGTGCCGGCCTGGCGCCGCTGCCAGAGACCGCGCCGCCATGGCATGACGCCGGCACGCCCTTCGAGCCTGGCTTCGACCCAGCGCCAGAGGCCGCGGGCCGACCTGGCAAGACCGCTTCGCCCTGGTCCAGGCCGGGCTGGAAGCCGGCAAGGCGCAGCGGCGCGCGCGGCCTGCTGGGCCGGGCCGACCGGGTCGCGCGCATCGTGCTGACCCAGCCCGAGGCCTGGGACTGGCTCAGCGCCGAGGACCACCAGCTGCTGGCGCAGGAAGCCGAGCCGCATGGCCCGCTGTTCGCCTGGCTCGAGCGGCAGGGCCATGAGCATGGTCCCCAGCCCTGGGCTGCGCTGCGCGAGGCCTTGCGCGGCCAGCCCTTCGAGGCGCTGGCGCTCGAGCTCAATGCCGGCGGCCTGGCGCTGCAGCGGCCCGAGGACGCGGAGGCCGCCACCGAGGCGGCCCAGCCCTCGGCCGACGACCTCAGGCGCGAGCTGCGCGAGCTGCTGAGGCGACTCCACATCGACGAGCTCAAGCGGCGCGAGACCGAACTGATCGCGGCGGCCGGGCGCGACCCGCAAGCGCTGCAGCAGTACCGCGAACTGCAGAAACGCCGGCTCGAGCTCGAGGCCGGGAACTTGTAGAGCCCGGGTATAATCTAACATTCTGCCACGCAAGCGCGACAGCAGCACCTCCGGATCGGCCAATGCCCCATGCAGCGGGCAACAGGGAACAGCTCATCCCCGGCCAACAGCCTCAGCCGCTGACACCGCAAGGACTGCACACCAAATGTTCGCCCACCCAGCTTGCCTGCCGTGCTCCCTGTGGCGCATGGCCATCCGTCCTTGCCGGACCGGATCGCATCGCCCCAGCGAGTCCCAGTTCCAACCGCCGTGGCGCGTTCGCCCCGGCAGAAAGCCTGTTACGTGAGCACCAAACTCAGCAAAGCCGAACTGACCAAAGCCGCCGACGCCCTGCTTGCCGCAGCCGCCGGTGCAGATGGCGCAACCGCCCCCAAGAAGCGCGCCGCGCGCAAGAAGGCCAGCGTCGCCGAAGGAACGGAAGGCGCTGAAGTCAAGCCGGCAGCCAAGAAGGCTGCCGCCAAGAAGCCCGCGGCCAAGCGCGGCCGCAAGCCCAAGGCCGAAACCGAAGTCAAGGCCGCTGGCGCGGCCGCCGACTTCGACGACGCCGACCTGAGCGACATCGAGGAAGACCTGGGCGTCGAGGAAGCGGTGGTCGAGGAAGTCGCCGACGCTCCGGTCGAGAAGGCCAAGCCGCTGCGCATGAAGGTCAGCAAGGCCAAGGAACGCGCGCTGATGAAGGAATTCGGCCTGGACGAGACCGTCCTGACCGAGGAAGAAGCCAAGCTGCGCCGCGAGAGCCTGAAGAAGCTGATCAAGATCGGCAAGACGCGCGGCTACCTGACCCACGGCGAGATCAACGACCACCTGCCCGACAAGCTGGTCGAGGCCGAGACGCTCGAAGTGGTGGTCTCGCTGCTGCACGACATGGGCGTGGCGGTCTACGAGCAGACCCCCGACGCCGAGACCCTGCTGCTGTCCAACACCGGCCCGACCGCCGCGACCGAGGAGGAAGCCGAGGAGGAAGCCGAAGCCGCGCTCTCGACCGTCGACAGCGAATTCGGTCGCACCACCGACCCGGTGCGCATGTACATGCGCGAGATGGGCACGGTCGAGCTGCTCACGCGCGAAGGCGAGATCGAGATCGCCAAGCGCATCGAGGGCGGCCTGCATGACATGGTGGCCGCGATCTCCGAGTCGCCCGCCACCATCAAGGAAATACTGGCCATGGGCGAGGAGATCCGCAACGGCGAGGTCGTGATCTCGACCATCGTCGACGGCTTCACCAACGTCGACGAGGCCGACGACTACGTGGCCGAGGAAGACTTCGACAGCTACGACGAGGCCGACGACGACGACGGCAAGGGCGGCTCCAAGGCGATGACACGCAAGCTCGAGGAGCTCAAGCGCGAGGCGCTGAGCCGTTTCGACGACATGCGCGCGCTGTCCGAGCAGCTGCAGCAGATCTGCAAGACCGAAGGCTACGGCACGCCGAGCTACCAGGCCAAGCAGGCCGAGCTGACCGAGCGCCTGATGAGCATCCGCTTCACCGCCAAGGCGATCGAGAAGCTGTGCGAGACCGTGCGCCAGCAGGTCGATGGCGTGCGCAAGAAGGAACGCGAGCTGCGCCGCATCATCGTCGACAAGTGCCGCATGCCGCAGGAGACCTTCGTCAAGGAATTCCCGCCCAACCTGCTCAATCGCGAATGGGTCGAGAAGCAGGCCGCCGCCGGCAAGCCCTGGTCCGCGACCATGGGCCGCAACATCCCGCCGATCCAGCTGCTGCAGCAGCAGCTGATCGACCTGCAGGACGACGTCGTCGTGCCGCTGGACCAGCTCAAAGCCATCCACAAGCGCATGAACGAGGGCGAGGCGATGTCGCGCGACGCCAAGAAGGAGATGATCGAGGCCAACCTGCGCCTGGTGATCTCGATCGCCAAGAAGTACACCAACCGCGGCCTGCAGTTCCTCGACCTGATCCAGGAAGGCAACATCGGCCTGATGAAGGCGGTCGACAAGTTCGAATACCGCCGCGGCTACAAGTTCTCGACCTACGCGACCTGGTGGATCCGCCAGGCCATCACGCGCTCGATCGCCGACCAGGCGCGCACCATCCGCATCCCGGTGCACATGATCGAGACCATCAACAAGATGAACCGCATCTCGCGCCAGCACCTGCAGGAACACGGCTTCGAGCCCGACGCCTCGATCCTGGCCGAGAAGATGGAGATGCCCGAGGACAAGATCCGCAAGATCATGAAGATCGCCAAGGAGCCGATCTCGATGGAAACCCCCATCGGCGACGACGACGACTCCAGCCTGGGCGACTTCATCGAGGACCAGGCCAACACCGCGCCGATGGACGCCGCGATGCAGGCCGGCCTGCGCGAGGTGGTCAAGGAGATCCTCGACACGCTGACGCCGCGCGAGGCCAAGGTGCTGCGCATGCGCTTCGGCATCGAGATGTCGACCGACCACACGCTGGAGGAAGTCGGCAAGCAGTTCGACGTCACGCGCGAGCGCATCCGCCAGATCGAATCGAAGGCGGTGCGCAAGCTCAAGCACCCGAGCCGCAGCGACAAGCTGCGCAGCTTCATCGACTCGATGAGCTGATGCCGGCCTGAGCCATCAAGCGACATGACGGGAGCCTGCGGGCTCCCGTTGTGCTTTTCAGAGCGCCTCGAGCTTGTTCCGGAAGGCTGGCGGCACCAGGCTGACCTTGCGGCTGGCCGGATCGACGCAGACCAGGCCGATCTTGCCGAGCGCGATCAGGCGGCCGCTGTCCTTTTCCGTCACGCGGTAGACCAGGTCGAGTCCCTTGTCGGCCAGGTCGGACGGCGCGATCTCGATGCGCAGCGTCTCGCCATGGAAGCCCTCGCCACGGTACTGCACGGCCTGGTCGCCGACGAAGAAGACCTTGCCCTCGACGTCGAGCTGGCTGTAGCCGAGCCAGCGCAGGAAGCGCACCCGCGCCTCCGACACCAGGCCCAGCAACTGGGCATTGTCGAGATGGCCACCCTCGTTGATGTGGCTGGTGTAGATCACGACCTCGGTCGCGAAGGGATAGCGCTCGGCGGGCTGGAACTGGATGCGTGGCATCCGGCCATCATAGCGCCCGCCCGGGGTCGGCCGCCCGACTACACTCGGCAGCCTGACCCTGAATGCCCGATGTCCGCCACCGCACCGAATCCCCGCCCGAGCCCGCCCGCCACCCCGCCGTCCCGATCCGACGCGCGTGCGATCGCCCGCCAGCTGCTGCAGCAGGCCTGGCCGGTGCTGGTCGCGCAGCTGCTCTCGATGGGCATGATGGTGGCCGACACGCTGATCGCGGGCCGCTACGGCACGCGCGACCTGGCCGGCATCGCGGTCGGCAGCAGCGTCTACATCTCGCTGGTGATGCTGCTCAACGGCGTGGTGCAGGCCGTCGCGCCCACCGTGGCCCACCATGTCGGCGCCGGGCGCCAGGCCGAGATCGCGCCGGCGCTGCAGCAGGGCTTCTGGCTCGCGCTGCTGCTGGCCGTCCCCGGCGTGCTGCTGCTGAGCCATCCGTCGGCGCTGCTCGAGTTCGCCGGCGTGCCCGACGAGGTCCGGGAGCTGGCGACCCGCTACCTGGCCGCCATGGCCTGGGGCCTGCCGGCGGTGCTGCTCTACAAGACCTTCCACGCCTTCGTCAACGCGATCAACCGGCCGCGCGCCCTGATGCTGATCAGCGCCATCATGACCGGCAGCCATGTGCCGCTGGCCTGGGCCCTGGTGCATGGCGGCCTGGGCCTGCCGGCGCTGGGCGGCCCGGGCTGCGGCATCTCGTCCTCGATCGTGAACTGGCTCGGCCTGGCCTGCGCCTTCGCCTGGCTGCAGCTGAACCCGGCCTGCCGCGGCTACCGGATCTTCTCGGGCTGGCAGCCGCCCAGGCCGCGCCAGCTCGCCAGCCTGCTGCGGCTGGGTCTGCCGATCGGGCTGTCGACCTTCATCGACATCACCTCGTTCACGCTGATCTCGATCTTCGCCGCCCGCATCGGCACCGAGACTGTCGCGGGCCACCGGCTGCTGGCCAACCTGACCGGGCTGGTCTACATGGTGCCGCTGTCGCTGTCGATCGCCACGCTGGTGATGGTCGGGCAGGCCTGCGGCGCGCGCGACTGGCAGCGGGCCCGCCGCACGGTGCGCGTCGGCCTGCTGCTGGTGGCCGGTGCCGGGCTGCTGATCGGTGGCGCGCTCTGGCTGCTGCAGGCGCAGCTGATCGGGCTGGCCAGCACCGACCCGGCGGTGCGCGCTATCGCGCTCGGCCTGGTCGGCCTGCTCTGCCTGTACCAGCTGTTCGACGGCATCCAGCTGCTGATCGCCTTCGCGCTGCGCGGCTACAAGGTCACGCTGCTGCCGATGCTGCTGCACAGCCTGTGCTTCTGGGGCGTGGGACTGGCGGGCGGCTACTGGCTGAGCTTTCACTACGGCGAGCGCGCCCTCGCGCCCAGCGTGGCCGGCTTCTGGGAGGCCAGCGTGCTGGCGATGGCGCTGGCCAGCCTGCTGCTGGCCACGCTGCTGCGCCGGGTCACGCGGGCGCAGGACTGAAAAGGAAACAGGACCATGTGGACAGGTGTAGGGTTTGCACTGGCGGCCGGGCTGCTCTGGGGCGGCGTGTTCGTCGGCCCGCTGCTGCTGCCGGAATACCCGGCGGCGCTGCAGTCGGTCGGACGCTACCTGGCGTTCGGACTGGTCGCGCTGCCGCTGGCCTGGTTCGACCGCGCCGAGCTGAGCCGGCTCAGGCGGGCCGACTGGATCGAGGCGCTCAAGCTCTCGGCCATCGGCAACCTGCTCTACTACCTCTGCCTGGCCGCCGCCATCCAGCGTGCCGGTGGCCCGCTGCCGACCATGATCATCGGCACGCTGCCGGTGGTGATCGCGATCGTGGCGAACCGCCGCAACCAGTTGCGCGACGGCCGGCTGTCCTGGCACAAGCTCGGGCCTTCGCTGCTGCTGATCGCGCTGGGCATCGCCTGCGTCAACCAGGTCGAGCTGCAGGCGCTGCGCGCAGCCGGCGAAACCGACCTGGGCCGCTACCTGGCCGGCGTCTTGCTGGCGCTGATCGCGGTGGCCTGCTGGACCTGGTATCCCTTGCGCAACGCCGACTGGCTGCGCCATCACCCCGACCGGCCAGCACGCGCCTGGGCCACGGCCCAGGGCCTGGTGACGCTGCCGCTGGCGCTGCTGGGTTATCTGGGATTGTGGATCGCCAGCCTGCTGGGCTGGCTGGACTTTGCCATGCCGCTGGGCCCTAGGCCGCTGCATTTCGTGCTGCAGATGCTCGCGATCGGACTGCTGGCGTCCTGGGTCGGGACGCTGTGCTGGAACGAGGCCAGCCAGCGCCTGCCGACCAATGTCGCGGGCCAGCTGATCGTGTTCGAGACCCTGGCCGCGCTGGCCTATGCCTGGGTGCTGCGCGGGCGCTGGCCCGACCCGCTGACGCTGACCGGAGCCGCGCTGCTGATCGCCGGCGTGTGGTGGGCCGTGCGCGGGTCAGGAGCCCCCAAGGCGGATTGAGGGCTTGGAGGATTGAGAGATCGACCCCCCCGGCCCGGATGAGTCCGGGACCGGGGGCTTGCGGCATCAGGCCTGCAGTTCCATCAGCAATGCCTTGGCCGGCACCGAGTCGCCATGCTTGGCATGGATATGCTTGACCACGCCGTCCATCTCGGCGCAGACCAGGCTCTCCATCTTCATCGCCTCGATGCTGGCGAGCACATCGCCCTTGAGCACGCGCTGGCCTTCCTTGACCGCCAGGCGCGCGACGGTGCCCGGCATCGGCGACGGCACATGGGCCGGGTTGCCCTCCTCGGCCTGGCGCAGCGTCTTGGTGCTGACGGCCGCGCCCAGCAGCGGGATCCGCATCATGCGCGGCTGGCCGTTGAGCTCGAAGAACAGGCGGCAGCGGCCCTCGTCGTCGGCCGGGGTGCGGCCTTCGATGCGCAGGTGCAGCGTCTTGCCCTGGTCGATCGTGACGGCGATCTCCTCGTGGTCCTGCAGGCCGTAGAAGTAGGCCGGGGTCGGGATCACGCTGACGTCGCCGTACTGGCTGCGCTGGCGGCAGTAGGTCTGGTAGACCTTGGGGTACATCAGGTAGGAGGCCAGTTCCTGGTCGTTGACCGCGTGGCCGACCAGCTTCTGCGCCTGCTCGCGCGCGGCTTCCAGGTCGACCGGAGGCAGGTGCTCGCCCGGGCGGCCCGTCATCGGCGCCTGGCCGCGCAGCACCTTCTTCTGCAGCTCGGCCGGGAAGCCGTCGGCCGGGAAGCCGAGCTCGCCGCGCATCAGCTGGACCACCGACTCGGGGAAGGCGATCTCGCGCTCGGGGTTGACGACGTCGGCCGGGCTCAGGTCGTTGGCGACCATGAACAGCGCCATGTCGCCCACCACCTTGGAGGTCGGCGTGACCTTGACGATGTCGCCGAACAGCAGGTTGACCTGGGCGTAGGCCTCGGCCACCTCTGGCCAGCGCGGCTCCAGGCCCATCGAGCGGGCCTGCTCGCGCAGGTTGGTGTACTGGCCGCCGGGCATCTCGTGGCGGTACACGTCGGAGGTGCCGCAGCGGATCTCGCTCTCGAACGGGCTGTAGTAGCGGCGCACCCCTTCCCAGTAGTGGGACAGGCCGCGCAGCGCCTCCTGGCTCACGCCCGGGTCGCGCGGCGAGCCTTCCAGCGCCGCGACGATGCTGCCCAGGTTGGGCTGCGAGGTCAGGCCGCTCATGGCGTCGAGGGCGCCGTCGACGATGTCGCAGCCGGCCTCGATCGCCGCCAGCACGCTGGCGCCGGCCAGGCCACTGGTGTCATGGGTGTGGAAGTGGACCGGCAGGCCAGTCTCTTCCTTCAGCGCCTTGACCAGGGCGGAGACGGCACGCGGACGGCAGACGCCGGCCATGTCCTTGATCGCCAGGATATGGGCGCCAGCCTTTTCCAGCTCCTTGGCCATTCGGACATAGTAGGCCAGGTTGTACTTGCTGCGCTTGTCGTCGAACAGGTCGCCGGTGTAGCAGATCGCGGCCTCGCACAGCGCGCCGGTCTCGTTGACCGCGTCCATCGCCACCCGCATGTTCTCGACCGAGTTGAGCGAGTCGAACACGCGGAAGACGTCGATGCCGCCCTGGGCTGCCTGCTGCACGAAGTACTTGACGACGTTGTCGGGGTAGTTGGTGTAGCCGACCGCGTTGGAGGCGCGCAGCAGCATCTGCAGCAGCACGTTGGGAACGGCCTGGCGGATCTGCGCCAGGCGCTGCCACGGGTCCTCGCCCAGGAAGCGCATCGCCACGTCGAAGGTGGCGCCGCCCCAGCACTCGAGCGAGAACAGCTCGGGCGCCATGCGGGCGTAGTGCGGCGCGATCTCGAGCATGTCGTGGGTGCGCATGCGGGTCGCCAGCAGCGACTGGTGGGCGTCGCGCATGGTGGTGTCGGTCAGGAAGACGCGCTGCTGCCCCTTGATCCACTGGGCAAAGCTGCCCGGACCCATGCTCTTGAGCAGGTCGCGCGTGCCCTGCGGCACCGGCTGGGTCAGGTCGCAGGCCGGCTTGATCGGCGCGGCCAGCGGCAGCGCCGGCAAGGTACGGCCCTTCATCTCGGGGTGGCCGTTGACGCTGACCTCGCCCAGGTACTTGAGCAGCTTGGTGGCGCGGTCACGCTTGGGCGCGACCTTGAGCAGTTCGGGCGTCTGGTCGATGAAGCGGGTGATGCACTGACCCGACTTGAACAGCGGATGCGAGATCACGTTCTCGAGGAAGGCCAGGTTGGTGGCCACGCCTCGGATGCGGAACTCGCGCAGCGAGCGATCCATGCGCGCGATCGCGTCGTCCGAGGTCACGCCCCAGGTGGTGACCTTGACCAGCAGGCTGTCGTAGTAGGGGGTGATGACCGCGCCCGAGTAGGCGGTACCGCTGTCCAGGCGCACGCCGAAGCCGCCGGTGGAGCGGTAGGTCGAGAGCTGGCCGTAGTCGGGCGCGAAGCCCTTTTCGGGGTCTTCGGTGGTGACGCGGCACTGCAGCGCATGGCCCTTGAGCTTGATCTCGTCCTGCACCGGCACGATGCCGCCGGCCACGCCGATCTGCGCGCCCTGGCTGATGGCGATCTGCGCCTTGACCAGGTCGATGCCGGTGACTTGCTCGGTCACGGTGTGCTCGACCTGGATGCGCGGGTTGACCTCGATGAAGTAGAAGGCGCCGGTGTCGGCGTCCATCAGGAACTCGACCGTGCCGGCATGGGTGTAGTTGACCGCACGGCCCAGCTTGAGCGCGGCATCGCACAGCGCCTGGCGGGTGGCATCGTCCAGGTAAGGCGCCGGTGCGCGCTCGACCACCTTCTGGTTGCGGCGCTGCACCGTGCAGTCACGTTCGAACAGGTGCAGCAGGTGGCCGTGGCGGTCGCCCAGCAGCTGGACCTCGACGTGGCGGGCGCGCTGCACCAGCTTCTCGAGGTAGATCTCGTCGTTGCCGAAGGCGGCCAGCGCCTCGCTGCGCGCCACCGGCATCTGGGTCAGCAGCTCCTGCTCGCTGGCGATGATGCGCATGCCACGACCGCCGCCGCCCCAGCTGGCCTTGAGCATCACGGGGTAGCCGATCGCGAGCGCCGCCGCCTTGGCCAGCTCGACATCATGCGGCAGCGGCGGGGTCGCCGGCATCACCGGCACGCCGACCGACTCGGCCAGGTTGCGCGCGGCCACCTTGTTGCCCAGGGTGCGCATCACGTCGCCCTTGGGGCCGATGAAGGCGATGCCGGCGGCCTCGCAGGCGTCGGCGAAGTCGGGGTTCTCCGACAGGAAGCCGTAGCCCGGATGAATCGCATCGACCTTGGCAGCCTTGGCCACGCGGATGATCTCGGCGATGTCTAGATAGGCAGCGATCGGCTTCTGGCCCTCGCCCACCAGGTAGGCCTCGTCGGCCTTGAAGCGGTGCAGCGCGAAGCGATCCTCATGCGAGTAGACCGCTACCGTGCGCAGCCCCATCTCGGTGGCAGCGCGCATCACGCGGATGGCGATCTCACCCCGGTTGGCAACCAGGAGCGACTTGATGCTGGAATTTTTCATCGGAAATGAACCCAAGGACAGAGAGGTGACACATGAGTGGGTTCAGATTTGCCGAACCCAGCCTGCGATCATCATATTTTTGACTCAAACCGATCCATTCTGACATCAATCTGACTGAAGTCAAGCCGTGATAATCATGAAATTTCCTGCACCAAGTATTTACCGATTAAATGGTTGGATGCGGCGATCAGCAGGCCTGGAGCGCGGCGGGCCCGTCAGATGGGCCGGCATCGGTCCGCTTGCAAGCTGGCGCCCTGGCGCGCAATGGCGTTGGCGCTGACCGACGCAAGTGGAGGATCAGCGGTAGAACAGGTAGGCAACAAAGATCGCCCCGACCAGGCCGACTGCATCGGCGAACAGGCCGCAGGCCAGCGCCTGGCGCGTCTTGCGGATGTTGACGCTGCCGAAGTAGACCGCCAGCACGTAGAAGGTGGTCTCGGTCGAGCCCTGGATGATGGCGGCGAGCTTGCCCTGGAAGGAGTCGACGCCATAGGTCTTCATGACGTCGACCATCAGGCCGCGCGCGCCGCTGCCCGACAGGGTCTTCATCAGGCCGACCGGCAGCGCCGGCACGAAATCGGTATCGAGCCCGGCCCAGCGCACCAGCGCCTCGATCGCGCCGAGCAGATAGCCCATGCAGCCGGTGCTGCGAAAGACCGAGATCGCCGCCAGCATCGCGACCAGGTAGGGAATGATCTGCAGCGCGACGCCAAAGCCCTCCTTGGCGCCCTCGACGAAGCTGTCATAGACATCGATGCGGCGCCAGGCCCCGACCGCGACGAACAGCGTGATCAGGCTGAAGATGAGGCCGCTGCCGAGCAGCCCGACCGCCTGCGCCAGCTGCTCCGGCGGCAGGCCGCGCAAGGCCGCATAGAGCGCGCCCATCAGGCCGAGGAAGCCGGCCAGGAACACCAGCACCGGGGCGCGCAGCAGATTGATGCGCTGCACCCAGGCTACCGCCAGCAGGCCGGCGCAGAAGGAGATGAAGGTGGCGACCAGCGTCGGCAGGAAGATGTCGGCACCGTTGAAGCCGGCCAGCCCCTGCTCGACCGCCAGGCTCTGGCGGATCGCGATCACCGAGGTCGGGATCAGCGTGATGCCGGCGGTGTTGAGCACCAGGAACATCACCATCGGGTCGCTGGCCATGTCTTTCTGCGGGTTGATCTCCTGCAGCTCGCGCATGGCCTTGAGGCCTAGCGGCGTGGCGGCGTTGTCGAGCCCGAGCATGTTGGCGCTGAAGTTCATCGCGATGCTCCCCGCCGCCGGATGCCCCTGCGGTATGCCCGGAAACACGCAGCGAAAGAAAGGAGACAGCGCGCGCGCGAACAGCTCGATCAGGCCGGCGCGCTCGCCGATCTTCATGATGCCCAGCCACAGGCACATGATGCCGACCAGGCCGATCGAGATATCAAAGCCGGTCTTGGCGCTGTCGAACAGGCCGGTGAGCACGCGCGCAAAGATGCCTGCGTCACCTTGCAGCAGCTGCACGACAGCGGCCACGAAGCCGATCAGGATGAAGGCGACCCAGACGAAGTTCAGCATGGGAAAAGATGATGCCAGCAAAAACGCCCACCTTGAGAGTGGGCGCAGCGACGGATTGGCAGCACCCGGCACAGGGCCGGGCAGCTGGACAGGAATCAGCCCTGGAGCTGCTGCTCCAGCTCGTGCAGCACCTGGTAGCAAGGCAGCACGCTGTGCACGCTCGAGTTCGGCTCGCGGCCTTCGCGGATGGCGGCGAAGAACTCGCGGTCCTGCAGCTCGATGCCGTTCATAGACACCGCGACCTGTGACACGTCGATCTTCTCGTCCTTGCCGTTGACCAGGTCGTCGTAGCGCGCAATGTAGGTGCCAGTGTCGCCGATGTAGCGGAAGAAGGCGCCCAGCGGGCCGTCGTTGTTGAACGACAGGCTCAGGGTACAGATCGCGCCGTTGGCGGCCTGCAGCTGGATGCTCATGTCCATCGCGATGCCCAGCACCGGGTGGATCGGGCCCTGGA
>CAZJQH010000004.1:0-37853 GCA_964547895.1 uncultured Chitinophaga sp. | reverse complement strand
GAGGTCCATTCGCTCAGGGAGCCGCCGATCGAGGACTTCGACATCACACTGCTGGGCACCGACGACCGCTTCGATGCCGACATCGTGGCGCGCAAGGTGGTCGAGTCCGAGGCGATCCTGGTGGCCTCGCCTGACTATGTCAAGCGCCGCGGTCAGCCCGGCAGTCCGCAGGAGCTGGCCTGGCACGAATGCCTGCGCTTGAAATCCCCCGACGGCCGTGCGCGCCAGTGGCGAATGTGGCGCCAGGGCCTGGAGGAACAGGCCGTGGAGGTCGAGATCCAACCGGTGCTTCTGGCCAACCATACCGACACCCTGCTGCGCGCGGCGCTCGACGGCGCCGGCATCACCTCGGTGGGCATGGACCTGGTGGCCCCCTACCTGACCCGGGGCGAACTGGTGCGGGTGCTGCCACCCTGGATCACGGGCCGGCTGGCGATGTACGCCGCCCTGCCCAGCCGCAAGTTCATCCCGCAGCGGACCCGGGTCTTCCTGGACTACCTGATCGAGGAAACCCGCCAGCAGACCAGCAGGGCGTTGCAGGCCTGCACCGAATGTGGAGGGTGAGTCCGGATGTGACTGTGACGCCGGCACATGACCCCGGACTCATGCTATCCAACGATCATGGCGAAAATGGGATGCAGGCACATCGAAACACCACGCCGCACCATGGAGCCGTAAGGCATGAAAAAACTATCCTCCACACTGATCGGACTGTTCCTCGCCATCCTTGGGAGCCCCAGCGCCATGGCCACTGAAGAACCCCAGTTTGAAGTCTTGTCCTCGGACGGCGACATGGAACTGCGCCGCTACGCCCCGATGCTGATCGCCGAGACCGAGGTCGAGGGAGACCTGGACCAGGCCTCGAACAAGGGCTTCCGGCTCATCGCCGGCTACATCTTCGGCGACAACCAGAGTCCCGATGCCGGGCAGAAGGCAAAGATTGCCATGACGGCACCCGTCACCGTAGAGCCGCAATCCACCAGGATCGCGATGACCGCGCCCGTGACCGCAGAGCCCCAGTCTGGCGCGACCGACATGCAGGCTGCCAGGCGCTGGCGCATCCACTTCGTGATGCCGAGCCAGTACACGCTCGAGACCATCCCCAGGCCCAGCAACCCCCAGGTGCAGCTGCGCGAGATCCCGACCCGGCACTACGCGGTGCACCGCTACTCCGGCTTCAACACCCTGGCCCGCGTCCAGCAGAAAACCGACGAGCTGCTGCAGTGGGCTGGCGCCAAGTCCCTCGCCGTCACCGGCACCCCGCAGCTGGCCCGCTACAACCCGCCCTGGACGCTGCCCATGTTCCGGCGCAACGAGATCCTGGTGGAAGTCGCCGCGCCCTGAGCGAGGCAGCGTTAGAGAGCTTCGTCAAAAGCTCCAGGCTCGAGTTCATACGTATGAACTCGGCCAATCCATCCTAGGCATCAGTCCCCGGAGATCGCCTTGCCTGCTCGACCTGTCTTCCGCCACAAGCAATTGGCAATCCGTAAGTTACAGGTTTTCATTCATGACTTGCAAGCGAAACCGGCAGAGATGCTTGACAGAACCAGCGCTGAGCAGGACAACTGCCTCCAAAAAGATGTCACCCACACCAGCAGCCTGATAGGGTGACCAGGTCGAAGACACCAGCCCTGACATCAACCGGCAGAGCTACCTCGAGGCCTCAACCCGATCGCATCCACACAACCCTCCGCATGCTGCCGGTGATGCAGGTCGCGGCAGCCCACCTCACGCCTGTTTTCTGCTAAAAGTCAGCCCGTGGTGGTCGCAACCCGTCGGATCCACCAGCTTGTACCTGTCGCCCAGCCGACCGAACAGAATCAGCGAAACATGCACTTCCATCCTGCCTTTTCCCGTACCTTGCTATCTGGCCTGCTGTTGTCGGCAGGCTTTGCCTTGCCGGTCCAGGCCCAGAACCTGCAGGAGCTCTACCAGGACGCCCGCAGCTATGATGCGGTCTACCTGGCAGCACAGGCGCAATACCGGGCCAGCCTGGCCAAGGTGGAACAGTCCCGTGCCGGTCTGCTGCCAACAGCAGGACTGTCGGCCTCGGCCAGCTTCAGCCAGGTCGAGAACGAGAACACCGATCGCGACACCAACAGCCAGAACGTCACCCTGTCAGCCAGCCAGCCGCTCTACCGTCCGGTCAACTGGCGCGCGCGTGAACAGGCGCTCAAGTCGCTGCAGGCGGCCCAGGCCCAGCTCGAGGCCGCAGAGCAGGATCTGGTCCTTCGCACCGCCCAGGCCTACTTCGACGTGCTGGCAGCGCAGGACAGCCTGGCCTTTGTCCAGGCCCAGAAAGCCGCGGTCGGCGAACAGCTGGCCCTGGCCAGGCGCAGCTTCGAGCTCGGCACCGCCACCATCACCGACACGCGCGAAGCCCAGGCCCGCTTCGACCAGACCACGGCGCTAGAGATCGCCGCCGAGAACGAGTTGCGCGTCAAGCGCCTGGCGCTGGACCAGCTGGTAGGCAAGACCGGTGTCCAGCCCTGGGGACTGGCCAGCGACGCCCAGCTGCCCGAGCTGCAGCCAGCCGAGCTGCAGGACTGGCTGGACCGCAGCGAAACCAGCCATCCGCTGATCCGCCAGGCCAGCAGCGGGCTCGACGTCGCCCAGCTCGAAACCGCCAAGGCCCAGGCCGCTCACCTGCCCACGCTCGACCTGGTGGCAAGCTACCAGAACGCGCGCTCGCCCTCCACTGCGCCCAACGCCACCAACTACCAGCGCAACAAGACAGGCTCCATCGGCGTGCAGTTCAACCTGCCGCTGTTCTCGGGTTTCGCGGTACAGAACCGTGTCCTGGAAACCCTGGCGCTGGAAGACAAGGCGCGCAACGAGCTCGACTCGGCACGCCGAACCATCGCCCAGGCCACCCGCACCGCCTACTACGGCGTGATCTCGGGCCAGGGCCAGGTCAAGGCGCTGCAAGCCGCCGAGGCCTCCAGCCAGAGTGCACTCGAGGCGACCCGGCTCGGCTACCAGGTCGGCGTGCGCATCAACCTCGATGTGCTCAACGCCCAGAGCCAGCTGTTTGACACCAAGGCCAGGCTGGCCAAGGCACGCTATGAGCTGCTGCTGGGCGGGCTCAGGCTGCGCCAGGCCGGCGGCGTCCTGAGCGGCGAGGACCTGAACCAGCTCAGCCAGGTGCTGGCGCCATAGCCTGCCCAGGCTGGGCCAGGATCAGAACCGGATGGTTCAGGGCTTGACCGCCGGCTTGAGGCTGGCCAGCCGGGCAGCGCCGGTGTCAGCCGAGCGGGCCAGCTGGCCCATCTGCGGAAACTCGACCTGGCAGCGGATGCCGCTGGGCAGGTCCCCCTTGGGGTTGGGCAGCTCCAGCCGCACGCCGTAGGTGCCGCTGGCCGCGTCGAAGACCCGGTCCACCAGCTTGATGGTGGCGCTGTGCTGTCCTCCGCCCTCGGGACTGACCAGCCCGCTCATGCCCGGGCGCAGCTTGCCGAAGGTGGCCAGCGGCAGCACCACCTCCACCCGCAGCGGGTCGATCTTGGCCAGCTTGAGGATGGGCTTGCGGCCATTGCCCGCCTCGGCCAGGTCACCCGGGTTGAGCAGGCGATCCACCACCACGCCGTTGAAGGGGCTGCGCAGGGTTTTCTGGTTCAGGATGTCGATGGCGCGCTGGTATTCCAGCCTTGCCATCTCGCGGTTTTCCATCGATTCCTTCAGGTCGGCTTCGGCCAGGCTCATCTCGGTCAAGGCTTCGTCGCGGGCCTGGGCCGAAATGAAGTTCTGTGCGTGCAGGTCGACCGAGCGCTGGCTCTTGCGCTGGGCAAACTGCATCCGGTTCTTCGATGACTCGAGCCGGCCTTCGGCTTGCGAGCGGTACCTGGCCAGCGCCGCCGCCGAGCGCTCCACCGAGGACTCGAGCTCGACCAGCACCTGGCCGGAGCGAACATCGTCGCCGCGCTGGACATGGACGCGCTGGATCTGGCCTTCGACCGCGCTGCGGATCTCGACCGTCTGCGTCGGCTCGAGCAGGCATTCGTAGGCCTGGGCACTGAAATGGGCCCCGCCAGCCAATGCCAGTCCGAACCCGGCCAGCCAATGATGTCGGCACCCGCACCGCAGGGCCATCGGTGCAGCGGAGATGAGCTTCTTCACTGTTGACTCCCGGAAAACGCCAGCACCTGATCGAGATGCCGGTCATGCTTGAAATTCTGGATCCGCACGCTGGCACTCCTGCGCTCGGCCTTCCATTGCGCCAGCTTGCGCATGCCCTCGATCGCCAGCGGCGGCAACTGGGGCCGGCCCTGCAGCCAGGCAGCGGCCATTCTGCGGACCCAGGCCGCGTGGGTGACAAAGATCTCGTCATCGAGCGATACCAGCACCGAACAACTGCCTGGATCGCCCTGGCGGGCACAGCGCCCGAACAGCTGCCGGTCGATCCGGCTGGATTCATGGAATTCGGTCAGGATCACATGCAGGCCCCCGCGCGCGGCGATCTCCTGGCCCAGGATGATGTCGGTGCCACGACCGGCCATGTTGGTGGCCACCGTGACCCGCCCCGCCTGTCCGGCCAGGCGGATCACCTCCGCTTCCAACTGGTCCTGCTTGGCGTTGAGCAGCGCATGCTCGATCGAATGCTGCTGCAGCACCGCGCTGACCTCTTCCGACGCCTTGACCGAACGGGTGCCGATCAGCACCGGCCGGCCATCCTGGGCCGACAGACGCCGCACCAGCTGGGCCACGGCCTCCCATTTCTCGGCCCGGGTCCTGAAGATGCGCGGAGGGTCGAGCCGCCGCCTGGAGGGCCGGTGCAAGGGGATGGCGCTGACGTCGAGCCCGTAGACGGCCTGGATCTCGGCTGCCACCTCGCGACCCGTTCCGGTCATGCCCGACAGCAGCAGATAGCGCCGGAACAGCCTCTGGTAGGTGATGCGCGCCAGGGTCTTGCGCTCGTCCGTCAGGCCGCAGCCTTCCTTGGCCTCGATCATCTGGTGCAGGCCACGCTCCCAGCTGCGGTCGGGCAGGATGCGCCCGGTCGACTCGTCGACGATCAGGACCTTGCCCTCGCTCACCACATAGTGCTCGTCACGCCTGAACAGCAGCAGGGCCCGCAGCGCCTGCTCGAGCAGCTCCTCGCGCGCCCGGCGTGAAGTCCACAGGCCGGTCTTGTCCTGGGCAAACTGCTCGATCCGCTGCTTGCCCCTGGGCAGCAGGCGCAGGTGAGAACTGCCGGCCTCGAGCAGGTAGTCCTGATGGGCCGCCAGGCCGGCGGCCAGTTCCAGGGCTTGCTGGTAGTCGTCGCCGAGCTCCGACAGCGGGCTGCTGCTGGAGAGGATCAGCGGCGTCCTGGCCTCGTCGATGAAGACGCTGTCGGCCTCGTCGACGATGCCGAAATGCAGCCCGCGCAGCACCAGCGCACGCTCGCGCGGCGCGTCGCCCCGGATCCGGTCCAGCGCCAGGTGCAGGCCGCCCTGGCGCTCGCCCAGTGCCACGCGGTCGCGCAGGTAGTCGAACGCCAGCTCCTTGTTGGTGCAGTAGGCCACCGGCTGGGCGTAGGCCTGGCGGCGCTGCGGGGGTTCCATGCCCTGCACCACGGTCCCGACGCCCAGGCCCAGGAAGCGGTAGAGCGGGCCGAGCTCCTCGGCGTCACGCCGCGCCAGATAGTCGTTGACGGTGATGACATGCACCGCCTGGCCCGCCAGCGCGGCGGTGCTGGCAGCCAGCACGGCAGTCATGGTCTTGCCTTCGCCAGTGGCCATTTCCACCAGGCGCCCCTGCAGCAGGGCCCAGCCGCCCATCAGCTGGGTCTCGAAATGGCGTCGCCCCAGCACGCGGCGCGAGGCCTCCTGCAGCAAGGCAAAGCATTCCCCCACCAGGCCGATCTGATAGCCGCTGCGCCGCAGGCTGGCCCGCAGCGGCTGCAGCCGCTCCAGCAGCGCCGCATCGCTCAGCGCCGCGAGGCCGCGCTGATGCGGCTCGACCTGGGCGACGATCTGCTGCAGGCGTACGGTTCCACGCCCCAGGCGCTGGTTGACCGTGGTACGCACCGCATTGAACAAGGCATTCGCCAGCCGGTCCGGCCACTCTGGCTGGTGATCGGCCCGTTCTGGATAAGGACGGCAGACCAGCTCGGCGCTGCCGGAGACGGATCTGGCTCTAGACATGGAAATGGGTCAGGAAGATTCTGCGCACCGTGCGGAACCATTGCATGGCCAGCGGCTCCCAGCGGTGATCGAAGCGGACATGCACGCGCTGCCCGAACAGGATCTGTGGCGATGCCTGCTGCAAGGCCACGTCGAACTGGAACAGGCGCTCGAGCGTCCTGGTGCCTTGTGCGTCCTGCGGGTCGACCACCAGCTGGCCGCCGCCCGCGGTCGAGAGGGCCCGGCTGGGCAGGCGTGACTCGCCTGCCGGCACCTGCCGCACCAGCTGCCCCTCGACGACCTGGCCCAGGTCGTGTACCAGGCGTACCTCGACCCGGTCGGTCGCCAGCCTCACCATGTCCACCTCGGCCTGCGTCACCACCACGCGCGCCAGGGACGGAGCCTTGTCGGTCACATAGCCCAGGACATCTCCCTTGCGGTGATGGCGCCCCAGCAGGTCCTGCGCCTGCGGCAGGGTGAAGACACCGTCACTGCCCGCCAGCACGGTCAAGGCAGCAACGCGCTCACGCGCCCGCTCGAGCACGGCGCGCGCGCTCAGCAGCTGTTCGCGCAGCAAGGCTGCCTGGGCCAGATTGCTGACGAATTGCGCCGCGTATTCCGCCTCCAGCTCCTGCACCCTGGCTTCGCTGAGCGCGAATTCCGCTTGCAGCGCCAGGTCCTGCGACTGCAGCAGGGCATCGCCGCGCCGCACCCGGGTGCCCGGCTCGACCAGCAGCTGCTGCACGAAGCCCTCGGCGCCGGCGCGCACCATCGACTCTTCAGGTAGCCAGATCACGCCTTCGGCCTGGGAACGCAGCGGCACCGGCACGACCAGCAAAAAGAGCAGCAGAGCCAGCCCGCTGCCCGCCACCAGCCCCACCACCCGTTGACGCCTGCGCATCAGCTTGGGACTGGTGAACAGGTAGCGCAGGCCCTTGAACAGCGGCATCACGACCATCGCCCCGACCGCCCACGCCGCCAGCAAGACCCCGATGAAGAAGAACTGCCCCGCGATGAAGATGGCGATCGCGACCGTCACCATGATGCGGTAGATCGTGGAGGCGAGGCCGTAGAACAGCAGCCAGGCCTTCTCGCTGGACTGCGCCACCGGCGGCTCCTGGTCCTCGAGCGACAGGGCGTAGCGCTCGAGGAGGTAAGTCCAGTAGCGCAGCGAGCGCTGCGCCAGATTGGGCATCTCGATCAGATCGGCCAGGATGTAGTAGGCGTCGTAGCGCAACAGGGGATTGCCGTTGAACAGCACGGTGGAGACGCCCGCCACCAGCATGATGTTGAACATGAGCGCACGCAGCAGTCCCGGCTCGGCCAGCAGCCAGACGTAGAAGGCCAGCGCAGCCAGCAGCAGTTCGACCAGCATGCCGGCAGCACCCACCAGTGCACGCTGGTAGCGCGAGCGGAACACGGTCGCGGCCGAGGCCTCGACATAGGGCACCGGCATCAGGACCAGCAACATCAGGCCCATGTCATGCACCTCGCCGCCACCAGCCTTGGTTGCATAGGCATGGCCGAGCTCGTGCAAGGCCTTGATCAGCGGGAACACCAGCCACAGCAGCAGCAGGTTGTCGACCGCCAGCACCCGGTCGGAGAAGTTGTGCGTCAGCTCGGTCCAGTGCGGCGGCAGCAGCAGCAAGGCCGGCAGCACCAGTGCCAGCCACAGCAAGGCGCCCCAGCGGCTCCAGCAGAAGCGGGCCAGCGGCTGGCTGAGGCTCAGGAAACGGTCGGGATCCCAAAGGTGCAGCCGCAGGGCCATCGGGTTCATCCAGGAGCGGCGCTGCCTGGCCTTGGTCTCGCGCTCGCCACGCTGGAACAGCTCGGCCGTGTCCGGTGTCACATTGCTCTGCAGCAGGTCGGCGGCATGGAGCTGGCCCAGCAGCTGGATCATGTCGTCCTGGGTCGGAGCCTCCTCGTCGAGGTGGCGGTTGGCCAGCTCCCAGAGCTGCGCGACGGTGCGCTGGCCGTCCATCGCGGCGATCACCAGCCGCGCCGAGGGCGTGAAACGGTGCACCTTGCCAGTGGCAGGGTCCTGCAGCAAGTACCAGACCTGGCCACGATAGCGGTGGCGATAGAGCCGGGCATGGTGGCGCAGCTGGGGCCGCAGCCCGGCCACCCTGTGCCAGGAATTGCTGGTGGTCGGCGCAGTCATGGCAGCCAGTTCCAGGTGCTCAGGCGCAACCAGTCGACCAGGTTGTGGGTCCAGATCCAGATCAGGCGCTCCTCGCCGACCTCAATCTTGCCGATCCCCTCCATGCCCGGGCGCAGGCGTTCGGACGGGTGCTCGAGATGGGCCTCGACCCGGAAATGATTGCGTCCGTCCTGGGCCGTGTTCACGGGCGTGATCTGCTTGACCGAGAAGTCCAGCGTCTGGCCGGGCAGGCCCGACAGGGCGAGCTGGCCGGTCTGGCCGATCCGGACATGGGCGATGTCGCGCTCGTCCACCTGCAGGATGACCCGGTAGCGATCGAGCGGCGCGACCTCGAACAGCACCTTGCCCTTTTCCACTGGAGTGCCCAGCAGCTGGCTCAGATCGCCCGACACCACCACGCCGTCAAAGGGCGCATCCAGCCGGGCCCGCTCCAGCTTGCCTTGGGCCAGCAGCAGCTGGGCCTGCGCCTGGCGGATCTGCGCCGCCACCAGCTGCATGCTGGCGCGCTCCTGTGCCGCCATGGCCTGGCGCTGCTTGCCTTCGAGCTGCTGCAGCTCGGCCGTCCAGCGCACCTGCTCGAGCAGCAAGTCCTTGTCGTCGAGCCGGACCAGCGGCTGGCCGTTCTTGACGACATCGCCGGCCCGGACCAGGCTTTCGACCACATAGCCATCGAAAGGCACTACGGCGGCACGTTGCACAGCCCCCTCGATCACGGTCTTGGCCGCGACGCGGTATTCGCCCTTGGCCACGCTGAGCACCAGCACCGTGGCCACCAGCAGCATGGACGCCAGCTTGAAGCCGGGGTGGCGCGGACCGAACAGCATCTCCAGCCCCAGCCGGCCACGCTGGGCCACACGCTGCAGTATCCCGAGTTCATTGTCCTGCTTGAGTGCCAGCACCGGCCCCAGCGCCAGTCCGATCGCCTTGCAGAGCTCGACGGCAGAACTGTCAAAGGCAGGACCACCATAGCGCTCCAGGGTCAGGACGCCAATCGCGTAGCCCTGGTCCTGCAGCGGCACCGAGCATATCGCGCCGGACTTGGTCTCGCGGGCCAGCTCGGCATGTGCCAGCACGCCCAGCTCATCACCATCCAAGGGCGGGTAGACCATGGCCAGGTCAAGATCCAGCACCTCGTCCATGGCCTCGCCGATCAGCCGAACCAGATTGGTGCGCCGGTCAAAGTTGGCGTTGTTCGACATCGCCTGGACATCGACCTTGCCGTCCTTCTCCAGCCCCAGGCTGACCCGGTCGCAGACCAGCCGGTTGGCCAGCTCGTTGACCACCGCCACGCAAGAACGCCCCAGCTGCGGCTGCCCAGTGGCCGTGGCCAGCACGTCGGTCACCAGCCGCAACTGCTCGAGCTGCTGCTGCTGCCGGCTCAGCTGTTGCTGGCGGAAGTGATCGACCAGCCAGGCAGTGCCCCAGTGCACCAGCCGCAAGGCCTTCTGCAACTCCGCGGCAGGCCCCCCGCTGACATGGACCACCACGGCGCCATAGAGCACATCCTCGACCTCGATCGGGTAGCCGATGAATACCGGCTGCTCGCGCGCAGTGGGCGCTGCTGCAGTAGTTGCCTCGGCTGACAGCACGACGCCGGCCCGGTCACGCAGGGTTTTCTCTGCCGCGGGTGCCAGGTACTGCATGTTGCGGCCGGGGTCGGGCCAGACCGCCGCCACACCGTAGCTGCCCTCCCCGTCCTCGCTGGCCCGCAGCAGCAGCAGGCCGCCCCTGGCCTGCTCGATCTGGCCGCACAGAATGCTCAGCCAGCTGCTGTTGAGCTCGCTGGAACTGGTCGCCGCGGTGAACTGCGCCCAGGCGGCCGATTCGGCACGCGAACGGTCATCCTGGTACAGCGAATGAATGGACGCGGTATTGGTCATGGTGACCATCCACAGTTTGGGCTAGAGGACGTCGCGCCACCCAAGCCCGCAGCCTGGGGCCAATGCAACGCGATGGAATTTCGAACTGCCGTTGGCGCAGCCAGGGCGGCTGCGCCAACGAATGCCCGCATCTGCAGGGCTCAGGCAGCAGCTCGCTTCTCGCCCTTGCGATCAACCGGCTCCTGATTGGCCGCCGGCTGCGCCGGTGCATCGTCAGCCGAGGTCTTGCTGCCCTCCACCACGACCAGGCGATCCCGCATGCTGGAGAAGTTGCGGATCGACTCCAGATGCAGATAGATCAGCTCCATCTCATCGGTGCGCACCAGCTCGGCGAGCACCTCGGGTGCAAGCGCCTTGAGCTTCTTGCGATCGATCGCCATGAAGCCGGTCAGGGACAGCTTCTCGCCGCTGGGCAAGGTGACGGAGGCCTGCATCGACTCGAACAGGTCGAGTTCCTTGAGTTTGCGGCAGAACGCCTGGGTACGCTGGAACTGTGCCTGGTAGCTCTGCAGGAACTTCAGCACATTGTCGACATAGGGCGTGGTCTTGCCCTCGTCGGTGAACAGGCGTTCGCCACGGCCTTCCTGGTTGCAGCCCTGGTAGGCCTCATCGATGCAGAGGGTCAGTGTCTTGTTGTCGGCATCGCTCGAGAAGACAAAGGGATAGCGCCGGATGAAGGCCGGAATGTAGTGGGCCTGCCAGGCGCCCTCCTGGTCCAGATAGACGTTCTCGTTGCCGCGCATGCCCAGGATGACGACCGGCACGATGTTCTTGTCGTCGCCCGCAAAGACGATCGCGTACTCGCCGGCAGCGGAGGGGAATTCCACCGCCATCAGCGGAACGGAATTGACCTTGCTGCTGAAGGCATAACTGGGCTGCGCCTCCACGCTCCAGTTGCCGTGTCTGCGGCTGGAAACCGGAGCGATGGTTTCGTAAATCAGAAGCTGCGTACTCATGACTGGCCTTTCCCGTTTGTTGAAGCACAACCCAATCGGACATCGATGCGAACACCTGGTTTCGCGGTTGCGAGACCATCCTAAAATTGCTTGGCTTAGAAATGACCTAGAAATAAGCAACACCAGCCCCTGCCTGCCCAGGCAGGGGCCGTGCAACTACGCCAGCGGCGTGCAACTCAGAGCAGGCGCATCTGCAACCTGCTCAAAGTTGACTGGTTGCCGCAGTGGTCTTGCTGACCACCGGGATGTTGACCCGCAACTTGGCGTTGGGGTTGCGGACATTCTCGGACTGGCCCAGGTTCTGGACGAAATCCTTCACCCAGGTCGGGTTCGTGCTCGTCCGACGTGCCGTGCTGTCACTCACAGACTGGTCCCACTTGATCAATGACGGGACCGAATCCGCTGCCGTGGCGCCCGAAGCTGGTGCAACGGGTTCGGGCATGGCGATCGGGAACAGGTCCGGCCACTGCTGGTCGGCACGACGATCGACCGGCTGCGCCAGAGGCAACTGGATGCCGGCGTAGCTTGGAGAGGTCAGCGTGATCGGCGTCATCGCGCTCAGCCAGCGGGTTCCGGCTGCCAGCGTGTCATCCATCAGGCCACCTTCGCTGTGCTCCAGCCCAGCCGCATGTCCCAGTTCATGTGCCAGCACGGTGAGCAGGTCCATGCGCCCGGCAGCAGCACCGTTGCGCGCGATACCGTCGAGGCCGAACTCCTTGTCATCGGCCAGGGTCGGATCGACAAACCAGCCATGGCCTGCCGCATCCACGTCGACGACGATGACATCGCCCTGTCCGTCCAGGCCCTGCTCGAAGCGAGCGAGCTCGGCGCCGGCCAGGTCCTCGATGCGCAGGCTGACATCGGCAAGCTCTGCCAGCTGCGACGGGGACAGCTGCGAACTCATCCGCCGCTTGGCCTCCTCGAGCACGGCTTCGGTCTGGGCCTGGGTCACCAGCTGCGCCGAGACGCTGCTGGCAACAGACTCGGCCGTCAGCGAGGCCACGGTGGTCGTCACGGTCTTGAAGGCCGGATCGTTGGTGCGGATGACCCAGTCGTCGAAGGCCGTGGCGCCGTTCTGGCTGATCAGGCCGAAGCGGCCGTCGACCAGCACCGAGTTGAAGCCGTAGCTGCCCACCAGACCGCCGTTGAGGTAGACGCCGACCGAGGCGCCGTTGGTGGTCAGCTTGAGCGTGTAGGCGGTGCCGGCATCCAGCGTGCGCGCCCAGCTGAAGTCGATCTTCATACCACCGTCGGGCGTCACATGACCGACCACGATCTTGTCGCCGACCACGTCGAGCGCCACGAACTTGTAGTCGTCTGGCGCATAGACGTCGAATGCGATGCCGGCCATCCCTTGCGTCGCCACCTTGGCCTGCAGCTCGAGGATGGAGCTGGCTTGCAACTCCGCGCCGAGATTGGCAAGGCTGAGCGCTGCCGCTCCCGTCGTCGGGCTGGAGGCCTCGTACTTGCCGGCCTTGACGGTCCAGTTGCCAGACTCGACGGTGAAGGCGCTGGCAGCATCGCTGGTAGCGAAGTCGAGGGTCTTGTCGAGCGTGAACGCGGGCGGCAGCACCTGGACCGTGAAGTTGTCCACGCTCGCCTTGCCGCTGTTGGTCCCCACCCCGACCAGGCCCCGGTTCAGCGGGATCGGCAGGCCCATGTCGTCGAGCACCGGCTTGAAGGTGTAGCTGAACCAGTTGACACCGGCCACCTGCACCGTCACGTTGGTGCCGTTGACCGCCACCAGCACATCGTACTGGGTACCGGCCTTCAACTGCACCGGCTTGTTCGACTGCACGACCTCATGCCAGCCGCTCGCATCGCGATAACCCATCTCGATCTTGTTAGTCGAGATGTTGATGCCCGCGTACTTGAAGTCAACGTCGGACTGGTAGTCGAAGATGATGTAGGCATTCGACTTGAAGCCGGTCGTCGGCTTGTCGGCCGACAGCTGGGCGCGTACCTCATAGTAGGTCGGCAGGTAGGCGTCCAGGTTGTAGAAGGCCGAGGCCTGCTGACCGGACGCGGCAGACATCTGCAGGCGACCAGCGGCCACGCTGAAGTTACCGGTATCGCGCACGAACAGGTCTTGCGAGGCATTGTTGAAGTCGGACGAGCGCAGCACGTCGCGCCGGCCGCCCGGCACGTTGCCGGCCTGCGGATCGGTCGGACCACCGGTCTGGTCCTGCCAGAAACCGTGATCCTTCTGGGTCACCAGGCCCATCTCGCCGTAGATGCCGCCCTGCATCGTGACGACGTTCGAGTAGCGCTGGTTGTGGTTGGACTGGCCGGTGTCGGTGTAGCGCGTGACGTCGACGCCGTCGCTGAAGGCCTGGCTGTAGAGGAAGTCGAACAGATGCGGCGGCACCTGGCGGCTGACCGTGGCGATGCCGAAGGGCGCGAACGGCACGATGTAGCTGTTGAACTCGCCCACCCAGTCGATCAGGCGGTCACCCTTGGTGTTGCCGATCAGGATGTCGAGGCCGGCGCCACCGAAGATGCGGTCCTCGTAGACCAGATGGGTATCCGGCGACTCGTCGGTGCCGCCCAGCGGCAGCTGGCCCGGACTGCTCTTGGGCGGATTCGGATTGACCGTGCCCAGAACGTCGTCGCCGTTCATCAGGTCATTGCCGAAGCCGCCATAGATGTGGTCGCGACCGGTGCCGCCGACGATCCAGTCATTGCCGAGGTCGCCGAAGATCACGTCGTCGCCGTCGCTCTGGCGGTATTGCTGAGGCACCGAGTAGTCGGGCGTCTGGCCATCAGGCTTGAAGGCAACGTAGCCGAGCACGCTGACACCTTCGTTGCTGTTCCAGTTGAGGAAGTACTGCAGCAGCTTGCCGTTGCCGCCGGTCTGGCCGTCCGCATTGATGTCGGGCAGCGAACCGTCGACATCGACCGCGCCGGTCCAGACGATATTGTTGGCAACCGCCGACTCGGTGAACAGGATGACGCGCCGCGGGTCGTACTCGTTGTAGAGGAAGAACTCGCCCGTGCGGCTCTGCACCGGCTTGGGCTCGTTCCAGTGCGGATCGCCTTCGCCAAAGTGGAGGATATCGCTCGGGTTGTAGGGCCGACTGAAGTCGGTCCGGATCAAGCCGACCAGCACGCCCTCGCTGTTAAAGCGCGGTGCATAGGACTCTTCCAGCGCCTCGGCGCCGCTGATCGCGTCATCACCCGAGCCACCGTGGATGAAGTCCTGTCCCAAACCGCCGAAGATCACGTCATCGGCATAAATCGGGTTGTGGCTGTTCGGGTCGGACGAACTTCCCGGTGTCTTACCGGGTTCGAAGCTGGCATTGCTGACTACGTTGTAGG
Source organism: uncultured Chitinophaga sp. (assembly GCA_964547895.1). Taxonomy (GTDB): domain Bacteria; phylum Pseudomonadota; class Gammaproteobacteria; order Burkholderiales; family Burkholderiaceae_C; genus Malikia. Next base: position 23,434 of record CAZJQH010000004.1, on the reverse strand, counting down.
GTGTCAGGTCGACCGACTTCTTCAGCGCGCCCGCGACATTGATCAACTCGCTCTGGACATTACCAGGTGTGTGGATCAGCTCGTTGATCACGTTGCCCTGACTCGTGCGTGCATCTGGATCGCTAGCCAACAGCCTGAGCTCACCATTGAGAGATTCGGCGTACGCCTGGCCCCAGACCTGGCCAGTGGTCAGTGCCGTATTGCGGCTGGTAAAGATGCGGCCGTCATCGCCCAGGATGCCGTCGATGCCGGTGCCGCCCGAGATCCAGTCGCTGCCCCAGCCACCGATGATGTCGTCGCTGTCGGCGTCGCCGAAGGCGATGTCGTTGCCACCGCCGACATAGATGAAGTCATCGCCGGTCTCGCCGTGCACCTCGTCGTGGCCACCGATATCGCGACGGGTCCAGATGCCGGTGGTGGGATCGCAGTCGACCTCGTACATCTGCCGCATGTCAACCGCGGGGGTACCGGTGGTGAGACCTGGCACGAAGAAGTCCTGCGGGGCACTGTCGGGCCCGCCCGCGGTGTAGTCGAGCAGTCGGATGCCGCGCACGACGATCTTCTCGCCGCCGTAGTTGTCGTAGTTGAACGTGACGTAGTTCTGCCCGCCCGGGTTCGTCTCGGGATGCGGATTCACGTCGACGTGGTTGACCCCGACGATGCGCACGATATCGCCGTTGTCGCCGACGATGGCGTCCGAGTCGCGGCCGTGCTTGCTGGCGAACGTTGTACCGTCAGTGATCGTGACGATATCATCGCCGTACTGAAGTTTCTGGACGTTGGGCGCATTGCCTGCGTTCGGATCGAAGCCGTTGTTTCGCGCGAGCTGCGTGCCCGCTCCGCCCGTGATCCAGTCGTCGCTGTCCGGACGGCTGTCGGGAGTGACCAGGCTGTAGAAATCCGACGAGCCGCCCACCAGATCGTCCTGGCCGAGGCCGCCGAAGATGACGTCCTTGCCGCCGCCGCCCTCGATGTAGTCCTGGCCGTCCGTGGCCGCCTCGACGCTGGCAACAACGAAGAGTTCACCGACCGGGTCGTCGATACCCGTGGCATCCACGCCCACTCGCACTGGCTTACGGCCGGCGCCGACATGCGAGGTCGCGGCCACCGCCGGATCGATGGAACCGTCGCCCTGGATCACGTCATGGCCGAGCTGGCCGAAGATCATGTCGTTGCCGGCGCCACCGGCGATGTAGTCGTTGCCGAAGCTGCCGATGCCCACATCGCCATGGTCGATGGCAAAGGTGTGCAGGCTAGCGTAGTCGATCGAGTACTCGGCCCACCACTGCGGTCCGTTCGGGTCGCGATAGTTGCGCGCGATGCCGTCGGTCAGCAGCCTGCCCGAGTTGAACTCGTTGAGCGAGCCAGGCCCGGTCGCATCGTACGCGTAGTTGGGATCGATGCCCGTGGGCAGCGCACGGTCAGTACGCGAGTACAGCAGCGTGCCTGCCAAGGTCTGGAAGCGCAGGCTCGTGATGTCGTCGAGAAGGTTGCCGTCGTCAGCGCCCATCCGTGTCAGGTAGACGCTGTCGCCGAAGATCAGGTCGTCAGCCTCGCGGCCGTCAATCATGTCGTTGCCGGCACCGCCGATCAGCAGGTCGGCGATGTCGTCGCCGTACAGCACGTCATCGGCGCCGTTCTGCAGCTCTACCGAGTTGATCTCCAGCACCGTCGAAAGATTGGTGGTCTGGATCTTCTGCAACAACACCGGCGGCAGGTTCGGGTCGTCGACATACTGCTTGATCACGCCGTGGTCGCCGAAGATGATGTTCGGCTGGTCCGGGTTGGCGCTGCCGTTGCCGTCGAGCATGTCGCGACCGGCCAGCATGTCGTCACGCATCGGCGCAGCCACCTTGACCGGCTTGAAGGTCTGGTCGCTCGCGCCGAGCGCCGGGTCGATCGTCGGTGCTGGACTAACATCGACGGTCGGGATCGTCAGCGCGCGCGTCAGGATGTCGACGTTGACGCCGCTGTCGCCGTAAATGTGGTCGCTGCCGCCCTGGCCGAGGATGGTGTCGTCGCCCGAGCCGCCGGCCAGGTGGTCGCCCGCCTGGCTGCCGTAGATCAGGTCGTTGCCCATGCCTCCGTAGGCCGTGAAGCCCACGCTCGGCAATACGGACACACCCGCGAACAGGCCGCGCGCGTCGATGATGTCGTGGCCGGCATAGACATAGGGGTTGGCCAGCGGGAACACCCACTCGTTGTCCTCGTTCTGGTCGTCAGGCAATTCGGGGAACGGGTCGAACGGCTTGGCGCCGAACTCTTGGCCGAGCCGGTCGTAGCTGCGGCCCGAGTACCAGGCGCCATCCTGGCTGGTGTCGCCATAGACGACCAGCGGACTGTTGGGCCCGGCACCACCCGTGATGACGAAGTGGTCGCCACCGACCTCGGCGCCGGAATCGGTCTGGGTGTCAATGCGGTAGACCGTGATGGTGCTGCCCTCCTCGATCACGCATTCCTGGATCGCGGCCCCGTCGAGCACGAGATCGAACTCGGACACCGACTTGACCGTGAAGCCGCCCGGCAGCCCTTCGATGTAGACCACCTGACCGACCGCAAAGCCGTCATCAATCCAGCTGCCATCCTCGCGGGTCAGCGTGTCGACCAGCAGGGTGGCAGTGATCGTGACCTCTACGCGCTCGGGGATCGAGCGGTGCAGGTCAATGTCAGTGATCGTCTCGGAATCGAATTGTTCTCCCGAGAGGATCATGACCGAGCCACTGCCCCAGGTGGCGAACTCGCCCGCCGGCTTGGCCACGCCAAAGTCGTCGGCGTCACCGAAGCCCAGGATCTCGCGGGTGGCGCCCTCCTCGCCGATCTGGATCAGCTGACCGACACGGTAGCCGTCGTCCTCCCAGCTGCGGCCATCCATGCGGGTCAGAACGTTATCGCCTCCAACCGTCTTGGTCTGGTACTCGCCAATCGTCTGCACCGGCAGGTTGCCACCGCCGTGCAGCACGGTCAGGCCGCCATGCGGGCCCTGGACCCAGATGTTGGACTTGACGCCGGCTGCGCTGTCGATGGTGGTGCCCAGCACCTCCATCTTGTTGCCTTCGATCGACAGCACGCGATAGGTCGGTGCTGTGCTGAAGCTGCCCTCAGCGGTCAGGCTGCCGCCGATGTGAATCAGATGGCCTTCGAGGAAGCCCTGCTCCGCCCAGGTCTTGGTGTCGGTGCGGGTCAGCACGCCGCCAGTCGTGGTGTAGGCCACGTTGTATGTGACGCTTTCGAGCACCAGCGCGTCGACCGCGACGACCTTGCGCTCGCCGATGAAGTTGGACACGCCGAAAGCCGGTCCCGACAACCTGAGGATAGAGTTGTCGTTGGGGTTGCGCAGCGGCTGGCCGCCCTGCATCACCACGTTGCCGTTCCCATCGCGGTAAACATCGTCCTCGACCGAGAGCACGGTCCAAGTGCCGGCGAGACCCTCAATCGTGACCAACTGACCGGGCAGGAAGCCTTGGGCCTTCCAATCGAAGCCGGCGCGGCGAATCGTCGGGTTGGCGTTGAAAGCGTCACCCGGCATCGTGCCTGCATTCACGAACTGGAACTCGTTCTGAGCCGACACGAACGGCGCCGGGTCGAGCGTTCCCTGGACTTCGAGGAAGTCGTTGCCCTGGCCGAGCATCAGGTTGAGGACCTCGATCGTGCTCTGGCTGCGATCGGTGCCGACGCTGGCCGAGCCGAAGTTCACCTTGCCGAAGCTGATGCCGCCTGGGATGGTGATCTTGCTCGAGCCTGCGGCTGCCTCGCCGAACAGCGGGCCGGACAGGTCCTCGAACACCAGGTTCTCGGCCATGCCGAAGCCGCGCAGCGTGGTTTGGTCCAGCACCCCGCTGGTGTCGGCCTGGCTCGAGTCGTTGAAGATGTTGAGCACGTCGATCTGCTGGCTCTCGGGCGGCTGGGCGCCGATCGCGATCAGGAAGCCGTCCTTCTCGCCAGGCAGCTTGAGGCCGTTGGTCAGCGAGCGGTCGGCGCCAGCCGGGCCGCCTTCGACGGCCAGCGGGCCGCGCAGCTTGGAGAGCAGGTGTGTCGAGACCGGGAAGATCTTGACGCCGTCGCGCATCGGCGGAACCGTGTAGTCGGTATCCGCTGCCAGCTCGACGGTCTGCTGCTTGTACCAGGCGTCGGCCGCTGCCTCGTCGCCACCGCTGAAGGTGACGGTCGGCGCTATCCGCACCACCCGGACGTTGTCAGCCGTAGCGTCGCCCAGCCAGGTGTCTTTCAGGTCTTGCTCGACGCTGTCGATCTGGACGTTGATCAGCTGCAGCTTGGCGTCCTGGCTGTCGTTGTCGCCGCGGATCAGCTGGATCTTGGCCTCGACAGCGGCGTTGCCGCCGCTGAGGTCGATGATGCGCACCCACTGGCCTTCCAGGAAGCCATCGGCCAGCCAGCCTTCCTGCTTGCCGGCCAGGTTGCGGTCGATGAACTGGCCCGGGAAGCTCTTGGCGTCGGTGACCTCACCGAAGGACACCATGCCTTCGAAGATGGTGTTCTCGGCCAGGTCGCTCAGCACGACCAGGTTTGCCGACGCACCGCTGGTCCAAGGTGTGGCAGTGGTTGCCGTCAGAGTGATGATCTTGCCATCCTCGGAGATCGACAGGATCCGGTAGTCGCCGTCATTGGCGCTGTCGCCGATGCGGATGCGCTGGCCTTCGACCGGGACGAACTGGCTCAGGCTAACGGCATTCACCGGCGTGCCGGTAGCCGCCCAGGCGCCCGTCTTGGTCAGCACGACCTGGTTCGCACTGACTGAGTAGACGGTGTAGTCGTCGTTGTTGGCGTCGAAGCCACCAGTTGACGGTGCGCTGATTCGGATCTGGTCACCGGCCGAGAAGAGTGAGCCCACGCCAGCACCGTTGAGGGCCAGCCTCGTGCCGTTGACACCGAAGGTGACCGTGCCACTGAACACCTCGTTGGCGGCCAGGCTCTCGCCGTAGAAGCCTTCGTCGATGAAGTTCCCCAGATCCGAGCCTTCACCGCGCGAGATCGTCAGGTGGCCACCATCGGTACCGAAGACGACCTTGCCGCTGAACATCTGCGTGGCCTGCAGGCCACCGATCACGGCATACCCTTCAGGCGTCACTGTTTCACCGACGTCAAGGAAGTCGCCATCGCCATTCCGGTCGATCTTGACCACGTCGGCCAGGCCGTCTGTCAGCACCGCCACGCTCACGCTGGCCTCGGGCTCGCGCGTCAGGCGGACGGTGTAGCTGTCGTTCTGGCCGCTGCCCGCCGGGTCATCCAGGATCAGCTGAGTGCCGGTGCCGCTCTGGAGCACCACGGCGCCCGAGGTCTCGTTGTCCACCACCTCGACGTCCAGCAGTTGCAGGCCGGAGCGCAGGTTCGGGAACACATAGTCGGCATCGCTGGTTGCAGCATTGCGCTCGAACTCGACCACGGCGATCTGCAAGTCCTCGCGCACGAAATCGTCGCGTGCAGCCACGCCAACCTTGACCGGGGAGTCCCAGTTGCTGGCGTCGAACCTGACCTGCCCCACCACCACACGGTCATTGATGGGGTCGTAGGTCGGGCTGGCGTAGATTGTCAGGCGGCTGTCCGACGCCGTGTTGAAGAACTGGATCGCCTTGTCGGCAAAGTCGTTCAGCACAATGTCGACCACCACCTCTGTACCAGCCGCCGGCGCCTTGGCCAGGGTCAGCTCGATCTGGTCGGTCAGCTGGGTCACGTCAGAGCCCTCGACCACGAGGGTGCGGCCGTCCTCGTTGCCGGCCGCATCGACCTGCTTGACGAAGAGGCCGGGGGTGTCGTTGTCTCTCACCGTGACCTCGACGTTGCGCACGTCGATGGCGTCGTACTCCGCGGCGTTCGAGATCACCGAGTGCTGGATCACGGTGATGCGTTCGCCTTCGGAGCGGGCGTCGTCCGGGGCGAAGACGTAGACCTCCTGCTCATCGTCCCAGTTGCTGGCGTCGAAGCGCAGCGTGATGGCGCGGTTCGACACCCAGACGTCCTGGCCGTTGACGACGATCTTGCGCAGGAAGCCGTCGTCCGCAGCGGTGACCAGATCCCCGTCGTAGTCGTTGTCGAACGTGCCGGTAAGGCCACTGGTCGAAAGCCAGATCGATTCGCCCTTGCCATTCGCCAGCGGTGCCGGGTTGGCGAGAGTGTCGTCGCGCTCTTCCTGCGGCGAGCGCGCTGCGGACACCGTCACGTAGACCACTTCGTTTCCGGTCAGGGCCTTGGCCAGGCGCACGGTGTAGAAGTCGGCGTACTGCTCGTCCAGGATCGACACTTCGCCCACGACGGTGCGGCCTTTACTTTCCGTATCGGCTTCCTCATTGATGACGACCAGGCCCTCGCCATCGCGCGCCACGTTGTAGTCGAATCCATCGACGACCAGACCGTTGTAGAGCGGATCCAGCGAACTGACCAGGTGGTCGACCGTGCCCGAGGCGCCCTCGAGTTCGCGGGTGATGATGTCCTCGACCACATCGCTGCCGACGTTGATGGTGTCGGAGCCCAGGCCGCCGATGACGCGGTAGGAGACGCCGAAGGCGGTGGAGAGCACGAAGAACTCGTCGTCGCCCTCCAGGCCGTCGACCTCCACGACCTCGACGTTGCTGTAGCGCACGTTCAGGCCGGCGCCGAAGATACCGTCTTCGCGGATCACGATGTCGTCGGCGAACTCGGTGCCCAGGATCACCAGCTTGTCGAAGCCGGTGCCGCCGTCGACCGCCACTGGCGCGTTGACGTTGTAGCGCACCTCGTCCTGGCCACCACCGGTGCGGATGTCGGGGGCCTGAGCGACCGAGAAGCCGAGCCCGATCTGCGGCACGGCCACGCCGTCCTCATCGAGCACGATCTTGTCGTCGGTGATGTTATCCGGCGTCTTGAACAGGTCGAGGTAGTTGATGTCGCCATCGTCGTTGATGTCGACCGCGGTGTCGCCGGCGTCAAACAGCGCCTTCTGGATCGTCACGCCGGCGTCGAGATCGTCCTTGTCGATCGTGCCGTCATTGTTCCAGTCGAAGTCGGTCGTCGCCGCGAGCGCGAAGGCGCGCACGATGAACAGGTCGTTGTCGTCGTCGCCTTCCAGGCGCAGTTCGGCCTGGTTGGAATAGACGCGGAAGGTATCGTTGCCGGTGCCGCCCTGCACCACCATCGGTGCCGAGATGCCCTGAGACAGCCAGCCGCGCGTGGTCGCCACCAGATCAGGGAACACGTCCTGCGGCAGCAGATTGCCGTCAGCGATGTTGCGCTGCTCGCCGAAGATCTGGCCGATCTGGAACGAGTCGTCGCCCTTGCCGCCATCCAGCGTGGTGATCACCGTGGCGTCGTCGGAGAAGAAGGCGTCGTTGCCGCCACGGCCTTCCACCGTCAGACGCCCGTTGATGCCGGTGTCGTAGTTGATGCGCTCGACCTCGGGGCTGTCCTCGTTGAACTGCACCACGTCCTGGTAGGCACCGAGGCTGCCGTGCAGCAGGGCCACAAAGCCGGGATGGTCGGCGGTCTCGTTCGGGATGAAGGCGGAGGCACGCAACAGGAAGATGTCGTCGGTGGTGGTGTTCGTGCCCTGGTAGTCCCGACCGTAGACGGTCAGTTCGTCGACGCCGTCGTGCTCATCGCCCGTGTCGAGCACGTTGATGATGTAGTTGCGGTAGTCGCCCTGGGATCCGAGCGTGAACACCTCGTAGGTGTCGGTGTCGGCCTGGCCGTCGAGCGTGAGCGTGTGCTCGGCGTTCTGGCGGCCCAGGTCGGTGAGGTCGTTAGCAACATTGGGATCGCTCAACATCGAAGGCGAGGTGACCGTTGCGGTGTCCTGCAGGAAATAGACCAGGAAGTGGTCTTCGCCGTCATCGTCCGTCGCTGCGGTGGTCGAGTCCTGCGAGCCATAGGCGCGTGTCTTCGAGCCAATGAAGATATAGCCGTTGTCGGAAAGGCTTGTCTGCGCCGTGCTGCCGCCCGCGCCACCCGCATCGCCGAACTGGATCGTGTCGACATCATCGTTGCCGTAGATGCTGGTCAGCACGGTGCCCGGCGCAGTGTAGGTCGGCGCAGCCGTGCCCATGGCCGGGTCGCCGCCGGTCTGCTTGCCGGCCGTGACCGTCGCGTTGGCGATGATGCGGCCGCGTAGGATCATGTTCGTGCCGTAGCCATTATCCAGGTCGCTGTTCTGGTTCACCCCATCGAGGAAGTTGGCATCACCGTAGACGTCGATCGTGCCGTCGGCCAGCAGGTCGGCGTTGGCGTCGAACTCGATGTTGTCGCCGACGTAGAGCTTGACCGATCCGCCTTCGGCAAAGATCGAGCCGTGGCTGATGATGCGCTCGGCGTCTGTCTGTGCACCCGGCAGCCGTGCGTTGCCTTCGGCAAAGCGGGCGCTGCCGCTGTCGATCAGTTGCAGGTGCTCGTCGTGATCGCTGCTCTCGCGCACCGTCAGGCGGATTTCGCCGGTGTAGGTGTGCGCCAGCACCAGGCGCAGCTCGGCGTTCACCTCGGTCAGGTAGATGTTGGCCGTCGCTTCGAGGGCCACGTCGTCGCCGCTGTCGTTGAGCCCAACCGCCGCCGAGCCACGCCGCGAATCGATCTCGAAGTCGTTGCCGCTTTCGCCGATGCTGGCAGCAGCGCCGTTGGCGTCGAGGTCGATGGCCTGGCCGAGCACATCGGCTGCAGTGTCTTTATTGCCGTCGAGGATCGATCCAGCCACGGTCCGCAGCGAGACGTTCTCAAGCGAGTCGACGATGGACACCGTGAGGTTGCCAGTCAACTCGTCGATGAAGATGCCGTCGTGCGTCGACGCGTTGGTGTTGTTGTCGTAGGCGTACAGCAGGCCCGGGGTTGCACCGTTGTTGCGGTCGACGTTGATCTCGAGGAAATCCGTCGAAGCACCTACGCCGCCAGCCGTCTGCGGGGTCTCGCCCACGTTGTGGCCAGAATACAGGTAGATGTTCACGCCCGAGACGTCCACGGTCGCAGCGGCACCGACATCGGTGTCGGCGTCGATGATGCGGCCACCTGCGTACAAGGTGACGTCGCTGCCCGTGGAGTTGATGTGCCCGGCCAGCAGGTCGCCCGCCAGTTCGGTGGCGGTGATGTAGCCGTTGGTGGTGAGCCAGATCTGCGGCGTGCCATCCGCTGGCGTCTTGCCAGCCCAGTCCACATCGGTGTTGATGATGAAATCGATGATCGTGTCCGGGGTCGTGTCCGCCAGGACCGCAGCCCCGTAGGGCAAGTTGATCTCGCTGATCTGAGTCGTGACGTATGTGCGATTCTCGGCACCGGTATAGCCGTCGCTGGTGGATACGTGACCAATGTCGATGTCGTCGCCGGCTCGCACCTGGCTGAACGTGTAGACCGTGTCCACCTCGTTGTTCAGCTTGCTAAGCTGCACGCCATCCGTCGTCGTACCCGTCTTCGCCCAGGCTCCGCCGGCCATCAGCGTGATGGTCTTGCCGTCCGCCGAGATAGACTGGATCTGATAGTTGCCGTTGTTGTTGTCGAAGTCGTCCTTGCCCGTCGCGTCTACCCAGATAGTCTGGCCCGCGGTGAACCCGTCGGTGGCGAAGCTGCCGCTCGCGCGGGCCATCGTGAGTTGCCCAGAGGCGCTGCCAAAGGTCAGCGCGCCGGTGAACAGCTCGTTGCCGACGCCAAAGCTGCGGCGGATGAAGTTGTAAAGCGATATGCCCGTAACGTCCGGATGGAAGTGATCGAAGTACTCGCCACTGTAGTTGGGCGAGTTGAAGGTGATGCCCAAACCTGTAAGGTCGACGGGCAACGGCAAGTTCACACCACTGGGCAGTGGTGGCTCGATCGTGCGTACAGTCACGCCATCCAGGGCGGACAAGCTATCACCTGCCTTAGAGTCGTTAACCACGACGTCAATATCGTCGCCGGCAGTGATGAGGTCGATGGTGACCGCGAGCGAGCCAAGAGCCGGACTCTGTGACCGATCGTTGAGCCCAATGTCCAAGACCGCATCCCTGCCCGCTTCGGCCGAAATATGCACTTGCTTGAGGGTCGGTGCCACGTTCTTGCTGACCGCATGCGTGATGCGTACCAGTTCGACCATCAGCGCGCTGCGCGTGCCTGAAGCCAGCGAGGCACTCTGGTTGCCGATGTCACCCGTGGCGCTGATATCGAGCGTATTGGTGCGTATCAGGCCTTCGTCGAAGATGGCCGGGATCCAGACCGATGGCTTGCCGGCAGTGGTGTCGTTGACCACCAGATCGCGCTCATCGACACGAATATTGCCGCGCTGGTTCTCGACAGTCGTCGAACCAATCGTGTTCTCGATGCCACCGAGCAGGATGATGTCGCTCGCCGGAACCTCCGTTGCAGTCTTGTTGCGAATCTCGACGCCTGTCTGCGGATAAAGCAGATCAAGATCGAACTCGAAGGTGTCACCGATGGTATCGGCGTTGAGGCCAGCATTGTTCGTGCTGGTCGCGTTGAACGGAATGTTGTCGACGATGATGTCGACTACCGACGAACCATCACTGGTGTCAATGTGGTTGATAACCAAGTCGAACTTGGAATAGTTGGTGATCTTCACCGAGTCCCAAGTGCGCTGGCTGTCGACCTTTCCGAGGTTGCCCCATATGACGCCCTGCGGCGCTACCGGCAGATCGTTGGCGTAGAAGGTGAGTTTGCCTGCCTGGTCGTAGATGATGTTGTCGAGTACCACCTGCGGGTTGCTGGGATCGAAGGCCTCGAGCGTGTCGCCCTCGTTCTTGCCAGCATTGATGCCAAGGAACTTGATGTTCGTAAGGTTGACGATCTTGCCAGTGGCGTCGATCTCGAGTATCGGATTAGGCTCTCCCAGAAGAATGACATGCGACTCCCAGAAGATCTCGCGCAGCGCGTTCTTCGGCCCGTCGCTCTCACTTCTGCCGCCGGTATCGATCCAGGCACCTGAGCGCCTCGCACTGGAATCCGAACTGAAATTATCCTGTGTGGCATTGACGTCCACACGAGCGCTCTGGATGGTCGCTTCCCAATAGCCCTCGACCTTCGCGCGTGTGTTCAGGTTCACGTCGGCATTGCTATCGGTGGAGCCGCCCACTGCGCTCAGATCCGCATCGGAACGCGCGTAGTTGCTGGTCTGCAAATAGCGCGAGTCAATCGTCACCTGCTCGTTGCCGGTGATCTCAGCGCCGTTCAGCAGGCGCACTTCGTTGAGCGAGGTGATGAAGCTGTTCGCCAAGGCGTCGCAATCCGCGCCTACAGCGGCCACATCCGTTTCCGCATAGGCATTGCCGCGTATTTTGTCGACATAGGCGCCGACGACCACGTTGCGGCCGATTAAGTCGGCATTGCCCTGGACTTCGGTGCGCGTCAGCGCGCTTTCCTCGCCCGCTGTGCCTATAGTCACATAGCTGTAGCTGTTCGCTCCAGCACCCAGGCCGCCAGCGTTGACCTTGGCGAAGGCGTCGCCGTTGACCTTGCTCCGCGAGTCGACTGTGATCTGGTCGCGCGCGGTCAGGTCACCGTCGACGAGAGTCTGCACGCCGTAGTTCAAGAACACGCTGCTGGTCGCATCGGCACCGGCCCCGAGGCCGTAGCTGCCGGTGACGGCGCGGCCGGTGACCGCGGTGTCGGCGTTTGCACGAACCAGAATGTCCTCGGAAGCCTTTAGCACCGCGTTCGTGCCAATGGTCAACGTGCTGTAGTGCGCGCCGGAGGTCGCCGTCGTTCCCTTGCCGATGGCGATGCCACCACCGCCGCCGCCGTCGGACGTGGCGCTGACGGAGAGAACGCTGTCAGTTTCGATGTTGATGCTGTCGGCGGTCAGGTGCGCGCCGCCGTTCACCGTCAGGTTGGTAACTACAACCTGGATCGCGGTCGCGTTCGAGCTGGCGACCTGGATCAAGCCTCCGGCAACACCCGTCGTGCTCGCCGTCACGGTGTTATCGCCCGAGGGCGCGCCGGTCACACCGACGGCGCCGCCCACGCCAGAGAAGCTGTCGTGCGAATCGAGGCCGCCGTTGGCGTCGACGCGCAGATCGATCACCACGTCCTGGCTACCGCTGCCCGCGGACGTCAGGTCGATGCCTTCGACCGCAAAGCGGTGGTGGCCGCCTGTCGATACCGTGCCTGGGCCTCCTGGCAGTGAATTCAGGTCGAAGAACGTGGGAACGATCGACGTGCCGCTGTTCTTGACCGCTTCCAGCTCGTAGGACACATTGATACCGGCCACTTGCTGCACGTTGCGCACGAAGTACACGACGCCCGGCGTCATGTTGGTAGCCGCTTCATCGACCATCGCACGGATGTAGTGCTTGACACCAGCATCCGGCGAACTCGTGTGCTCCTCCAGATTGAGGACGATGGGCGCCTGCCAGACGTTGGGGGTATCTGAATCAGCGTCGTGATCCCAGTAGTAGCCCGTCGCTCGATCTTGCGTCGTGGCAAGCCGGATGTAGTTCGCGTCGGAATTGAAACCCGGCGTGCTTCCACCGTAGGACGCGCCTCCTCCCGCCACGTAGTAGACGCCGCCATCCACAAGGTCAGGCCCGCCCACGACATCGATCGACGTATTCACGTAGTAATCGTCGGCCGCGTTGTCTGGCGTGCCATTGTCGTAAAGGAAGCCCACCTTGGTGTACCGCACCGCCTGGCCGATGGTCAGTCCGTGGCTGGGCAGGTAGATGCGGTTGTTGTCTGAGTAGGCGACCGAAGCGGAGTCGTCGCTCGTGTCGGCCGTGCCCTTGGTATCGATGGTCACGGTCGCGTCGACCAGTGCGCTGGAGAACAGGATCGGGTCGGGCACATGGTAGGTCACGGCCATGCCGTTCGTGAACCCGTGTCCGACCTGGTTGATCGTGGCACCAGAGATGTCGCTGCGTGCAGCCGTGTCCGTCGGCGTCGACTGCCCGACGGCCAGCAGCTTGATATGCGTGTCATCGACCACGAACACCGTATACGCTGTGCCCGAATCCAGACCGCCAATCTCGGTGCCGCCATTGGCGTGGTAATACACCGTGTCGCCCGTCTGGAGGTTGTGGGCGTACGGGAAGGTGATCTCGTCTCGCGCCAGGTTCACCGAGGCGCCGTTGAAGGACGCTCCCAGGTAGATCGTGTTGTTGTCACGCACGATCACCGTGTAGTCGCGGTTGGTCGTCAAGCCGCCGCCGCTACCGGTGAAAGTGATGACAGCACCGTCGGTCAGCAGGTGCTTGGCGCCGAAGTTGATGTAATTGGTATCGCCAGCCGACTGCTGGAGGGCGGCCGGGTTGTCATACGTCGCCCCGAGGACCGTCCCGTCTGAGGGCTTGTCCGCCTTCGAGCCGTGCCCGGCCTTGATATTGATGTTGCCGCCGGCCGTCACGTTGGGCGTGGCACCGACTCCCAGTTCCACCACGCCCTTGGCGTTTGACAGGGTGGTCAGGCTACCCACAGAGACCAGGCCACCACTTTGGGACGAGGTGCGGGTATCGGCATCGGTGTAGAGCGTCGCGGTCGCATTGACGTTGTTCGTAACGTTGACGTCCGTCGTAGCGGCAGCAAAGTTCAACGCCAGCCGGGCAAATTTGTCGTCGCTGGGATCGTTGATCTTCGTCTCGTCGCTGTACGTTCTCGCGGTCACGTTGCCGGTACTCACGCCAACCACCCCACCCGAGGTAGATGACATCGTGCCTTCAGCCACCGAGCTCATCTCGGCTCGCACGTTCAGGTTGCCTGCCGCAGCCGCGCTACCGTCCCCGACGTCACCATGGAAAGTGACCGTTGTCGAACCGTAGGCAGATGGATTGACATTGCCTGTCGACACACCCGCGATACCAACAGCCGTGCTCGACAACGTCGCGAATGCCGTATTGGCGTGCAGGCCGCTGACATTAACGCTGCCGGAACCTCCGGTGGTCAGCGAAGTATTAGCCCCGATCTCGACCAGCATCGTCGAATTGGCGTCCACGATCACGTTGGCCGTGGTCACCCCCGCAAGCCCTCCGGCGATGTTGTCGGCGGTCGCAATGGCACCATGGCCGGCAGCGCTGCCGTCCATTTGCGTCAGGAATCCTTCATTGACGAGCGGCGTTGCAGGGTCATCGTAGTTGAGGTGGCCCGCGATGTTGACGCTACCCGAGCCGGACGAAGCGCCAATCTTCGCATTCGTGCCGACTGTGAGCGTCACGTCGGCGTTAAAGTCCACATCCGTGGTCGAGGAGGTGACGGACACACCAGACACGGCGGTTGCCGCGGCCGCACCTCGCGCCACGCCGACGAGGTCGACCAGCATGTCGAAGTCTCCCTGCTGGACGTCGATGTTGACCTTGTCGCCGATCTGTCCGGTGGCCTTGGCCTCGTTCAGCGCGATGGAATTGACGACAGGCACGCCCGCCACCAGGCTGAATGCCAGGGCCTCGGACTCGGACTTAACCTTCGTGTCGAGGTGGGCGTCGACGTTGAACCCGCCTACGCCGGTCGTCTTGATGATGCTGCCCACGCCCCCGGAGGCTGCACCGATCCGCACGTTGGCCGACCCGCTGTCGGTCACGCTCACATCCAGGTCAGCGATCGTCACGACCAGCGAGCCCCCGCCCGAGCTGGCCGTCGCCGCTACGTCGTGGGTGGCATCCGCCAGCATCGTGATCGAAGTGGCAGAAATGTTGCTGCCGTCGCCAATGATGGCCGAAGTGTCGCTATCGATCACCGACACAAGGTTGGCCGAGCCGTAGTCGACCGCTCCGGCGCCGCCGACGCGATTGGAAGTCGGCTTAGCATTCGAGGTCCCATTGGCGGTCAGGTTCAGGCTGCCGCCCAACTTCAGGATGACGTGGTCGCCAACCTTGGCTTCGGTATCGTGGGCGCCGGTCGCGGTGATGTCGGTCGTGGTGACGTTGGCGATACCGGCACCGGACCCGACCTTCACCTCCGCCTTGGCCTCGGTATTCGACACGGCAGTCAGTGAAACGGTACCTGCCATGACCGTGGTGTCGTCGCCGACATACGCCCGGGTCGCAGCGTTCTGACCCGCGCCATCCCCGACCTTGGACGTCGCCTTCATGACGGAGACGTTGGCGATCCCGCTGCCACTGTTGGACGCCACCGAGGCGTCCGCCATCGCCAGCGGCCCGAGCGCCGCGCCCGTGGTCTCGGCACGGGCCGTCAGGCTCGCCCCGCCCAGGTCGACTTTCGAGTTGTTGCCGACGAAGACCTCTGTCTCGCGGCTGGCGGTCGCTTCGGCTTCCAGGATGTTGATGTCCGCGATACCCGAACCGCCCGCATCGGAGAGCTCGGCCTTGGCTTTTGCGGACGCCTCCTTGGCCGTCAGGTTTACCGTGCCAGCGGTCAGGTCGGTGAACTGCCCGATGTAGGCGCGCGTCGCGCCGGACATCTCCGCCACTGTCCGGGTGTCTGCCACGTCAACCAGGCCTGCGATGCTGATGTTCGATGAGTGGCCGGTGGCCAGGCTTGTCCCGGTCGCCACCGCATCGATGCGGCCATGCCCGCTGTTGTCAGCGTTCACGATGTCGATGTCGATCAGCGGAGTCGCACCAGGCAGAGTCAGGCTGGCATCGCGCCCGACAAACGCTTCCACGATGTTGATGGTCTTCGCCGTCGGCTCGAAGCCGCTGAAATTCACCACGCCGGCGAATGAAATGCTGTCGAGCAGCGCATCGGCGTTGGCATCACCATTCGCCGTCAAGTTCAGGTCGGTCACCCGTGTTTCGAGGCCAGCACCGGCGTATGCCTGCGTCTTGCCGCCTGCCGTGGCAGTCGGCTTGAACAGGTTGATCTTGAGCAAACCACCGGCGCCACCGCCCTGGGTCTTGCCGATTGCGTCGATGTCGGAGCGCGCCGAGACATTGACCGCATCGGCCGTGCCATCGCCCACCGCCAGCACAGCGCCAGCGGCGCCGCCCTCGGCGATGCCGTCCGGCGCACCGAGGAAGGCCGCCACCACTGCGTTGGTCGTGGCGTCAGTCTCCAGGTTGGTGGCTGCCGCCAGGAACGACACGTTCACCCCGAAGGCAGTCGCCTCCGCCTTGTTGACGACCCGGTCGACTCCACCCAGCTTGCCCGCGCTGACATCCAGCGTACCGGCGTCGAGATTGACCCCGTCACGCACGAATGCCTGTGTCTTGCCATCCACGATGGCCGTGGGCTTGAAGGATCCGAAACTGACGACCCCGCCGAATCCGACGCTCGTCAGGTTCGATAGCGCATACATCTCGGAGTCGGCCACGACGGTGATCGCACCGCTGTCCACGTCGACATCCGTGGTGACGTTTGCGGCCTGCTGGCCGCTGCCCGCGCCGATGAAGGCTTCCACCGTGCCGGAGACGGTGGCGTTGGATCTGCCGATCGAGCCATCGACGAGGCCGGCGCCTGTGAAGGACGAGGCCTGAATGTCCGCCTTCATTTCGGGAGCATCTGCAGTGATCGCGACCGAGGCTGCGTCTACGTCGACACCCTCGCCAATGTAGGCGAGCACCGCACCGTTGATCGTCGCCACCTGTTCGAGCAGCGAAAGCTGGAGGACACCGGCCGCACCGATGCTGAGAATGTCGGGCGAGGCCAGCATGTGGCCGACTGCGTCGACGGTGATCGCGCCCACGATGTCGACCACGCCGAGGTCGGTGCTGGGCGTCGTGCCCTTGGCCGAGCCGATATGTGCGTCGACGGTACCCGAGACCGTGGCCGTCGAAGAGATGTCCGAGACTGTGACGGCACCCGAGAGCCCCACGGCCCTGGTGTTCGAGGCGGCATCGTAGTCGCCGTCGGCATTGATGTCCAGAGACGCCGCCTTGAGCGTGCCGCCCTGGCCGACGTACGCGCGCGTGGTGCCGGCCACGTCGGTCAGCGTGGTGTAGAAGCTGATCGAAGAAAGGCCGGCGCCGGAGAAGCTGAAGCTGCTGTTGTCGAAGCCGGCCGAGGCGTTCATGTCCGACCAGGCATTGACGGTGACTGCGCCGCTGATGTCGGTGATGCCAGCGCCGCCCGTGACGGGGCCGCCAGCCGGCGCACCGATGTAGGCCGACACCTCGCCGTCGACCACTGCATTGGACTGGATGTCGCTGATCGAAACCAACCCGGCCAGCGACAACATGAACGTGGTCGAGGTCGCGTTGTAGTCGACGCGCTCGCCATCCTTGCCGGCCTCGACGAGGAGCGAAGCGGCCGTCATCGACACGCCGTCGCGCACATAGGCGCGGGTCTTGCCGCTGACTTCGGACTTCGGCTCGGTCACGCTGACAGCCACGCCGAAGCTGGCGCTCGCCAAGTAGGTATTGGACACCGCATCCATGGTCGCGTCGGCGTCCACGACGACGACCCCGTCACCGGCATTGCCACCCGAGATTGTCAGCTTGGGGGCTGCTGCCGAGGAGGAGCCGCTGTCATTCTGCGCGCCGATGAAGGCCTCGACCTCGCCAGTCACCTTGGCCAGCGACGTCAGCAGACTCACCGAACCGAAGCCGGAGATGGTGCCTGACTTCACCGAAGCCGTGGCATCCATGATGTCACCGTTGGCGGTGATGTCGAGCCGGTCGGCGGTGATGGTGGAACCTTCCCCTACGTAAGCTCGCACGGCCCCGGAAACATCAGCCGTGGGCTTGAGCGCATTGACGGCGATGCCGAAAGAGGCAGACAGTCCCTCCGCTGAGGCGACCGCCGTCTGGCTGCCGTTGGCATCGATCAGAAGGCCTCCATCGACGACCGCACCGGCATCGTCGATCAGCGTGATGTTGGTAGCGAGACCGACGGTGGGCACAACGCCCGCCTGCGTACCCGTGAAGGCCTCGGTACGGCTGTCGATGCTGGCGTCGGCAATGGTGACGCTGAGCGACAGGCCGCCTGCCAGGGCGTAGAACTCATTTAGCGAATACGCCTGGTCGTTAGAGGTAGCCACGACATCCAACTCGCCGGCGGTCACGGTGGTGCTGGTGCCCACGTAGGCCAGCGTGTCGCCCACCACGCTGGCGGTGGACTTGGTGACCGTCGCACCGGCCAGCAGGCCGACTCCACCGGTCAGGCTGTCGGCACGGGCGTCGTAGGTGGAATTCGCCAGTACGTTGAGCTTGTGGGTGCCGATGGCCAGCGTGGTAGCGGCCGTACCAGTACCCGGCTCGCGCGCCTGGGATGGATTCAAACCCACCTGGGTGACGTCGCTGCGTTGCAGCGTATGCGTGCCGGCCGGCAACGCGCCGCCGGTCAGGTTGACCGCGACGCCGTTGGCAGCATCTTGCGCCGAGGCGGCCAGCACCACGAAATCGAGCCCGAGGTCGTCGGTGCCGGTGCCGAGCACGTAATAGGTTTGGCTCTTGACGAGGCCGCCCACTGCAGTGCCGCTGGCGTTATAGATGACCGCTTCACCGACCTGGAACGGCAAACCGCCGTCGTCCACGTTGAGACGGTTCGTTGACGCCTGGAGATCACTCACGGCCACTGATGCGTCACGCGTCAGCGAATGGGTAGCGCCGCTGCCGGCGGATGTCAGGTCGATTGCGATACGGCCGTTCAGCTTGTCCTGATCTTCGAGCGCCAGGATGTTGTTGCTACCGTCGCGCAGGATCTCGGCCAGCTGGATCTGCCCACCTGTACCGGCAATCACGTAGTACTGCTGGCCACTCGTCAGCCCGCCGATGGCGGTGCCGCCGCCCGAAGAGTAGGTGACGATCTCACCCGTCTGGAAGTGCACATCCTGCGCGGCAAGGTAGATCCGGTCGAACCGGACGTCTGCCACCAGGGGAGTGCTCGAGCGGCTCCCGACATAGGCCTCGGTGACGCGATTCACCTGCGCATCCATGACCGAAAGCGCACCGGCGATGCCGCCGACAGCAACTGATTTGCCCTCTGGCAGGGCATGCGCGATGCTATCGGCCGTGACGTCGGTGCTGCCAGCGGCGGTCACGGTCGTGACGCCATCCAGATACGCACGCGTCGAACCCTCGACCTTGCCGATCGCCTCGATAGCGGAAACCGCAATGCCCAGCGACGCCGACAGACCGATCACCTCCGGTGTAGCAGTGTGGTCACTGTCGGCATCGATCTGCACGGCACCGCCTGCTAGCAGGTTCGAGTCGCTGGCAAAGGCCGCGACGCGGGAGTCGATGATTTCCACCGCGCGGGCACCGACCGCTGCGCCGCCGATGCCGACCGCAATAGCCGATGCATCCGAGCGCGTCACGAGGTCGGTCTCGCCCTGCACGCTGTCGGCATCGATCAGCAGGATGCCGCCAGCGGACTGAACCGTGCTGTCCTCTACCGATGCCGTAGTCGTCGAGGTGATCGTGTTCTCTGCCAGGGCAATGCCGGCCGCCATGGCCGACAAGCCAGCGCTGACCGATGCGGCGTTGACTTCGGCCGTGGCCTTGAGCTTGTCATGCGCCTCGACTGTCAGCACGCCTGCTGCGGTAGTACCCAGGGCACGTGCATCCGAGTTGTTGCGCACCTGCGCCTTGGTCGTGCGGGTGACGGTGTTGGTACCACTCGCGCCGGCACCGGCGGCGGCGCCGCCGAATCCGATCGCCGCCGAGATGGCGTAGGCATCGGGCGTGGCAAAGAGTTCGCTCTCGGAGTTGGCCGAGACGGTGAGCTCGCCAGTGTTGGCCCTCACGAGGCTGTTGTCGATGACGGCGCTGGTGGAGCCGGCCAGGGTGTTGGATGCCTGCGCCGCCGAGATGGCAAGTGCGCCCGCCACATATCCCGCCGAGATCGACACGGAGGCGGCGGTGGCATCGGCCGTGCTGTGGATCGAGTCGGTCGCCTTCACGACCACGGCCCCGCCCGCGGTGACGCCTTGCGATTCATCGGTATTGGAGGCCAGGATGCCAGCTTCCACCGTCTGGCCGATGGTGTTGTTCACGATCGCCCCGGCACCGGCGCCGGCGAGCGAGAAGCCTGCGGCAGCAGACAGCGAGAGCGCGACACCCTTGCCGTTGGAGGTGATCTTGCTGTCGGCCAGAGCCGTTTGCCTGACGTCGAGCTTGGCATCGACATCGCTGTCGCTGATGCGGGTGCGCACCGTACCGTCGAGCGACACGCTGGACTGGGCATAAGCCACCGCCACCGCGACCGACCCGCCACCGGCGAAGGATCCGGCGACAGAGACGCCGTAGACGTCGTTGGTGAACTCCGTCTTGTCCGTGGCCGTGAGCAGTACCGAACCAAGCGTGGCGTCCACGTCCGAGCCGTCGTCGATCAAGGCTTCGACCAGATTCGTGGAAGTTATGGATGCGATCGCGCCTGCGGCAGCAACCGATCCGGAGACCGCACCAGCGCCTCCGAATGAAACGCCGACTGCCACGCCAAGCGAATCGACCGATCCGTCGGACAGCGCGTCGATCGTGATGTCGCCGGTTTCAGCGGTTACCTCGGAGTCCGAGATCACAGCCCTGGTGCTCGTGCCAAACTTCACCTCGGCCAGCGACAGTGCCAGCGTCAGGTTCACGGAGACAGCTCCTGCGCCGCCGATCGCGACCGACGCCGCCGCCAGGGTCGATTCGACCGTCGAGCTGTCAGTCGCCTTGATGGATATCGAATCACCATCGACATCCGAACCGTTGACGATGCTGGCTTCGAGGGAGTTGGTCAGCGCATTTTTCGCGCCCACCGCAGCGACCGAGACATTGACGGACACACCGCCAGCGCCACCGGTCGACACGCCCACGGACTGGCCGTGGGCCTCGAGGCTGTTCTTGGCATAAGCCTCCACGGCCACCTTAGCGTCGGTGCTTTCCACCATGGAATTGTCGATGGTCGCCAGCAGGCTGCCAGCCATCGTGTTCTCGGCATAGGTGGCTGCAATGGCGACGTTGATGGAGCCCGCTCCGGCACCACCAGCGGACAGGCTGACCGCAGCCAGTTCAGCCAGGATCTCCGCCTGATCCTTGGCGGTGATGGTGATGTCGCCACCTGCCGTGACCCCGAAGCTGGTATCAGCGATGCTGGAGCTGTCGACGATACTCGCCTCGATGGTGTTGGTGATGGTGTTGAAGGCCACCACGCCCGCCATGGAAATGTTGACGGACACGCCACCGGCGCCGCCGCCCGACACGCCCACCGCGGCACCGATCGCCGTGATGCCCATGTCGTCCGCTGCCAGGTCGTCGGAATTGGCTGCCGTCACGCGCACGGCACCAGCAGTGCCGACGTCCGAGCCGTCGATGCTCGCCAGCAGCGAGCCGCCGATGCTGTTGTTGGCGTAGACACCGGCGCCGCTGACATTCAGCGAGAAGCCACCGGCACCGCCCGCAGCCACTGCAGCCGACACCAGCACTGCGGAGATGTCGGACACATCCAGCGCACTGACCGTGACGGCTCCGTTGATCGCATCGTTGGCATCGATGTCGCTGTCCTTCTTGATGCTGGCCTCGACCGAATTGGTGGTCTTGTTGGTCGCCCCGACACCGGCCAGCGCGACGTTGAACGAGGCTGCGCCGGCACCGCCGAAGGCCAGGCCCACGGCCTGGGCATTGGCATCGATCAGGTTGTCGGCATGGGCATCGACGGTGATCGCACCGCCGGTGCTCTCGACCGTCGAGTTGTCGATGGTCGCCAGCAGGCTGCCGCCCATGGTGTTGTCGGCATAGGTGAGCGAGGCCGCGACGTTGACCGACACCGCGCCGGCACCGCCTGCCGACAGCGTGATCGCGAGCAGTTCCGAACGGATGGCGGCTTCATCCAGCGCCTTGACGGAGACGTCGCCGTCTGCGGTGACCGTGCTGTCGACGATGCTGGCTTCGATGCCGCTACCGACCTCGTTGAAGGCGATGACGCCGGCGCCCGCCACGTTCACCGAAACCCCACCGGCCCCGCCGGCGGCGATGCCGACCGCGATGCCGATCGCGTCGATCTCTGCGCTTTCGCCCGTGACGGCGTCGTGGTTGGACGCCGAGACCGTGACCGCGCCCGTGGTGTCAACGGTCGACGAATCGATGGTCGCCACCATCGTGTTGCCGATGCTCGTATCGTCGGATTTGTCGCTCGTCAGCAACAGGTCGCGATGGTCGATGTTGCCGTCACCGTTGATGTCGAAGCTGGTGCCAACTTTCGACTTCAGAGCGGTTAGATAACCGGTACCCGAGTTCGCAGCGATGTAGGCGTCGATCGCCTGAGCGGTCGTCAAGTCGTCGTCGCCTGTCGTCGAGTCACCCTCCAGGTCGCCGAGGATGCCGTTCGGTCCCGCCTGCAGTTCGTTCAGCCGGGTCAGAATCGCGACGCCATCATGCACGTCCTCGAGAGTCTTGTTACCGTCACCATTCCAATCGAAGTCGATGGTCGATGCCAGCGCGTTGCTGGCGTAGACGAAGGCTGCCGCCACGTTGACCGACACCGCGCCGGCGCCACCGGCGGCGACGCTGGCCGATGCCAGCACCGCCAGGATATCGGACACATCCAGCGCGCTGACAGTGACGCTGCTGGGTTTGTCTGTGCCACCGATGGTGCTGTCAACAATGCTGGCCTCGACCGCATTGCCGATGATGTTGGTTGCGGCGACTGCGCTCAGCGCCACGTTGATCGACACCGCGCCAGCGCCACCGGCGGACACGCCCACCGCCAGACCGAAGGCGTCGATGGTGTCGTCGGTCAGGGCCTGGACGGTGACGGCTCCCGTCGTATCCACGGTGGAGCCGTCGATGGTGGCCAAGAGGCTGCCGCCTACAGAGTTTTCCGCATAGGTGGCGGCGATGCTGACGTTGACCGAGGCGGCTCCGGCGCCCCCGGCGGCAATCGATGCCGCGCCCAGCATCGCCAGGATGCGGGACTCGTCCTGAGCCAGAACCGTAACGCCACCGGCCGCATTGACCGCCGAGTCGTAACCGGCCGGACCGGTGTCCGTGATGCTGGCTTCGACCGAACCGGTCAGGGTGTTGAAGGCAAACACGCCGGCAGCGGCGACTTGAACCGACACGGTGCCTGATCCGCCAGCAGCCACCGAGGCGGATAGGGCGAAGGCCTGGATGCTGTCGTCGGACAGCGCCTGCACAGTCACGCCACCGGCCTTGGTGTCGACGGTCGAATCCTCGATCGTCGCCAGCAGGCTGCCGTCGATCAGGTTGGTCGCCTCGGTGACCGACAGGGCAACACCCACGGCCGCCGTACCGCTCGCTGTCACCGAAATGGCGGCCGAGAACAGCATCGCCTGGATGGCTGAACTGTCCTCGGCGAGCACATTGACCGGGCCTGTGGCGTCCACGTCGCTGCGCACGATCGACGCCTCGTATCCACCCTCTATTGTGTTGTGCGCCACCGCACCTGCGGCAGCCACGGCGACCGACACGTTGCCGCTGACGGCCACCGACACGGCGGCGGCCACCGACAGGGAGTCGATCATGCGCGCGTCGCTGAGCTGGATCCTGTGTTCATCGATGACCGTCACGCGATAGCGCCCGCCAGAAGAGAGTCCGGTGACAGCCTCGGAGCTGTTGTAGGCGACGATGTCGCCGTCCCGGAACTGGTGCTTCGCCGATCCGAAGTCAATCTCGTCGGTGGTGTCATTCCTGTTCACGCTGTCGAGCGCAACGTA
>CAZJQH010000003.1:0-41548 GCA_964547895.1 uncultured Chitinophaga sp. | reverse complement strand
GCCGCCGACGACGATGACATCGAATTCCTGGGGATAGAGCATGGGTGTCCTGAACGGGAAGCCTAGAATTAGGCAACGGATTTTCCCACTTTTGCTCCTTTGACGCCCCGATGAGACTCGAACTGCCCGCCGACAAGAAGCTGATCCACAGCACGAAGATCGCCATCCGCTGGGGCGACATGGACGCCTACGGCCATGTCAACAACACGGTCTACTTCCGCTACATGGAGACCGCACGCATCGAGCTGGTCGAACAGCTGGGCTACGGACTGTCCGAAAAGAGCAGCGCTGACGGCACGCCCGTGATCGCGAATGCCTTCTGCAACTTCCTGCGCCAGCTCGACTACCCCGGCGAGGTGCTGGTCAGGAGCTATGTCGGCGCGGTCGGTCGCTCCTCCTTCGACACTTACCACGAGATGCTGCGCGCGGGCGACGACGAAACCGTCTGCGCCAGCGGCGGCGCGACCGTGGTCTGGGCCGACCTGGCGGCGCAGCGCTCGGTACCGCTGCCCGACGCGCTCAGGGCCAGGCTCGAAGCCCTCTGACCTGCTGTCGCCAGCCGGCTCGCCATGCCCTCAACACCCCCCTATCCCGAGAAAACGGCGATGAACCCACCCACCCTCGTGGCCTGCAGCTTCGAGCGCCATGCGGACGCCATCCTGGCGATCTTCAACGACGCGATCCTCAACTCGACCGCACTGTACGACTACCAGCCGCGCACGATGCAGAACATGGTGGCGTGGTTCGAGGCCAAGCGCAGCGGCAACTTTCCCGTCATCGGGCTGGAGGATGAACAGGGCAAGCTGCTCGCCTTCGGCAGCTACGGGACTTTTCGCGCCTTCCCGGCCTACAAGTACAGCGTCGAGCATTCGGTCTATGTGCAGCAGGACCATCGCGGCCAGGGCCTGGGCCACATCATCCTGCAGCAGCTGATCAAAGCCGCGCGCGACCAGCAGCTGCACGCCCTGATCGGCGCCATCGACGCCAGCAACGCCAGCAGCATCGCGCTGCACGAGCGCATGGGGTTCCAGCATGTCGGCACCCTGCCGCAGGTCGGCTTCAAGTTCGGCCGCTGGCTGGACCTGGCTTTCTACCAGCTGCTGCTCGACACGCCGGCGGAGCCGGTCGATGGCTAGCCTCCCGCTGGGCTGGTCAGGATCGACTTCGTCGTCCAGCGCCTGAGGACAGACGACACCCTTTTTGCATCACTTTGATCACTAAGAAGACGCGGCGCCTAGATTGACAGACTTCCCCCCATGAGCCACAATAAAAATATTAAATGTGATTCATAGGGCCTTTTGGGAGGTTTACCATGTCACACAGCCAACGTCAAGATCAAGCTCGCCACAGCCACAAGCTACACGCCCTCAGCGCCCTGGCGCTGGCTGCGCTGCTGGCGGGCTGCGGTGGTTCGGGCGGCTCCAGCGCCTTCACCATCGCCGGCACGATTGCCGACGGCCCGCTGGAGGGGGCGCGGGTCTTCCTGGACCTCGACAGCGACTTTGTCCACGATGCGAACGAGCCGATCTCGCCGCCTTCCAGCGCCGACGGCGCCTTCAGCCTGGTCATCGATCAATTGAGCCAGGACCAGCTGGCCACGGCTCAGCTGGTTTCGCAAGTGCCCAGCACCGCCAGGGACGCCGACGACGGCGGCCTGACCCTGGCGGAAGCTGGCCGTGCCGGCTTCTACCTGGCAAGTCCCATCAGCGAGTTCCTGGAGCTGGGCAGCGACGGCAAGCTGCGCGAGAAAAAACCTGCCTTTGTCAGCCCACTGACCACCCTGGTGGCGGCTGAGATGGCATTGAATGGCCTGACCTTGGCTGATGCGCACAATGCAGCGCGCGACAAGCTGAGGATGGACAAGCAAGCGGACCCGATGGCGAACTTTGTCGCCGATCCAGACAGCGAGATGGGCCAGCTGGCGCGCGAGACAGCCGAACGCCTGAGCCATGTGGGCCAGACCACCTCGGCCAGCTCCGCAGGAAGCCAGGCCGTCAAGGAACAGCTTGGTGCTGTCGTCGACAGGATCAAGGACGATCTGCAGTTCAGCGACTACGTGGTGGTGTTCAAGGACAGCGTGGGCAATCCGGCCGCCGCCGCTGCCGAGGCAATCGCAGGTCGTGGCGGCCAGCTGAAGTTCACCTACGACACGGCCATCAAGGGCTTTGCCGTGCGCCTGCCGGCCGCCGCCGCCGAGGCCTTCCTCGAGGCGATGGCAAACAACCCCAATGTCGAGCGGGTCGAAGTCGACATTGCCATGCAGGCCTTCGAGACCACGCAGACCGGCGCCACCTGGGGCCTGGACCGCTCCGACCAGCGCGACCTGCCGCTGAGCGGCAGCTACACCTACGCCTACACCGGCAGCGGGGTGAAGGCCTACATCGTGGATACCGGCATCCTGGCCAGCCACACCGATTTCAGCGGTCGGGTCGGAAGCGGCTACACCGTCATCAACGACGGCAACGGCACCAGCGACTGCAACGGCCACGGCACCCATGTGGCCGGCACCGTGGGGGCCAATACCTGGGGCATTGCCAAGGCGGTGGCACTGGTACCGGTGCGGGTCCTGGACTGCAACGGCTCCGGCAGCTTGAGCGGCGTGATCGCAGGCCTCGACTGGGTGGCCAAGAACGGCAACAAGCCCGCGGTCGTGAACATGTCGCTGGGTGGCGGCGCCTCGTCGAGCCTGGACAGCGCGGTGGCCAACACCGTGGCTGCCGGCTACACCGTGGTGGTCGCAGCGGGCAACAGCAATGCCAATGCCTGCAATTACTCACCGGCCCGCGAGCCCTCGGCCATCACCGTGGGGGCCACGACCAGCACCGACTTCCGGGCCAGCTACTCCAACTACGGCAGCTGCCTCGACCTGTTCGCGCCGGGCAGCAGCATCACCTCGACCTGGTACAGCTCCACCAGCGCGACCGCAACCCTGAACGGCACCTCGATGGCTTCGCCGCATGTGGCGGGTCTGGCCGCGCTGCTGCTGCAAGGCACGCCCACCGCAAGCGCGTCCACCATCACCAGCAGCATCCTGAACAACAGCACCAGCAACAAGGTGCAGGATGCCGGCAGCGGCTCCCCCAACCGGCTGATCTACACCCTGGGCGGCAGCGACACCCCTCCGCCACCAGAGCCCGATACCACCGTGGTGGGCGTGGCGCAGCTGACGGGCAGCGCGACCTCCTTGCGCAATGGCTGGCGCGCCAGCTTCACCATCCTGGTAAAGGATGAGAGCGATGCAGCAGTCGGAGGCGCTTATGTGACCGGTAGCTTCAGCTTCAGCAACGGGAGCAGCTCCTCGGTGGCCTGCACCACGGGCAGCAACGGCAGCTGCAGCGTCTCGACCGGCACCTTGTCCAAGAAGATCAACTCCACTACCTACACGGTGCAGAACATCACTGGCACCTCGCTGTCCTTTGATGGCATCAAGGCCAGCCTGAAGATCGACAAGCCGCAATAAGCCGTAAGCGCCAGATCGGCCACCAGCCAGGCTGGCCGATCCTCCCAATGCCCCGCGCGGGTGCCGAGCCATGAGGGCTTGGCCACCGCCGGGGCATTGCACTTGCCGCCGGGGCAGGTACCGGAATAGCGCCTGCTGCCGGTCAGCAACAGTTAGCACGGCACCTTCTCCAGCCCGCAAAAGCCACATGGAGCCAATGAAAGGGAGTTGGATGAGCAAGACTGCCTGACCGTAAATCCGGCAATATTTGGCTCACTTAATCAAATAATACGCCGCAAAGCCGACCCCGAGACCCGGTATCATTGGCTCACGCCATTGTTTTTTGATAGTTAATAAACATGCACTTGCGGATTTTTATCCATATAAAAACATGGCGTGATCTATTTTAAAGGTGCAGAAATCTGCGGCCACAGGGCTGCCGACCACACCCATCCCGGGCTGGATGCAAGACCAGGCAAGAAAAGATACAGCGGCATTTTCAAGTCGCCGCAGGCCTGCATTACCATCTGGGCCCCATGACCCGCAGCAAGACTCCCACCCAGCTTTTCCCGGACGAATTCCAGGTTTCGCTCTTCGGCGAAGCAGACCTTGGCGCCCCGCAGCAGGAGGCCGATCTGCTGACCGAGCTCATGCCTGCCCTGACCGAGGCCTGGACCGGCACCCTGGCAACAGAACCGGTGGCGATCCGCGGCGAAGCCGTCGCCCAGGCTGAGGCTGCCAAGCCAGCGCCGGAGCCCGCCGTCGCGATCGCAGCAGCGCCCGAAGCCGAGCCGGATCAACCTGCGATCCAGGCAGTCGAGGTGGAGGACCAACCGCTGCCGACCGGGATCCGGCAGCCCGCGAAACGCCGGAAATCCAAGCAAGCCGCGCCAGCACCTGCGGCACCCGGGATGGACACGCGCCGCCCGATTGCCGCGGCGCCCGTCCGGCAGGAACAGCACTGGC
Source organism: uncultured Chitinophaga sp. (assembly GCA_964547895.1). Classification (GTDB taxonomy): domain Bacteria; phylum Pseudomonadota; class Gammaproteobacteria; order Burkholderiales; family Burkholderiaceae_C; genus Malikia. The sequence continues at coordinate 37,143 of CAZJQH010000003.1, read as the reverse complement.
TGCTGCAGGCGCTCGAGCTGTCACGACTGCGCGCCCGGGCCGAATCCGGTCACTGGCACGAGCAGCTGGTCCAGTGGTCGAGCGAGCGCGGCCATGCGGTGAGCACCAGCAAGCGCAACCTGCAGAGCGCCTACGACTACGGCAGCATCCGGGCTGTGCTGGTCGCGGCGGGGCTCGCAGGCGACATCCCGTCCTTCGAGGATCTGTGCCGACGCTGCGCCGAACCGGGCCGGCCGGTCGGCAAGCGTGCGCGCCTGCTCGACCTCGGATCGCTGGTGGGGCTGGCGCCTGCGCCCACGCTGCACCGGCTGATCAAGTCCTGGCTGAAGGACGAGCTCGAGCTGCAGGAAATCCAGGCGCTGCGGCAATCGATCGCGCGGGCCCCGAGCGGCGAGCTGTCCAACCTCAAGCGCCGCCGCGGCCGCAATGCCGGCGCCCGGGCCCAGGTCGCCTGGACCGATGTCGATCCGGGCGGCAGCATCGTGGTCCAGGTCACCGAAGCGCCGGAACTGCTAGGCCAGTCCGCCAGGCCGGTCGGCGTCTGGCGCAAGGTCAGGCTAGACGCGCCGCGCCAGGCCATGGGCAGCGGACAGCCCGCCAGCACGGCGGAACCCGAGCAGATCGTGCTGCTGTTCCAGCGCGCAGGGCTGGAGACCGACATCGTCCAGCTCATGGTGGTGCCCGAGGAAATGCGCAGCCTGGGCGGCTGGGTGCCCGACCTGGGCGCCGACCGGCTCTGGCTGGTGGTGGGAGAAGCCTTCGACGGCAGCGGACTGCCGAGCTACTGCGGCCTGATCCGGATCAGCCGCAGCGGTGGCCTGCGCTTCGAGGTCGAACGCCGCTCGACCGACCTGCGCCCCTACCCCGAGAAGCGCAACCTGCTGCTGAGCTACTGCCTGCTGCAGCAGCTGGACCGCCAGCCGCTGCCAGCCTGAGGCCGGATGGAAAGTCGAGCATGAGCATATCCTGCCGCCCCGGCTGCGCCGCCTGCTGCATCGCGCCCTCGATCAGCAGCCCCCTGCCCGGCCTGCCGGGTGGCAAGCCGGCCGGCATGCCCTGCCCTCATCTGGATGCCGAACTGCGCTGCCAGCTGTTCGGCCGGCCCGAGCGCCCAGCGGTCTGCGGCTCGCTGCCGCCCAGCCCCGAGATGTGCGGCGACACGCGCGCGCAGGCCATGTTCTACCTGGAGCAGCTGGAACGGGCGACGCGACCCGGCTGAAGCGCAGCACGAAGCCGCTGTTTCACGTGGAACCAGTTGGCCGCGCGAGGGGTAAGGGTCTTCAGCTGGGAGTCTTGCGCGCGACGTAGCGCGTGACATGGGCCAGCCCCTGGTGGCCGGGGCCCTCGTCCAGGGTGGTCTCGCCCTCCCAGGCCAGCAGCTCCTGCAAGCTGTTCCCGGCCAGATCGGCGCGCAGCGTGGCCAGCTCATAGAGCATGGTCACGTCCTTGGGGCCGCCGCTGCTGTGGGCCAGCTGTGCGGGGTGGAATGCCTCGAGGATGAAGTGGCCACCAGCGCGGATGCCGGCCGCCAGCCGCCCATGTGCCTGGGCCCGGATCGCCGCCGGCAGGTGGACATAGGTCAGGACCACGGCGTCGAAGCTGCCGGGCTCCGGTGCCCAGTCGGCCAGGTCGGCCTGCAGGATGGCCAGGTCCACCCCCTTCTCGGCAGCGAGCTGCTGCGCCTTGCGCAGCCCCACCAGCGACAGGTCGACCGAGGTCACCTGATGACCCTGCGCCGCCAGCCAGACCCCGTTGCGTCCCTCGCCATCACCGGGCACCAGCACCCGGCTGCCGGGCTGCAGGCGGAAGGCCTGCTCGCGCAGGAAGGCGTTCGGCTCGGTCCCGTACTTGTAGCCGGGGGCGGAAAAATTCTGGTCCCAGATCGTCATCGGTGCGGTCCTCTGTTGCGTTGAATGCCCTCACTGTAGCGCGAGGCCTGACCGGCCAGGGCCGTGTTCCACGTGAAACAGGACCGGCCTTGCAAGACCGGCGAGCTGTTGTGTTACATTACATCTTCTGACGCGCGGTGGAGCAGCCTGGTAGCTCGTTGGGCTCATAACCCAAAGGTCGCAAGTTCAAATCTTGCCCGCGCAACCAATTCTCACGATGCCAGACACCCCCTCCAGTCCCGGCACCCCCAAGCCCCAGCCCAACAATCCCCTGCACGGGGTGACCCTCGAGGCCATCGTCACGGCCCTCCAGGCATATTACGGCTGGCGGCGTCTCGGCGAACAGATCCCGATCCGCTGCTTCTGCGTCGACCCCAGCGTCAAGTCCAGCCTGCAGTTCCTGCGCAAGACGCCCTGGGCGCGCGAGAAGGTCGAAAGCCTCTACCTCTTCATGCTGCGCGAGCAGCGCCGGCAGCAGGCCAGGCACTGATTCCGGCATTCCGGCAACCAGTCAGCGCTGCAGGCTGGCACCGGGCTTCACGCCGCTGACATGGACGCGGCCCAGGATCGGTGAGAAATCCAGTTGCTTGCGCAGGGGCCGGCAAATGTCAGCCGGGCGCTCGGTGCGATCAGGCAGAATCCTGGCAAGCAAGATGAAAAAATGCTGCCCCGGTCCGCTCTCCCATCACTAGGCCGTCGACGCCTGCTCACGCTCTGTCTGTGCTGGGCGGGACTGCTCGCGCATGCAGCCCCGGGACTCGCAGCGCTGGAAGAGAGCCACAAGCCCCTGCAGGTCGTCAGCGACGAGAACTACCCGCCCTACCTGTTCCGTGATGCCGACGGCCAGGTGCAGGGCTATCTGGTCGACTACTGGAAGCTGTGGCAGCAGAAGACCGGCGTCACGGTCAGGCTCAACGCGATGCAGTGGCCCGAGGCGCAGCGCCAGATCCTGGATGGCAGCGCGGACGTGATCGACATGCTCTACCGCACGCCGGCACGCGAACCGCTCTACGACTTCTCGCCGGCCTACGCCAGGCTGCCGACCAATATCTACAGCCATGCGTCGATCAGCGGCATCAGCAATACCGAGACGCTCAAGGGCTTCCAGATCGGGGTGCAAACCGGCGACGCCTGCGTCGAGGAACTCGTCGAACGGGGCATCACCTCGCTGCTGCAGTACGAGAACTACGAGACCTTGCTCGCGGCAGCCGGGCGCGCCGAGGTCAAGGTCCTGTGCCTGGACGAAGCTCCGGCTGGCTTCTACCTGCACCGGCTCGGCATCGAGAAGGATTTTCGCAAGGCCTTCGAGCTGTACGTGGGCGAGCCCCGCCGTGCGGTACGCAAGGGCGACTCCGAAACGCTGGCCCTGGTCGTGCGCGGCATGCAGGCCATCACGCCGGAGGAGGACGACGCGCTGCGCCGCAAGTGGTTGGGCACTCCGCTGAGCCAGCAGGACACGACCATGCTGAACCGCCTCACGCTCGCGCTTGGGATCGGCGTCGCCTTGGCGCTGCTGCTCGGAGCCTGGGGCTGGACGATGCGCAGGACGGTCAAGCGCAAGACCGCCGAACTGGCCGAGAGCGAGCAACGCTTCCGCACCCTGTTCGAGGAAACGCGCCAGGCCATCGTGCTGATCGAGGAAGGCCGAATCATTGCCGCCAACCGCGCCGCGCTCGAGATGCTGCGGCTGGAACAGGCCGGGCAGCTGCTGGGCAAGAAGCCCGAGCTGATCTCGCCCACCCTCCAGCCCGATGGGTCGAGTTCAGTCGAGAAGGTCGCAGAGATGATGAGGATCGCCCAGGCCCAAGGCTTCCACCAGTTCGAATGGGTGCACCAGCGCGCCGACGGCGAAACCTTTCCGGCCCAGGTGCTGCTGACCGCGATCCGGCGCGGCGGCAAGACCCTGATGCACGCAGCCTGGCACGACATCACGGCGCAGAAGCAGGCCGAGCGCGAGCTGGCCGATTACCGCCAGCAGCTCGAGCGCCAGGTGGCCGAGCGCACCGCCGAGCTCGCGGCGGCGACCGACAGCCTGCGCAGTGCCAATGCGCAGCTGCACGCCATCGTCGACTCCGCCAGCGCCGCCATCATGGTGGTGCGCCAGCGCGTGATCGAGCAGTGCAACCGGCGCAGCGAGGAGATCTTCGGCTATTCGCGCGCCGAGCTCGCCGGCCAGCCGACCCGGCTGCTGTATGACGATGACGAGAGCTGGGAGCGCGCGGGCGAGGCCATCTATCGCCATCTCGGAGAGGGCCAGAACAATGTGACCGAGCAGCGGCTGCGGCGCAAGGACGGCCGCCTGTTCTGGGCCAGGCTGTCGGCGCATGCGATCGACCCGTCCGATCCGGCTGCCGGCATCGTAGCGCTGATCGAGGACATCACCGAGCAGCGGGCCGCCAGCGAGGCCCTGCGCCTGGCGGCCTCGGAGCTGCAGGCCGTGCTGGAAGCCGCCAGTTCGGGCATCGTGCTGCTCAAGGACAGGACCACGGTACGCTGCAACCAGCGCATGCACGAGATCCTGGGCTGGCCCGATGGCGCACTGGTCGGCCAGACCACCCGGGTCTGGTACACCGACGCAGACGAATACCGGCGCGTCGGCGAGCTGGCCTACCCCGACATCTGGCAGGGCCATACCCACAGCCGCGAGCAGCTGATGCAGCGCCGCGACGGCCGCCAGATCTGGACCCGCATGATCGGTCATGCGATCGATGCCAGCGACCCGGCGCGCGGTTCGGTCTGGATCATCGACGACATCAACGCCGAACGCGCGGCGGCCCAGGCGCTGAGCCAGGCCAGCGAGCAGCTGCGCGTGCTGTTCGAGGCGGCTCCAGTCGGCATGGTCCATGTGAGAGGTGACCACTTCGTGACGGTCAACCGGCGCTTCACCGAGCTGTTCGGCTACGCGCATGAAGAGGTGACCAGGCTGGACGACTGGTGGCAACGGGCCTACCCCGAGCCGCAATACCGCGCCAGCGTGATGCGGACCTGGGCCGAGGCGGTCGAGCAGGCGCGCCAGGGCGACGGCAAGGTCCAGCCCCAGGAGTACCGGGTCCGGTGCAAGGACGGCCGCGAGCTCAACCTGCTGATCGGCGGCCAGCTGCTCGAGGACGGCATGATCGTGACCTTGACCGACATCAGCAGGCTCAAGCAGACCGAGGCCGAGCTCAAGCTGGCCAAGGAGGCAGCCGAAGAGGCCGCGCGCGCCAAGTCAGACTTCCTGGCCAACATGTCGCACGAGATCCGCACCCCGATGAACGCAGTGATCGGCATGACCCAGCTCGCGCTCAAGGCCGACCCGCCGCCCCGGGTACATGACTACCTGCGCAAGATCCAGTCGTCGAGCCAGCTGCTGCTCGGCGTCATCAACGACATCCTGGACTTCAGCAAGATCGAAGCCGAGAAGATGCAGCTGGAGCATTCCGGCTTCGAGCTCGGCCAGCTGCTAGACGATGTCACCGCGCTGCTGGCCGAGAAGGCATCCGGCAAGGAGCTGGAGCTGATCGTCTCGGCCGCCGCCGACGTGCCGCTCGGCCTGGTCGGCGACCCGCTGCGACTGCAGCAGGTGCTGCTCAACCTCGCCAACAACGCGGTCAAGTTCACCGAACGCGGCGAGGTCGAGATCCGGGTCCGGCTGCAGCAGCTGCTGAGCGACGGGGTCGAACTGCGCTTCGAGGTGCGCGACACCGGCATCGGCATCTCGCCGGAGCAGCGCGCCAGGCTGTTCCAGAGCTTCCAGCAGGCCGACAGCTCGACCACGCGCCGCTACGGCGGCACCGGACTGGGGCTGGCGATCGCCAAGCGGCTGGTCGAGCTGATGGGTGGCCAGATCGGCGTGGACAGCACGCCAGGCCAGGGCTCGACCTTCTGGTTCACGGCCCGCCTCGGCCTGGATGCCGCGCAGCCGCCGCACGAACGCAGCATCCCCGCCGGACTGCGGGTACTGCTGGTCGACGACAACGAGCAGGCGCGCGAGGTGATCTCGGAGCTGATCACCAGCCTGGGCTCCAGCCCCGCCGCGACGGCGTCGGGCCCCGAGGCCCTGGCCGCGATCGAGTGCGCCGACGCCGCCGGCCAGCCCTTCGACGTCGTGCTGCTGGACTGGAAGATGCCCGGCATGGATGGCATCGAGGTGGCGCACGAAATCCGGCACCATGCGCTGCGGCAGGCCCCGCTGCTGCTGATGGTCACCGCCTATGACCGGGACGAGGCGATGCCGCAGGCGCGCGAGGCCGGCATCAGCGAAGTGCTGACCAAGCCGGTCAGCCCGTCCGCCCTGCTCGACGCGCTGATGCGGCAGGCTGGCGGCCGGGGCCAGCCGGTCAGCCAGGTGCCAACCGATGCGCTGCGCGAATCCGCCGAGCTGGCCGGAGCGCGGGCGCTGCTGGTCGAGGACAACGAGCTCAACCAGGAGGTCGCGCTCGAGTTCCTGCGCATGCTGGGCCTGGTGGTCGACCTGGCACCGGACGGCGCAGTAGCGGTACAGAAGGTGCAGCAGCAGCGCTACGACGTCGTGCTGATGGACATGCAGATGCCCGTCATGGACGGCCTGAGCGCGACGCGCGCGATCCGCCAGCTGCCCGGCCTGCAGGAACTGCCCATCCTCGCGATGACCGCCAACGCGATGGCGCAGGACCGCGAGCGCTGCCTCGAAGCCGGCATGAACGACCATATCGCCAAGCCGATCGACGTGCAGGATCTGGTCGACAAGCTGCGGCGCTGGGTCAGGCCCGACCCCGGCCGCCAGCCGGCCGGCCGGCCGGCAAGTCCAGCTGCACCGGCCGATGTGCCTGAACCAGGCTGGATCAGCGCGCTGGCCGACGTGGACGGACTGGACGCCAGGCTGGGCCTGTCACAGGTGCTGGGGCGCGAGGCGCTCTACCGCGATGTGCTGGCCCGCTTCGTCGCCAGCCAGCGCGGCCAGGCAGCGGCCATCGCGCAGGCGCTGCAGGCCGGCCGGCGCGACGAGGCGCAGCGGCTGGCGCACACGCTGAAAGGGCTGGCAGCGCAGATCGGAGCGCTGCCGCTGCGCGAGCAGGCGGCGCAGCTGGAGACTGCACTGCGCGACGGTACCCCCGACCCGGCGCCACTGCTGGCGGGGCTTGCCGCTGCCCTGCCCGCCCTGATCGAGGCGATCGCCGCCCGGCTGCCGCAGGCCCCGGCGCCTCAGGCCGCGACGAGCCACGACCCGGCGCGGTGGCAGGCGCTGCGCGAGCGCCTGCTCGGGCTGCTGCGCCAGGACGACACCGCCTGCATCGAACTGCTCGACGAGCAACGCGAACTGGCGCGCGCCGCGCTGGGGCCGAAGTTCCAGGTCTTGGCCGACGCGATCGAGGGCTTCGACTTCGCGGCGGCGCTGGCCTTGCTCGAAAGCACGGATTGAAGCGGCCTGTTCCACGTGGAACAGGGATCTGGACCGATACTACGCAGGCCATGAAGTTCACCTATTCCCTCATCGCGGTCACGCTTGCAGCGACCACCGCCAGCAGCCCGGCGCTGGCCGAATTCGCCAGCTGTCCACAGCATTTCGTCGCCGGCCAGCCGCCGCAGCTGGTCAACGCCAAGCTCAAGTCCCGCACCCAGGAGCTCTGCTACGAAGCCTTCGCCGTGCTGCACTCTGGGCAAAGCCGCACCCCGCTCTACGCCGCCGAAAGGCTGACGCGCCAGAGCCTCGAGAAGGCGCGCGAGCTGTCGCGCAAGGACAGCTTCCAGGCCGAGGACCGGCTGCCCGAGCGCGACCGCGCCGAGCTGTCCGACTATTCGCGCTCGGGCTACGACCGTGGCCACCTGGCGCCGAACGCCAACATGCCGACGCGCAAGGCGCAGAGCGAGTCGTTCTCGCTCGCGAACATGGTGCCGCAGGTGCACGAGAACAACGCCGGCGTCTGGGCCGGCCTAGAGGCGGCGGCACGCCAGCTGGCGCGCGACGAGGGCGAGCTCTACGTCATCAGCGGCCCGGTCTTCTCCGGCAACGAGGTCAAGTCGATCGGCCGCGGCGTGCTGGTGCCGACCCAGCTGTGGAAGGTGATCTACAGCCCGAAGCAGCAGCGCGCCGGCGCCTACCTGATCGACAACGACAAGACCCAGGACTACCAGGTGATCAGCATCGCCGAGCTGCAGAAGCTCGCCGGCATCAACCCCCTGCCCGCGCTGCCGGCCCAGGCACGGGACAAGGCGATGGAGCTGCCCAAGCCGCAGGCCAACCGGGGCGGTGGCGGTAGCCAGAAGAACGAGCCGCCCGCACCGCAGCCGCAACAGGATTCCATCCTGAGCGGACTGCTGCGCTTGCTGCTCGAACTGCTCAAGGGCATCATGGGCCGCTGAGACCAGACCTGTCCGGAGATCCACATGGAGACTGAATTCCAGCCCTTTGCCAACGAGAGCGACGTGTTGCGCATCGGCCATCTCGAGATCGAGAACCGGGTCGACCGCCTGACGCTGACCGGCGACCTGGTGCTGAGCCGCGACCGCGCCGGCCTGGCGCTGGCGCGCGAGCTGCAGGCGCTGCTGGGCCGCGCGATCGCCAGCCTGGAGTCCGACCCCGCGCTGCCCGAGCAGATCGAGGTGCTGGCGGCGCGCAGCGTCAGGAACCCGTTTGCCTGAGCGCCGCGGGCCGCACTGAACGGCCTCAGATGCCGAACTGGGCGCCGGCGCCGAGCAGCGTCGCCACGCCCAGGATCGCGAACACGCCGGCGGCGATGCCGTGCACCAGCTTCATCGGGATCTTGTTTGCGAGCTTGTCGCCGGCAAAGACGGCGGGCACGTTCGAGATCATCATGCCCAGCGTGGTGCCGGCCACCACCAGCAGCGCATCCTCGTAGCGCGCCGCCATCGCGATGGTCGCGATCTGGGTCTTGTCGCCCATCTCGGCCAGGAAGAAGGTGATCAGCGTCGCGCCGAAGACGCCGAAGCGGCGTGCGATCTGGCTCTCGTCCTCCTCGATCTCGTCGGGGATAAGGGTCCAGACCGCCATGGCGATGAACGAGGCGCCGAGCACCCAGCGCAGCACCTCGGGACTGACGGTGGTGGTGATCCAGGCGCCGACCGCGCCGGCCAGGCCATGGTTGACCAGGGTGGCCAGCAGGATGCCAGCGATGATGGGCAGGGGTTTCTTGAAGCGCGCCGCGAGCAGGAAGGCGAGCAGCTGGGTCTTGTCGCCGATTTCCGCCAGGGCGACGACTCCGGTCGATACGAGCAGGGATTCCATGATGTTTCCTCGGCCGGAACGCAGACGAATGACCACGGCGCATCCCCGGCCAGAAACGGAGGCGCAGTGGTCAAAGGTCTTGCCAGGCTCGGGAACCGCTTGCGCCATGTCCTGCGGGACAAGTGTGTTGACGCAAGCCTCTTCAGGGCGAAGAGAGGCTACTCCCCAATGACGGGAACGATTCTAGCAGCCCCGCTACGGCATGGGATCAGGCCGGCGCAGGGTCACGCCGCTGGCGATCAGCAGGCCGACCAGCGAGGCCGCCCCGGTCATCGTCCAGGTCCATTGCCAGCCGCCGGCCAGACCGGCAACCCAGGCGACCAGCGGCGGCCCGAGGAACTGCCCAGCCGAAGAGCATTGCTGCATCCAGCCCACGGTCGTCGAGACGGTGCGCGCATTGGGCGCGACATGGACCGCCAATGAAAACAGCGTCCCCGGAATCACGCCGCCGATGGCCGAGAACAGCAGCACGGCCAGGTAGCGCAGCACCGGGGCATCGGCGGTCAGCGGACCGAAGGCGAGGAAAGCCGTCAGCGTCATGCTGATGAAGCCGAGATAGAGCAGATGGCGCGAGCAGACGCCGCGATGCAGCAGGCGCCCGGCAGCGATGCTGCCCGTGACATTGACGAGCGATGCCAGCGCGGTCAGCGCACCGGCCGTCTGGCTGGACAGGCCGGCCTGGGCGTAGACCGACGGCAGAAACCCGATGACCGCGAGCCACTGGCTGGAGTACATCGAGAACACGATCGCGATCCGCCAGGGACCGGCGCTCGTGAGCGTCAGGCGCAGGCGTGCCAGCGCCGACTCGGTCGGCACCGGATTCGTGGCGACGGCAAGCGCGCCCAGCCGCTGCCGCTCCGAGGGCACCTGCAGCCAGACCCAGAGCGCCATCAGCGCGGAGACGACTGCCAGCAAGCCCCACAGGCCCTGCCAGCCCGTCAGCCCCATCAGCAGGGGGCCGCCGAACAGCGCGATCGCCGTGCCGGTCGCCATGTAGGTGCCCCAGAAGCCGAGGTGAAGCGCCAGCCGCTCGGGCGAGACGAGCTGGCGGATCAGGCTCGGGACTGGCAGCACGGCCAGCAGGAAGCCCAGGCCCTCGAAGGCACGCAGCAGCAGCAGATGCTCGGCCTGCCCCACCCAGATGCCACCCAGGCTCGCGAGCGCGAAGATGCACTGGCCGGCGATCACGCTGCGGCGCAGGCCGATTCCGTCCGCGGTCAGCCCGGCGAAGACGCCGACCAGCATGCCCGCCATCTGCACCATCGAGAGCAGGAAGCCGCCCTGGACCAGCGTGATGCCCAGCGCGTCGCGCAGCAAGGGAATGGCGGTCGGCATCTTGCCGATATGCATCGCCGCGACGATGCCGGAGAGGATGACGACATAGGCCGGCGGCAGGCGGAACGGATTCAAGGGATCTCCTGGGTGATGGTCTTGCAGACTCTTGTTGGGATCGCTTACGGCAGGCTGCGCAGAGCAGCCTGTTGCACGTGCTGAGCCGGCTCCAGGCCAGCCCAGCTCGCGGGAGGCTGTTCAGGCCTTCTTGATGAACTCGGACTTGAGCTGCATCGGGCCGAAGCCCTCGATCTTGCAGTCGATGTCGTGGTCGCCCTCGATCAGGCGGATGTTCTTGACCTTGGTGCCGACCTTGATCACGGTCGACGAGCCCTTGACCTTGAGGTCCTTGATCAGGGTCACGGTGTCGCCGTCCTGCAGGACGTTGCCGTTGGCGTCCTTCCAGACCTTGGCGGCTTCCTCGGCCGGCGCGGCTTCGGCGGCGCTCCACTCGTGGCCGCATTCGGGGCAGATCAGCTGGGCACCGTCCTCGTAGGTGAATTCGGACTGGCACTTCGGGCAGGGGGGCAGTTGGCTCATGGGGTTTCCTGGTTGGACAGCTTGTTAACATAACAGAACGCCGGCCACTGCCCGCAGCAGCAGATCGACCACAGATGCCCATCCAGTACGCCAGGAGATTGACCGGCAGCCGGCGCAGCACGGCCGCCAACCGCCAGCTCGGCCTGGTGCTGGCCTTCGTCGCGGGGGCGGCCAACGCGGGCGGCTTCCTGGCCGTGCACCAGTACACCTCGCACATGACGGGCATCGTCTCGTCGATGGCGGACCACCTCGCGCTGGGACAGTGGCAGGACTACCTGGCCGGCTTCGGCGCGCTGCTGTCCTTCATCGGCGGCGCAGCCTGCAGCGCCATCCTGGTCAACTTCGGGCGGCGGCGCCAGCTGCACAGCGAGTTCGCGCTGCCGCTGATGGTCGAGGCGCTGCTGCTGCTCGGCTTCGGCGCGCTGGGCGAGCGGCTGTCCCATGTCGCCGGCCTGTTCGTGCCGCTGACCGTGATGCTGCTGAGCTTCATCATGGGGCTGCAGAACGCGCTGATCACCAAGCTGTCGCATGCAGAGATCCGCACCACCCACATCACGGGGCTGGTGACCGACATCGGCATCGAGCTGGGCAAGATGGCGTACTGGAACGCGCCCGACCAGCAGCAGCCACCGGTACGCGCCAATCCGGCCCGGCTGCGCCTGCTGCTGCAGCTGGCGGTCAGCTTCTTCAGCGGCGGCGTGATCGGCGCGCTGGGCTTCAAGCAGGTCGGCTACCTCGCCACCCTGCCGCTGGCCCTGCTGCTGGTGGCGCTGGCCGGCGTGCCCACGCTCGACGACCTGAGCCGGCTCTGGCGCCGACGCCAGCGCTGAACCCGGGCCGCCCTGCAAGCGACCATGGCGGGCCTGGTGGCAAGCCAAAGCCGGTATGATTCCGGCTTCGGGTGCGTCGGCCCAGCTTGCTGGGCGACGTTGAACGGGAAGCCGGTGCCGCTGCAATGCGCAGCCATTCCGGCGCAGCCCCCGCTGCTGTAAGCCTGACGACTCCGCCTGGATGCCACTGTGCGCAAGCACGGGAAGGCGCGGAGAAGGATGAGGGCGAGCCAGAATACCGGCCCGAAGAACAGCCAGCACCATTCCCCGGGGTGACGGGAAAAAGCGGCCGCATCGTCCTGGCTAGGGCCGGGTCGGCGGCTTTTTTTCTTCCTCCGCCTGGTGCCGTTTCCGGAACCATTCGACGGGAGGATTCGAATGCACATCGTTGATCACCACCGCCTGCCCGGGCCAGCGCCCGGCTGGCCTGCCAGCTCACCGGCCCTGAAGGCCGGCAGCCCGCCCTTGCCGCGGACGGCACGCTAGCCGACCGCCCATTTCCATTTCGGACCGACCGCCCCGGCTGCTGCCGGCGGGCGGCCTGTCCCCTGTTTTTTCTGCATCAACTCCATGGACGTCATCAAGCGCGACGGCTCGCGCGAAGCTTTCGACTTCGCCAAGATCGAGCGACTCAACGAATTTGCCACCCAGGGCCTGAATGTCGACCTGGGCCTGCTGCGCAGCCAGATCAAGCTGCTGGTCTACGATGGCATGCACACGAGCGAGATCTTCCAGGCCCAGAACAAGGCCGCCGCCGGACTGATCTCGACCCAGAACCCGGACTTCACCTATGTCGCGGCGCGCTACCTGCTGGCCGAGACGATGAAGCATGTGACGCCCGATGGCCGCTACCCGGCGTTGAGCAAGACGATCGCGCGCGGCGTCGCCGCCGGCCGCTACGCGCCGCGCATGGCCGAAGTCTTCGACCTGGCCGCGCTCGACGCCGCAATCCAGCCCCAGCGCGACTTCCAGTTCGACTACTACGGCCTGCAGAACCTGGTCGACCGCTACCTGATGCGCGACCGCGAGCAGCAGCTGATCGAGCTGCCGCAGCATTTCTTCATGCGCGTCGCCATGGGCGTTTCGCTGCAAGAGGACAACCCGACCGCGCGCGCCGTCGAGTTCTACGACCTGCTGTCGAGCTTCGACTACATGGCCTCGACGCCGACGCTGTTCAACTCGGGCACGATCCACTCGCAGCTGTCGAGCTGCTACCTCAACACCGTCAACGACCAGATCAGCTCCGACCTCGATGCCGGCGAGCACCGCTTCGCCTCGATCTTCGGCACCATCGAGGAGTCGGCCCGCCTGAGCAAGTACGCTGGCGGCATCGGCACCGACTGGACCCGCGTGCGCGCGGCCGGCTCGCACATCCAGTCGACCAACGGCAAGAGCTCGGGCGTCATCCCCTACCTCAAGATCTACAACGACACCGCGGTCGGCGTGAACCAGGGCGGCCGGCGCAAGGGCAGCTTCGCGCCCTACCTCGAGGTCTGGCACCCGGACTTCTGGGACTACTGCGAGATCAAGAAGGAGTTCGGCGACGACCGCCTGCGCGCGCACGACATCTTCCCGGCGGCCTGGATCGCCGACCTGTTCATGGAACGGGTGGAGCAGAACGGCATCTGGAGCGAGTTCCAGCCCGAGCGCTACCCCGAGCTGCACGAGCTCTACGGCGACGCCTTCAAGGCCCGCTACGAGCAACTCGAGCGCGAGGGCAAGGCCTACAAGCAGCGCCCGGCGATCGAGGTCTGGAAGCGCATCCTGACCAATCTGTTCGAGACCGGCCATCCCTGGATCACCTTCAAGGACGAGTGCAACCGCCGCAGCCCGCAGGACCATGTCGGCGTGGTGCACAGCTCCAACCTCTGCACCGAGATCACGCTCAACACCAGCGACACCGAGACCGCGGTCTGCAACCTGGGCTCGGTCAACCTGGCGCGCCATGTCCAGGACGGCCAGCTCGACGCCGACAAGCTCGCGCGCACGGTCAGGACCGCGGTGCGCATGCTCGACAACGTGATCGACCTGAACTTCTACCCTTCTGACCGCGCCAAGGCCTCCAACCTGCGCCATCGCCCGGTCGGCCTGGGCCTGATGGGCGAGACCGAGGCCAAGGTGGCCTGCGGCATCGACTTCGCCAGCGCCGCCGGCGTGGCCTTCTCGGACCAGGCGATGGAGCTGATCAGCTTCCACGCGATCGCGGCCTCCTGCGCGCTGGCAGCCGAGCGCGGCGCCTACGAGACCTTCGCGGGCTCCAAGTGGAGCAAGGGCCTGCTGCCGATCGACACCGCGCGCAGCCGCGAGACCCGCCTCGGCGAGGCCGCTTGGGGCCAGCTGCGCGAGCGCGTCAAGACGCAAGGGATGCGCAACAGCAACGTGATGGCGATCGCGCCGACCGCGACCATCAGCATCATCACCGGCACCACGCCCTGCATCGAGCCGATCTTCGAGATCGAGCGCAGCGAGAAGAACATGAGCGGCCAGTTCAAGGTGGTCGATCCCTGCGTGCGCTACGGCCGCCCCGACCTGCTCAAGACGGTGTGGGAGATCGATCCGGGCTGGATCCTGCAGAGCGCGGCCGCGCGCCAGAAGTGGATCGACCAGTCGCAGAGCGTCAACATCTTCGTCAAGCAGGGCACCAAGGGCCGCGAGCTGGCCGAGATCTACCTGAGCGCCTGGAAGCTCGGCCTCAAGACCACCTACTACCTGCGCGGCCAGACCAAGACCAAGGAAGTGACGAAGACCGCGATCGCCAACGCCGCGCTGCCGGCCGGCGACGTGGCCGAGGCCGAGCTGCCGACCAACTTCTGCTCGATCGACAACCCCAACTGCGAGGCCTGCCAGTGAGTACCGCCGTGACCCCGAACAACACCACCCGCATCACCAACGAGCGCCGCATCGCCTTCGGGCCGCAGGACCAGCTCATGAACATGAGCCGCGTCAAGTACAAGTGGGCGACCGACATCTACGACCGCATGGAGGCCAACACCTGGTTCCCGAAGTCGATCCCGCTGGTGGCCGACCGCGAGTGCTACCGCAGCGGAGCGCTCAACGAGCGCGAGCGCAATGCCTATGACAAGGCGCTGGCCTTCGTGTCCAACCTGGACGGCATCCAGTTCAACAACCTGATCCACAACATCGGCCAGCACATCACCGCGCCCGAGGTCAGCCTGGCGATCGCCCGCCAGGCCTCGGAGGAAGGCGTGCATGTGCGCAGCTACCAGTTCCTGATCGAGGCGGTCTCGCTCGATCCGGAATCGGTCTACATGATGTTCGAGCATGACGGCATGCTGGCCAAGAAGAACGAGTTCATCATGCGCAGCTCGGCCGTGCTGAAGGACGAGCCGACCCCGGCTAACTTCGCGCGCGCCATCGTCGGCAACGTGATCCTGGAAGGGATCTACTTCTACTCGGCCTTCCTGGTGTTCTACACCCTGGCGCGCAACGGCAAGATGCTGGGCAGCGCGGACATGATCAAGTACATCAACCGCGACGAGGGCGAGACCCACCTCGACCTGTTCACCAACCTGCACCACGCCTTCCAGGCCGAGAACCCCGAGCTCTACGACGAGGCCTTCCGCCACGACGCGATCCAGCTGATCAAGGACGCGGTCGAGCTCGAGGTGGCCTGGGGCCAGTACATCATCCAGGGCGGCATCCTGGGCCTGACCAACGACGTGGTCGAGAACTTCGTCAAGGGCCTGGCCAACAAGCGCGCGCTGGCGCTCAACCTGGGCGTGATCTACCCGGGCGTGGTCAACGCCGTGCCCTGGTTCGACGACTTCAGCAAGCCCAACGGCACCCGTACCAACTTCTTCGAGGGCAAGGCGACCGACTACGCGGCCGACGGGCTGGAGTGGTGATGGGCGGCAGCGGTCAGAATAGGGGGATCGACCCCTGACCTGAACGCTGCCCATGACCTACGGCATCACCGACCTCTCGACCTTCATCCTCGGCACCATCTTCATCGTGTTGCTGCCGGGGCCGAATTCGCTCTACGTGATGACGGTCGCCTCGCGCCACGGCATCGCGGCCGGCTACCGGGGGGCGGCCGGCATCTTCGCGGGCGACACGGTGCTGATGCTGCTGTCGACGGCCGGCGCAGCCTCGCTGCTGCGCAGCACGCCGCTGGCCTTCATGGTGGTCAAGTACGCCGGCGCGGGCTACCTGGCCTGGCTGGGACTCGGGCTGGTGCGGGCGGCACTCGCGGCCTGGCGCCAGCGCAAGGCTGCCGGGCCCGGGCCGGTGCGGGTCGAGGCCAAGGCACCCGGCCAGCCCGGGGCCAGCGCCGGCAAGCCGATGCGAACCGCCTTCGTCATCAGCCTGATGAATCCGAAGGCCATCCTGTTCTTCGTCTCCTTCTTCATCCAGTTCGTCGATCCGGCCTACCCGCAGCCCGCGCTGTCCTTCCTGCTGCTCGGGCTGATCGTGCAGGTCTGCAGCGCGCTCTACCTGAGCGCGCTGATATTCGGCGGCGCGCGGCTGGCACAGAGCTTCGGCCGCCGCCCGCTGGTCTCGGCCGCCGCAATGGCGGCCATGGGCCTGCTGTTCATCGGCTTCGGCGTGCGGCTGGCAGGCGCCTCGCTGAGCTGAAGCCCGGGGCGATCAGACCTTCCAGACCGGCAGCCGCCAGTCGAGCCGCAGCGCCAGCAGGCGCAGCCCGGCGGTGAAGGCCACGGTGACGCCCAGCGCCAGCCACTCGTTGAGCGCCAGCGCCTCCAGCCCAAGATAGAGCCAGCCGCCCAGGAAGGCGCACAGCGCGTAGGGCCGGTGGTCGCTGAAGGCTTCCGGGATCCGGTTGCAGACCAGGTCGCGCAGCACCCCGCCGAAGACGGGCGTGACCACGCCCATCATGACTGCCACCAGCGTCGGCATGCCGTGGATGCGGGCCAGGTCGACGCCGACCGCGGCGAACAGCCCCAGGCCGATCGCGTCGGGCAGCTGGATGGCGCGCTCGGTCGGCTCGAAATGGTGATTGCGCATGAACAGCATGGCAGCGGCCGTCAGCACCAGCACGCCCCACAGGTACTCGACATGCCGGACCCAGAAGAAGGGCCGGACATCGAGCAGGATGTCGCGCAGCGTGCCGCCGCCAAAGGCGGTCAGGAACACCACCGCGCTGACACCGACGAAGTCGAGCCGGCTGCGTGCGCCCGTCATCGCCCCCGACAGGGCGAATGCCAGCGTCGCCGCCAGCTCCAGCCCATGCCGCAGCCAGACACCCCATTCCGATAAGCCTGTCATAGTCTCTCCTGAAGTCCAGCCTGGCGCCACCGCGCAAGACTGCAAATGATCAAGGCTGGCATCATAAGAGTGCTCGGTGACCCGACTGCTCCAGCTTGATGCCTGCCAAGGCACTAGACTGGCGATTTCTTTGTCCGCTTCCCTGATGAACCCTGCTTTCCGACAAGGTGCCCGCGAGGGACTCCTGACCGTGCTGCCGTTCTCGGTCGGCACCATCTCCTGGGCCGTGGTGACCGGGCTGGCGATGCGCTCGAGCGGCCTCTCCGCCGGCGAGGCCATGGGCATGAGCCTGCTGGTCTATGCGGCGACGGCACAGCTTGGCGCGCTGCCGCTGATCGCCTCCGGCGCGCCGCTGTGGCTGATCTTCCTGACCGGCCTGGTGCTCAACCTGCGCTTCGTGATCTTCAGCGCCAGCATCGCCCCCGTCTTTCACGACCGGCCCTGGGCCCAGCGCGTCGCCAGCAGCTATCTGCTGACCGACAGCGGCTTCACGCTGCTGTCGCCGCGCCTGCTCACCGACAAGGATCCGCACTGGCGCTGGGGCTACTACCTCGGGCCGTCCCTCTATGGCTGGCTGCTGTGGCAGACCTGCGTGCTGGTCGGCGTGCTGGGGGCCGGCTGGCTGCCGCGCGACTGGTCGCTCGAGTTCATGGCGACGATCGCGCTGCTGGTGATGCTGGTGCCGATGGCGCGCACCCGCCCCATGCTGCTGGCCGCGCTGGTGGCTGGCCTGGCGGCCGTGCTGCTGCACGCCCTGCCGCTGCGGCTGGGGCTGTTCATCGCGATCGCCGCCGGCATCGCGACCGGCTTCGTGGCCGAATCCTGGCAGGACAGGAGGGCCGGCCAATGATCGAGGGCTTCTGGCTCTGGCTGGCCTTCGGGCTGCTGGCCGCGACCACGCTGATCACGCGCGGCAGCTTCATCATGGCGGGCGAGAAGGGCCGGCTGCCGCCCGCGCTGCAGCGCGCGCTGCGCTACGCCCCGGCCGCCGCGCTGGCGGCGCTGATCGCGCCCGACCTGCTGCTGGTGCAGGGCGGCATCAACCCCTTCAACCCCAAGCTGCTCGCCGGCATCGTGGTCAGCCTGATCGCGCTGCGCACGCGCCGGCCCTGGCTGCCCTTCCTGCTCGGCATGGGGCTGCTGGTCGGCCTGCAGAAAGGCCTGGGCTGGTAGATGGCATATTCACATTCCATGAAGCAAGACCTGCAACACAACGATGGCGCCAGCGCGCCGGCACGCAACCGGGTGTTCGGCATCGCCGGGCATTCCGGCATGGGCAAGACCACGCTGCTCGAGCGCCTGCTGCCCGAGCTGCGCGCGCGCGGCCTGAGCGTCTCGCTGATCAAGCACAGCCACAAGGACATCGAGATCGACCGTCCCGGCAAGGACTCGTTCCGGCTGCGCGAGGCCGGCTGCCAGGAGGTGCTGCTGCTCGGCAGGCAGCGCTGGGCGCTGATGCACGAGCTGCGCGGCGCCGACGAACCGCCGCTGGACTACCTGCTCGACCGGCTGCAGGCCTGCGACCTGGTGCTGGTCGAGGGCTTCAAGGGCGGCGACTTTCCCAAGCTCGAGATCTGGCGCGCCGAACCGGGCCGCGCGCCGCTGGCCGGCGACTGGCCCGGCATCATCGGCATCGCGACCGACGGCCCGCTGCCGGATGCCATCCCGGCAGGGTTGGAGCGGCTGGACCTGGCCGACATCGCCCGGATAGCCGACTTCGCGCTGGCGCACGCCTCACGGCGCTGAGCGGCCGCTGCCGGCCGCCAGCACCATCACTTCGGCTGGTAGCCGGCGTTCCTGACCATGGCAGTCCAGGACTTGCGGGTCGCCTCGACGCGCGCGCCGAGCTCGGCCGGCGTGCTGGCAGCCGGGATGACGCCAAGCGCGCCGAGCTTGGCGCCGAACTCGGCCGACTTCACCACCTTGGCGATCGCGCTGCTGTAGTCCTTGAGCTGCGCGGCCGGCATGCCGGCAGGCGCGAACACGCCGGTGAAGATCACCTCCTCATAGCCCTTGATGCCCTGCTCGGCATAGGTCGGGACGTCGGGCAGTTGCGGCAGGCGCTGGCTGCCATTGACGGCGACGATGCGCAGCTTGCCAGACTTGGCATGCGGCAGCATGGCCGCGACCGAGCCGATGCCGGCCGGGATCTGGCCCGAGACCAGGTCCTGCACGATCGGGGCGTCGCCGCGATAGGGCGCCGAGACCAGGTCGACCCCGAGCCCGCGCCCGACCAGTCCGACCGCGAAGTCTGGCGCGCTGGCCGGCGCCGGCACCCCGACGCTGGCCTTGCCCGGATTGGCCCTGGCCCACTGGGCGAACACGCGCAGGCCGCTGCCGGTGGTGCCGAGCACCGCGGTGCTGACTGCCATCACGTCGGGGTTGATCGCCAGCAGGCCAACCGGGGCGAAGTCCTTCTGCGGATCGAAGCCGGGGTTGAGCAGCGTGAGCGGGATCATCGCCACCGTGTGGCTGTTGGAGACGAACAGGGTGTTGCCGTCGGGGCGCGCCGCCTTGAGCGCCTGGGCCGCGATCTGGCCGCCGGCGCCGGGCTTGTTCTCGACCACCACGTTGCGGCCGAGCTCCTGCTGCAGTCCCTGTGCCAGGTGGCGGGCGATCGCATCGGTGCTGCCGCCGGCCGGGAAGCCGACCAGCAGCTTGATCGGTGCGCCCGCATCGGTCTGCGCGGCAACAGGCTGCAGCGCCACGCAGGCCAGCAGGCCGGCAGCGGCGACAGGGGAAAGGTTCTTGAGCAGGGCGTGGAGAGTCATGGGCTTGGTGTGACAGTGAAAAGAGGCAATGGTAAGACAGCGCCCCTCAGGACGAGCCGGGGTAGCTGCCCGGCAGCAGGATGTCGCGGCCGACCTGGTCGATGCGGGTACGGCCGCACAGGCCCATGGTGACGTCGAGCTCCTTGTGCAGGATCTCGAGGCAGCGCGTCACGCCGGCCTCGCCCAGGGCACCCAGGCCGTAGAGGAAGGCGCGCCCGACATGGCAGCCGCGCGCACCCAGGGCAAGCGCACGCAGCAGGTCCTGGCCGCTGCGCACGCCGCCGTCCAGCTGCACCTCGATGCGGTCGCCCACCGCGTCGACGATGGCCGGCAACGCCTCGATGGTGGACTGGGCGCCGTCGAGCTGGCGCCCGCCGTGGTTGCTCACGACCAGCGCGTCGGCGCCGGTGGCCAGTGCCAGCTTGGCGTCTTCAGGGTCAAGAATGCCCTTGAGGATCAGCTTGCCCTGCCAGCGCTGGCGGATCCAGCGCACCGTGTCCCAGTCTAGCGTGGGATCGAACTGGCTGGCGGTCCAGGCTGCCAGCGAGCCCATGTCGTCGACGCCGCTGACATGGCCGACGATGTTGCCGAACTGGCGCCGCCGCGTGCCCAGCATGCCAAGCGCCCAGCGCGGCTTGGTCGCGATGTCGAGCAGGTTCGGCAAGGTGAGCCTGGGCGGCGTGGAGAGGCCGTTCTTGATGTCCTTGTGGCGCTGGCCCGCGATCTGCAGGTCCAGCGTCAGCATCAGCGCCGGGCAGCCGGCGTCGCGCGCGCGACCGAGCAGACGCTCCATGAAGGCGCGATCCCGCATCAGGTAGAGCTGGAACCAGAAGCCCGGCCCGGCCTGCTCGGCCACGTCCTCGATCGAGCAGATGCTCATGGTCGAGAGCGTGAACGGCACGCCGAACTCGCGGGCAGCGCGCGCCGCCAGGATCTCGCCGTCGGCGTGCAGCATGCCGGTCAGGCCGGTGGGCGCCAGCGCGACCGGCATGGCGACCTCCTGCCCGGCCATCATGCCGCGGGTGCTGCGCCCCTCGATGTTGACCGCCACCCGCTGGCGGAACCTGATCGCCTGGAAATCGGCCTCGTTGGCGCGATAGGTGCTCTCGGTCCAGCTGCCGGCATCGACATAGTCGTAGAACATGCGCGGCACCCGCTTGCGGGCCAGCCGGCGCAGGTCTTCAATGTTCGTGATCGGGGTCATGGCGCGAGCTTAAACCAGCCCGGCCAGCATCTCAGTCGTCGTCACGGTCGCGCCGGTTGGCGCCCCAGATCGACAGGATCAGCCAGAGGCTGCCGAGCAGCGCGATCAGGAAGCCCAGCGTGCCCAGCCACTGCGGCGCCTGCGCCATGGTCAGCACGATCGAGGAAGCGATGATCAGCGCCGCGATCACGACGCCGATGACCAGCCGGTTGACGGCGCGGTCGAGCTGGTTGCCAACCCGCTTGAGGTGCTGCACGTCGATGTGGATGTCCAGCCTGCCCTTGCGCGCGGCGCGCAGCAGGCGCGAGAAGTCCTGCGGCAGGCCGGCCAGCAGGGAGACCAGCTCGCGCGCGCTGCCCACGCCACGCTGGAGCATTGCCGCCGGCGCGTAGCGCGCCTGCAGCAGCTCGCGCAGCAGCGGCAGCGCCTCGCCCGCCATGTCGAAGTCGGGATCGAGCTCGCGCCCCATGCCCTCCAGCGTCACGAAGGCCTTGACCAGCAGGGTCAGGTCAGCCGGCAGCCGCACCTGGTGGTGGCGCAGGATGGCGACCAGGTCGGACAGCAGCGAGCCCAGCTGCAGCTGCTTGAGCGGCACGCCGCGGTACTGCTCGACGAAGGTCTCGATCTCGCCGGCCAGCGCCTCGTGGTCGAGCGCGCCGTCGCCACTCCAGTCGGCCAGCACGTCGGCGACCCGGACCGGCTCCTGCTGCACCAGCCCGAGCAGCAGTTCGGTGAGCTGCTCGCGCCGGCGCTCGGACAGGCGCCCGACCATGCCGAAGTCGATGAAGGCCAGCCGGTTGCCCGGCAGGTAGAACACATTGCCCGGATGCGGGTCGGCATGGAAGAAGCCGTCCTGCACGATCATCTTGAGCACCGCGCGCGCGCCGCGGCGCGCCAGCACCTTGCGATCCAGCCCGGCGGCATCGACCTCGGCCAGCTTGCGGCCCGGTATGCCGTCGATGTAGTCCTGCACGCAGACGCGTTCGCCGCTCCAGTCCCAGTGCACGCGCGGCACCACGATCAGGGGCGGCGGCTGCAGCAGCTCGCCACCGGCCGGGCGCGGCTGGCTGGCATCGGAGTCGGCGTAGCCCTCGAACTGGGCCGCGATGCGGGCCGCGTTGCGGCCTTCGACCGCGAAGTCGAGCTCGTTGCGCAGCGACTGGCCGAACTGGCGCACCACCTGCTGCGGGCTGAAGGTGCGCAGCTCGGGGCTCTCGGCCTCGGCCAGCTGGGCCAGCCGCAGCAGCCAGCGCAGGTCGGCCTCGACCACCGGCTTGATGCCGGGCCGGCGCACCTTGACCACCACCTCGGTGCCGTCGGCCAGCCGGGCGCGGTGCACCTGCGCGATCGAGGCCGCCGCCAGCGGCTCGCGCTCGAAATGGGCAAAGACCTGCTCGGGCGGGCCGCCCAGGTCCTCGACCAGCTGCGACAGCAGCGCCTCGTAGGACACCGGCGGCGCGCTATCCTGCAACTTGCCGAACTCGGCGATCCACTCGGGCTCGAACAGGTCGACCCGGGTCGCGAGCACCTGCCCCAGCTTGACGAAGGTGGGCCCGAGCTCCTCGAGCACGCGCCGCAGCCGCTGTGGCGGCGTCAGCTGGATCAGGCCCTGGGTATCGCCCCAGTGCAGCGCGCGGCCGGCCTCCTCGAGCCGGTCGGCCAGCCCCATGCGGCGCACGAAACCGCCAAAGCCGTGGCGGATCAGGACCGAAGCGATGTCATGCAGGCGGCCCAGGTCGCGCACCGAGGCCAGCGCCTGCCAGAACATCAGGACTCCTGGCTGCCCTGGCCAGGCTTGGCAGCCGGCTTGATCTGCTCGGCCAGGCCGCCGAGCACGCCAGCGGCGATCTGGCGCATCAGGTCCGAGCCAGCCTGGGCCAGCTTGATCCCGGCGTCGAGCTGGGCCCGGCCGGCCTCGCCGAGCTGCTGCGCGGTCCTGATCCAGCTGCGCTGCAGCTCGGTGCCAACCGCCGATCCCTTGAGGCGCGAATGGGTGGCGAGCTCGGACATGATCATGCCGGCGGCATCGCGCGAGCGCGCCGCGGTCGACTGCAGCGTCTCGAGGAACATCTGCTCGAGCTGCTCGAAGTCGGCGCGCGCGCGCCTGAGGTCGCTGTCGGCAAAGGCCTGCGCCTTGCCGGCGGCCTCCTGCAGCGTGAGGCTGGCGGTCTGGGCCAGCTGGGCCAGTGCAGCGTCGAGACCGGCGACGACCTGCTGCAGCTGCTCGCGGGCCTGGCCGGTCTGCGCCAGCGCGGGCTGCAGCAGCGGTTGCGCGCCGGCCAGCGCGCCATTGAGCACCGCCTGGCTGAGCTCGCGCATCGCGGACAGGTCGATCTTGCCGCTGGCCATCTGCTGCAGCGTCAGCTCGCGCACGCGCTGCTGCAGGTCGAGCCCCTGCTCGACCGCGCGCCTGACCTCGGCCTCGAGCTGGGCGGCGGCCGACTGCTGGTTTTCTGTCGTCATGTTTTTCCTCCTGATGTGGATTGTGCACCTGTCGACAGTCTGGCCCAGAGCGGTGACGCTGGCAAGGCGGTGGCGAACCGCAGGCATTCGACAGGCTGGCGCGCTGCTGCGATGATGGCAGGATCGACAGGGATGTCATCCCCCACGATCAAGGGAGAAAACATGAAGACCGGAATCATCGCGGGCGCCTGCCTGCTGGCCCTGAACGCGAGTGCCATCGCGGCCGACGCCTTGACCGAGGCCATGGATGCCGCCTACGCCCCCTACCGCGCTGCGCTGTTCAAGACCAACGGCCAGTCCCAGCCCGAAGCCGAGCAGGCCATCATCCAGGCCAGAAGCAGCTGGCAGTCATTGCAGCAACGCTTCAGCCAGTCGGCGCCGTCGCCTTATGCGCAGGACAGCCGCCTGCCCGCGACCCTAGCCGAGATCGCGGTTGTCTACGAGAAGGCCGAAGGCGAGATCCGCTCCGGCCAGCTGCCCCAAGCGCACGAGACGCTGGAGGCCGCGCGCGACCTGATGGCCGAGCTGCGCCGCCGCAACGGCGTGATCAGCTTCAGCGACCACATGAACGCCTATCACGCCCAGATGGAACTGCTGCTGACCGATGGCCCGGCGCAGGCCGCGCAGGCAGCCGGCCTGCTGAGGCTGCTCGGCCAGGCCGGAGCGCTGGACTACCTGGTCCGCAAGCTGCGCAGCGAGGCGCCTGCGACTCTGGCGGCGGACGCCGAGTTCGGGCGCCTGCTGGTGGCTGTCGAGCAGTCGGTGGCCGCGCTGATGCAGGCGCTGCTGGCCCAGGACGCGGCACAGGCGCGCGAGGCGCTGGGCCGGCTCAAGAAGCCCTACAGCCAGCTGTTCCTGAAGTTCGGCTGACAGCCCCCTGCCCTGCGAGCAGGCAGCAAAAAACCCGCCGGGCCTTGGACCGGGCGGGTTTTTGGCATTCAGGCGGGCAGGATTACTGCTTGACGGCCTCGACCTGGATCACCAGGCGCACGTTCTTGGCGAAGCCCCAGTCCACGCCGTAGTTGACGCCGAAGGCGGTACGGTCGATGGTGGCCTCGAAGTCGCCGCCGCAGACTTCGCGCTTGAGCACCGGGCTCTGGAAGCAGTTGAACTGCTTGGCCTTGAGGGTGACCGGCTGGGTCTTGCCGACCAGGGTCAGCTGGCCCTGGACTTCGCTCACCTTGTCGCCGTCGAAGACGAACTTGTCGGAGACGAAGCGAGCCTTGGGGAACTGGGCGGCGTTGAAGATATCGGCGCTCTGCAGGTGCTTGTCGAAGGCGGCGGTGCCGGTGTTGACCGAGGCGATGTCGAGGCTGATGTCGACCTTGCCAGTCTTGGCGGCGCGGTCGAACTGCACGGTGCCTTCCTTCTTGTCGAAGCGGGCACGGTTGACCGAGGCGCCGAAGTGGTCGATCTCGAAGGTCGCGAAGGTGTGGGTCGGGTCGATCGCGTAGTCGGCGGCCGAGGCGGCGCCAGCGGTCAGCAGGGCGGCGAGGACGGTGAGGGTCTTGCGCATGGTGAAGTCTCCAGTGAAAGGAAGGAAGGTTGAAAGGGAAAAGAGTTACAGCTTGCCCACGCCGGTCAGCGCGAGCTTGAACCTGACCTGGACCTCGTCGGCGACCATCGAGGTGTCGGCCCATTCGTTCTCGCCGATCTTGAAGCTCAGGCGCTTGATCGGGAAGGCGCCGGTCGCAGTGGTGGTGGTACCCGACTGCGCCAGCGTCACCGGCACCACGACGTCGCTGCTGACGCCCTTGATCGCGAGCTTGCCGGCGATCTCGTACTTGCCGCCGCCAAGCGCCTTGACCGCGCCAGACTGGAAGGTCGCCTTCGGGAACTTCGCGGTATTGAACCAGACCGGCTTGGGCAGTTCGGCTTCGGCCTCCTTGCCCATCGAGATGCTGGCCAGGTCGACGCTGAAGGCGATCTTGCTGGTGGCTGGCTTGGCCGGGTCGAAGGCGATCTGGCCATCGAACTGGCGGAAGCGCCCTTCGACCGGAACGCCCATCTGCTTGCTGACGAAGGTGATCTCGCTTTGCGCCGGCACCAGCTTCTGCTGCGCCTGGGCGGGAACGAGGACGGTGGCAGCGGCCAGGCCGATGACGGCGGAGAGGATATGGTGTTTCACGTGAAACGCTCCTGAAGATTCGGTTTTAAGGTCAATCGCTCACTTGCCGAACGGGCTCATGCGCTGCAGCAGGCCGTCGCGGTCGACCAGCGCATGCTTGAGCGCGCCGGCCACATGCAGCAGCACCAGCGCCGCCATGGCGAAGGCCGAGATCTCGTGCCAGGGCTTGATCAGCTCGGCCAGAGCCTGGTCCACCGGGACGAAGTCCGGCAGCGGCAGCAAGCCAAACAGCACGATCGGGAAGCCGGCCGCCGAGCTGTAGGCCCAGCCGATCAGCGGCACCGCGAAGAACAGCAGGTAGAGGCCCAGGTGGGTGGCCTTGTGGGCGAGCAGCTGCCAGCCAGGCATCGCGTCGGTGATCGCAGCCGGCAAGGCCGGCGGCCTGTGGATCACGCGCCAGACCAGCCGCAGCACCGACAGCAGCAGGATGACAACGCCAGCCCACTTGTGCCAGTTGTAGAGCTTGAGCCGCTGCGGCGAGAACGGCAGGTCGGCCATGTAGACGCCGACGGCGAAGACGGCGATCAGCGCGACTCCCAGCAGCCAGTGCAGCAGGATGGAGAAGCCTCGGTAGCGGGAAGCGGGTGCGTGAGTGCTCGACATGCCAGCTAGTTTAGGAAGCCGACCGGAGCCTTGGAGACAAGCCACTTGAAGCCTTGATTCGAAAAATTCGAATGCAAATGGGCCGAAATGACGGCCGGAATCCCGGTTGCGATGCCGTCGCGCGCCGGCTCAGCGCCGATAAAGCCCGGGCTGGCCCTCGGGCCGGGTCTTGAAGCGGCGGTGCAGCCAGTGGTACTGGCCCGGCATGGTGCGGATCAGTGCCTCGAGCTGCTCGTTCATGAAGCGGGCATCAACCAGGTCGTCGCCGCTCGGGTAGCCGTCCCAGGCGTCCAGCACCTCGACCCGGTAGCCGCCCGGCACCAGGCGGCAGACCCAGGGCACGACCGGCACCCCGGCGGCCTTGGCCAGCCGCGGCAGCGAGGTCACGGTGGCGGCATCCTGGCCGAAGAACTTGACGAACACCGAATCGCGCGCGCCCAGGTCCATGTCGGGCAGCAGGCAAAGCGCGGCGCCGTCGCGCAGGCCCTTGAGCAGCGGCCGCACCCCCTCCTTGCGCGACACCAGCCTGGGCGCGGCGTAGCGCTGCCGGCCCTCGCGCACCCAGCGGTCCATGCCGGGCTTGCGCTGCGGCGCGTAGAAGGTCCACCAGTTGCGCGAGATCGATCGCGTCAGCCGGGTCCAGCCGGCGTCCATGCCGTAGAAATGCGGCACGAAGCACAGCACCGCATCGCCCTGCTCGAGCAGGTCGACGCGGCCGGTCAGTGCAACGCGCTGCTCGACCAGCCTGGGGTCGCCATGCCAGAGCCAGACCCGGTCGACGAAGGTCTGGCCGAAACTCACGAAGGTCTCGCGCGTCCAGCGCGCGCGCTGCGCGGCCGCAGCTTCGGGAAAGCAGAGCTCGAGGTTGCGCTCGACGATATGGCGGCGCCGGCGCGCAAAGGCCCACAGCCCCAGGCCGAAGGCCGCCCCGGCAGCGCGGAACACCGGCAGCGGCAGTTTCGCCAGCCAGCGCTGGACGAGGTCGGAGACAGGACGGTCGGTCTGGGACAAGGCGGATGGGGTCGGGATCGAAACCGCCATTATCCCGAATCAGGCCGGTCTGCCGGCAGACCCGACCGGGCGCGCTTGAAGTCAGCCGATCCGGCCCAAGATGCCAATTTTCACGTCACCAGAAAACCGAGATGAGCAAGACCCTCTTTGATCCCGTCCAGGTCGGCGCCTGGAAGCTGCCTAACCGCGTCGTGATGGCGCCGCTGACGCGCAACCGCGCCCCGGGCGGCATCCCGACCGCCATCATGGCCACCTACTACGGCCAGCGCGCCAACCCGGTGACCGGCGCCGGCCTGATCGTCAGCGAAGGCACGCCGGTCTGCGACCAGGGCTATGGCTACTCCGACACCCCCGGCATCCACACCCCCGAACAGGTCGAGGCCTGGAAGCCGGTGACCGCCGCCGTCCATGCCCAGGGCGGCCACATCGTCTGCCAGCTCTGGCATGTGGGCCGGATCTCGCATGTCGAACTGCAACCGGGTGGCCAGGCGCCGGTGGCGCCGTCGGCGGTGCGCGCCCACGCCAAGTGCTACCTGATCAAGGACGAGAACGGCCAGCGCAGCGGCGGCTTCGTCGACTGCTCGGAGCCGCGCGCGCTCACCACTGACGAGATCGCCGGCGTGGTCGAGAGCTTCGCCCAGGGCGCGCGCAACGCGATCGCGGCCGGCTTCGACGGCATCGAGATCCACGGCGCCAACGGCTACCTGCTGGACCAGTTCCTGCGCGAGGAGTCAAACCGGCGCGAGGACGGCTACGGCGGCTCGATCGAGAACCGCTGCCGCCTGATGGTCGAGGTGGTACGCGCCTGCTGCGATGCCATCGGTGGCGACCGCGTCGGCCTGCGCCTGTCGCCGGTGATGGAGGGCAACGGCGCGGTCTGCGACCCGCAGGCCCAGGCCATCCACGAGCACCTGATGCGTGAGCTGGCACCGCTGGGCCTGGCCTTCGTGCACGTGATCGTGGGCCAGACCGGCGGCGCGCGCGACCACAAGCCCTTCGACTACGCCGCGCTGCTCGCGGCATACCGCAACGCGGGTGGCCAGGGCGCCTGGATGGTCAACAACGGCTACGACCGTGCGCTGGCCGAGCAGTCGCTGGCCGAGGGCGCCGACCTGATCTCCTTCGGCAAGGCCTTCATCGCCAACCCCGACCTGAGCGAGCGCCTGCGCCGCGGCGGCCCGTTCAACGAAGCCGACCGCAACACCTTCTACGGCGGCGGCGCGGCCGAGAAGGGCTACACCGACTACCCGGTGCTGGGCTGAACGGCCTAGTAGGTACAAGGCGGCGCTGAAACGCCGCCTGCACGCCTCAGAACGGGCTCGACAGCTTGATCCAGGTGGTCTTGAGCTCGGTGTACTTGTCGAAGGCGTGCAGCGACTTGTCGCGCCCGATGCCGCTCTGGCGGAAGCCGCCAAACGGCACGGTAATGTCGTCGTCGTTGTACTGGTTGACATGCACGGTGCCGGCGCGCAACGCGCGCGCCACGCCATGCGCCTTGTTGAGGTCACGGGTCCAGACCGCGGCCTGCAGGCCGTAGAGGCTGTCATTGGCCTGGCGCACGACTTCAGCCGCGTCGCTGAACGACAGCACGCTGAGCACCGGGCCGAAGATCTCCTCGCGCGCGATCCGCATGTCGTTGCTGACGCCGTCGAAGATGGTCGGCTGCACGTAGCAGCCGCCGGCCACCGGCTCGACCGCAGCGCCGCCAGCCAGCAGGCGCGCGCCCTGCTCCTTGCCCGACTCGATGTAGCCCAGCACGGTGGCCAGCTGGGTGCGGTCGACCACCGCGCCCATCATGGTGCCGGGGGCGAGCGGATCGCCCGGCTGGTATTTCGGCACCATGGCCAGCGCCCTCTCCAGGAACTGGTCCTTGATCGAGTCCTCGACGAACAGCCGCGAGGGCGCGTTGCAGCTCTCGCCCTGGTTGAAGAAGACATTGTTGACGGCCGCCTCGACCGCGCGGTCCAGGTCCGGGCAGTCGGCGAACACGATGTTGGGCGACTTGCCGCCGAGCTCGGTCCAGGCGCGCTTGAGGTTGCTCTGGCCGGCCATGACATGGATCTGCTTGCCGACCCGGGTCGAGCCGGTGAAGGCGATGCCGTCGACGTCCATGTGCAGGGCCAGCGGGCTGCCGGCCTCGGGGCCATGGCCCGGCACCACGCTGAAGACGCCGGGCGGGATGCCGGCTTCCAGCGCGAGCTCGGCCAGCCGCAAGGCAGTCAGCGGGCTTTTCTCGCTCGGCTTGAGGACCACCGAGTTGCCGGCCGCCAGCGCCGGCGCGATCTTCCAGGCCGCCATCAGCAGCGGATAGTTCCAGGGCACGATGACGCCGACCACGCCGAGCGGCTCGCGCGTGATCAGCGCGAGCGAATCGGCCGGCGTCGGCGCGATCTCGTCGTAGACCTTGTCGATCGCCTCGCCGTACCAGCGGATGCAGTTGGCAGCAGCCGAAACGTCGACGCTGCGCGCGAAGCGCAGCGGCTTGCCCATGTCCAGGCATTCGGTCAGCGCGAGCGAGTCGCGATGCGTCATCAGCAGCTCGGCGAGCTTGATCAGCACGCGCTTGCGCTGCGCCGGCGGCTGGGCGGCCCAGCGCCGGTCCTCGAAGGCGGCGCGCGCGGCGGCCACGGCGGCATCGATATCGGCCGCGCCGCAGCGCGCGACCTGGGCGAGCACCCGGCCGTCGACTGGCGAGATGCAGTCGAAGGTCTGGCCGTCGCGGGCAGCGACACGCTGGCCGCCGATCAGGGCGCGGCCGTCGAAGTTGGGAATGGGGTGATCTTGTCTCATGGCTTCGGGTCTTGCTGGCACTGTGGTGGATGCCAGCTTAACCCGAACGCGTGGCGGCGGCGATCTCGCGCTCGCGCCTTCGCGTCTGGCGCGCCACCCAGACACTGTAGGCCACGATCACGATCGTCACGGTCGCGATCAGCAAGGTCGCCGCGGCATAGATGGTCGGGTTGATGCCACGCCGCGCATAGCCGAAGATCACCTGCGGCAGCGTGTTGACGCCGGGGCCGGACAGGAACTCCGAGATCACCACGTCATCGAACGACAGCGTGAACGACAGCAGGAAGGCCGCCAGGATGGCCTGGAAGATATTGGGCAGCGTCACCAGGAAGAAGACCTGGTAGGGCCGCGCGCCCAGGTCCATCGCGGCCTCCTCGATGCTGCGGTCCATCTCGAGCAGGCGCGACTGCACCACCACCATGGCGTAGGCCATGCCCATCAGCGTGTGGCCCAGGATGATGGTCAGCATGCCGCGCTCGGGCCAGCCCAGCAGGTTCTGCGCGCCCACCATCAGCAGCAGCAGCGACAGGCCGATCACCACCTCGGGCATCACCAGCGGCGCGTTGACCATGCCCGAGAACAGCGTGCGGCCCAGGAAGCGCTTGTAGCGCACCAGCACGAAGGCGGCAAAGGTGCCCAGCGTGGCCGACAGCAGCCCGGTGACGGTGGCGACCTTGAGCGAGAGGAAGAAGCCCTCGACGATCTTGCTGTCGCGCGTCAGTGCCTCGTACCAGCGCAGCGAGAAGCCGGTGAAGCGGGCGTCCTGCCGCGTGCTGTTGAACGAGAACACGATCATGAACAGCAGCGGCAGGTAGAGGAAGGCATAGACCAGCACCATCCAGGCCTTGCCGAAATGCTTTTCGAGGAATTTCATCGTCCTGCCCCTCTCAATGCTGGGCCTCGGCATGGCCGCGGTGCCGGTAGTAGAGCGCCAGCGGCACGACGATGGCGCCGATCATGACCACGGCCAGCGCCGAGGCGCGTGGCCAGTTGTTGGCGGTGAACATCTCGTCCCAGACCACGCGGCCGATCATCAGGTTCTCGGGGCCGCCGAGCAGCGACGGAATCACGAACTCGCCCAGCGCCGGGATGAAGACCAGCATGAAGCCCGCGATGATGCCGGCCCTGGACAGCGGCACCGTCACCAGCCAGAACGCCTTCCAGGGCGTGGCACCCAGGTCGTAGGCGGCCTCCAGCAGCCGGTAGTCGAGCTTGACCAGGTTGGCGTAGAGCGGCAGCACCATGAAGGGCAGGTAGACATAGGTCATGCCCACCAGCATCGAGACGTCGGTGTAGAGCATCTGGATCGGCTCATGCGTCAGCCCGAGCGCCAGCAGCAGCTGGTTGAGCAGGCCCTGGTCGGCCAGGATGCCCTTCCAGGCGTAGACGCGCAGCAGGAAGCTGGTCCAGAACGGCAGCATCACCATCATCAGCAAGGCCGGGCGCAGGTGCGCGCTGGCACGCGCCAGGAAATAGGCGAAGGGGTAGCCGATCGCCAGGCACAGCGTCGCGGTCGCGAAGGCGTACTTGATCGAGCGGCCGTAGGACTCGAGGTAGAGCGTGTCGAACAGCGCCCCGCCCTCGGCGCGGAAGATCGAGACGTAGTTCTCGTACTTGAGGTTGACCACCCCGGCCGCGCTGTCCCACAGCGGCTTGAACGGGTGGATGTCGTTGCCCATGTCCACGAAGCTGATGTAGGCCAGGATCAGGAAGGGCAGGAAGAAGAAGACGGCGAGCCAGCTGAAGGGCAAGCCGATCACGAACTCGCGCCCGAGCAGGCGCAGCAAGCGGTCCATGGAGCTCTCCTTCAGTCGCGCAGCGCGACGCCGTCGGTGTCATCCCACCAGAAGAAGACCGGGTCTTCCCAGGTGAGGTCGAGCAGGTCATGGCGCGAGCCGTTGGGCTCGGTGATCTTGACCTTGGTGCCGTCCGGCGTGACGACGATGAAGGTGTTGAAGCTGCCGAAGTAGGCGATCTCCTTGACCCGGCCCTGGAACAGGTTGCGGTCGATGCCGGCCGGGCGCTGCTTGGCGATGCTGATCTTCTCCGGGCGCACCGCCAGCGTCACCGGCATGCCGAGCGAGCCGCTGATGCCGTGGCCGACCTGCATCTCGCCGAGCCCGGTGGTGATCGCGCAATGGTCGGCCTCGTCGACGCTGAGCTTGCCGTCGAACAGGTTGACGTTGCCGATGAAGTCGGCGACGAAGCGGCTGGACGGGAACTCGTAGATCTCCTTCGGGCTGCCGACCTGCAGCACGCGGCCCTTGCTCATCACGGCGATCCGGTTGGCCATGGTCATGGCCTCCTCCTGGTCATGCGTCACCATCACGCAGGTCACGCCGACCTGCTCGATGATGTTGACCAGCTCGAACTGGGTCTGCTCGCGCAGCTTCTTGTCGAGCGCGCCGAGCGGCTCGTCGAGCAGCAGCAGCTTCGGCTTCTTGGCCAGGCTGCGCGCGAGCGCGACGCGCTGCTGCTGGCCGCCCGAGAGCTGGTGCGGCTTGCGCTTGGCATAGGCCGTGAGCTGCACCAGCTCGAGCATCTCGCCGACGCGCTGCCTGATCTCGTCCTTTGGAAGCCCTTCGCGCTTGAGGCCGAAGGCCACGTTGTCCCAGATGTCGAGATGCGGAAACAGCGCGTAGCTCTGGAACATCATGTTGATCGGACGCTCGTAGGGCGCCAGGCCCGCGACGTCCTGGCCGCCGAGCAGGATGCGGCCCGAGCTCGGCTTCTCGAAGCCGGCCAGCATGCGCAGCAGCGTCGACTTGCCGCAGCCCGAGCTGCCCAGCAACGCAAAGATCTCGCCCTGCCGGATCGACAGGTTGACCTCGTCGACCGCGATCGCCTCGTCGAAGCGCTTGACCAGGTCTTCGGTGACCAGATAGCCCTCTTTCACGTCTGCCATGGTGGTCCTTCGGAATCCCAAACTTGTCATGTCAAAAAAAAGGGCTGTTTGCAGCAAACAGCCCTGTGCGACCGGCAAGCGCCGGCCCCGTCACTTGCCCTGCTTGAAGGCGTTGTAGGCGTTGGCCATGGCCTCGCGCGCCTCGTTGGTGAAGCTGCTCGGCGGCACCATCTTGCCCAGGTAGGCAGACTCGACGAAGATGGTCTTGTTCTGCGCGATCTCGGGATTGACCTGGGCCACGCCGGCCTTGTTGCCGGTGTTGTAGTTCATGTCGTTGGCCATCCAGGCTGCGTTCTCGGGGCGCAGATAGAACTCGATGAACTTGTGCGCGTTGCCAGGATGCTTGGCGTCCTTGGTGATCGCCATGGTGTCGAAGAAGCTCAGGGCGCCCGTGCTCGGCAGCAGGGCCTCGATCACGTCCTTGGAGCCGTTCTCCTTGGCTCGGCCGGCCGCGATGTTGATGTCGCCGGCCCAGCCGACCACGGCGCAGGCCTTGCCGCCCGCGATGTCGTCGATCATGGTCGCGCTGAACAGGCGGATGTCCTTGCGCACCTTGCCCAGCATGTCGGTCGCGGCCTTGTAGTCGGCCGGATCGTTGGAGTAGGCGTCCTTGCCGATGTAGTGCAGCGCGGCCGGCAGGATCTCGGTCGGCGAATCGAGGTAGGCGATGCCGCAGGACTTGAGCTTGGCGGTGTACTCGGGCTTGAACACCAGGTCCCAGGCGTTCTCGGGCATCGGCAGCTTGCCCAGGGCGCGCTCGACCTTGGTCTTGTTGATGCCGACGGTGGTGAAGCTCCAGCCCCAGGGGATCAGGTGCTTGTTGCCCGGATCGGCCTTGTCGAGGATCTTCATCACGTCCGGGTCCAGGTTGCCCAGGTTGGCGATCTTGGACTTGTCGAGCGGCTGCAGCAGGCCACCCTCGATTTGCGGCTTGGCGAACACGGCACCCGGCACCACGATGTCGTAGCCGGTGTTGCCCGCGACCAGCTTGGCGTGCAGTGCCTCGTTGGTCTCGAAGGTGTCGTAGTTGACCTTGATGCCGGTCTCCTGCTCGAACTTGGCCACCATGCCCTCGGGGATGTAGTCAGGCCAGTTGTAGATGTTGAGCACCTTCTCCTCGGCGGGCGCCTCGGCTACCGGCGCTGCGGCTGGAGCCTGGGCAGCGGGCTCTTCCTTCTTGCCGCAAGCGGCCAGGGCAGCGGCCGCGACGGCGGCCATCAACAGAACGCGTTTTTGCATCACTTCCACTTGCTCCTATGAGTCACGGGGTCTTGCCTGATAGCAGGCCAGCTGCGTCCGGCATGGATGGCGCCAGACCTCTTATTTGATTGTAGTCAATGGGGCTCAGGCCCGGGCGTGGAAATCGGCACCAGGAGGGGTATCCGAACCCAGGCCACATACCCCCATCTGTATATAAAGTCATCAAGTCAGGTCAGATCCGCCTTGCAAGACAGCTTTGCTGCGCCGTTGGCCGGATTTTTGATTGTTCTGTCTTGATCACTACTGTATTTTTAAAGAGTAGTCGTTGTAGTAGAGGGTCGGACAATTCTGTGGATAACTGTGTTTTGCGCTAAAACTGGCAATGACTTGAGAAATTCACAAGCTTGTGCACAAGGTGGATTTTTGACGACCACCAGCTGATAGCAAGTCCTGCGCTATCCACAATTCTGTGGAAAACATACCATTTACCAGATTTTTACCCACAGACTTGTTAATAAGCTCAATCAAAAAACTGGTTAAAAAATAAGCACCGCATTGCGGTGCTTTGAAAATCAAAGACTTGCGATGTGGCTCAACAACTTATCCACACCGCTGTGCACGACTGACGGGAATAATCCTGACTTGTCCTCAGTCCTGGATCGCGATGCCGCGCTCGCGCAACTCGGCCAGCGTGCGGTCCAGCGCCAGCCGGATCAGCACGATCATCTGGTCGATCTGGGCCCGGTCCATGATCAGCGGCGGCGCGACGATCATGCGGTCGCCGACCGCGCGCATCACCAGTCCGTTGTCGAAGCAGTGCTTGCGGCAGATCATCCCGACCTGCAGCTCGGCCGGGAAGGGCTGGCGGCTCGCCTTGTCCTGCACCATGGCCAGGCCAGCGACGAAGCCGCAGCTCTCGGCGATGCCGACCAGCGGATGCTCGGCCAGCTCGCCGAAGCGCTGCGCCAGGTAGGGGCCGGTATCGGTACGGACACGGCCCGGCAGGTCCTCGCGCTCGAGGATGTCGAGATTCGCCAGCGCCACCGCGCAGGCCACCGGATGGCCGCTGTAGGTGTAGCCATGGGTGAACTCGCCGCCCTGCTCCACCATCACCCGCGCGACGCGCTCGTTGATCAGCGTGCCGCCCAGCGGCTGGTAGCCGCTGGTCACGCCCTTGGCGAAAGTCACCAGGTCGGGCTGGATGCCGAACTTCTCGTAGCCGAACCAGTGGCCCAGGCGGCCGAAGCCGCAGATCACCTCGTCGGCGATCAGCAAAATGCCGTACTGGTCGACGATGCGCTGCACCTCGGGCCAGTAGCTGTCGGGCGGGATGATCACGCCGCCGGCGCCCTGCACCGGCTCGGCGATGAAGGCCGCGACCTTGTCCGGGCCGACTTCCAGGATCTTGTCCTCCAGCCAGCGCGCCGCGCGCAGGCCGAAGTCGTCC
Organism: uncultured Chitinophaga sp.; assembly: GCA_964547895.1. Classification (GTDB taxonomy): domain Bacteria; phylum Pseudomonadota; class Gammaproteobacteria; order Burkholderiales; family Burkholderiaceae_C; genus Malikia. Next base: position 1,579 of record CAZJQH010000003.1, on the reverse strand, counting down.
CGGCTCTCGCCCGGCTCGCTCAAGCCGTACCAGTAGGGCTGCTGGATATGGGTGATGTTGGGCAGCGGCAGGTCGCCCTGCGCGTGCATGCCGCTCATGCCGCCCAGCGAGGCACCCGCCATCGTGCTGCCATGGTAGGCGTTGAAGCGGCTGATGATGACCTTGCGCTGCGGCTGGCCCAGCAGGTCCCAGTAGCGCCGGGCCATGCGCACATTGGTGTCGTTGCTCTCGCTGCCGCTGCTGGAGAAGAACACATGGCTGAAGCGCCGCCCGCCGACCGGCGGCGCCAGCTCGCTCAGGCGCGCGGCCAGCCGGACCGAGGGCTCGGTCGTGGTCTGGAAGAAGCTGTTGTAGTAGGGCAGCTCGAGCAGCTGGCGGTAGGCAGCCTCGGCCAGCTCGCGTCGGCCGTAGCCGGCGTTGACGCACCACAGTCCGCTCATCGCATCGAGGATCTGGTGCCCCTCGCTGTCCCAGACATGGATGCCGTCGGCGCGCGTGATGATGCGCACGCCCTTGCGCGCCAGGCCCTGGTGATCGGTGAAGGGATGCAGGAAATGCGCGCTGTCGAGCGCCTGCAGCTCGGCGGTCAGCGGATTGTGAGTCTTGGCAGCGTCCATTTTCGGCTCTCCTCGTGATGACGGGATCAATCAGACATGCAGCAGCAGGTGCTCGCGCTCCCAGGGCGAGATCACCTTCATGAACTCCTCGAACTCGAGCTCCTTGATCTCGGTGTAGACCGTGATGAAGCCCTCGCCCAGCACCTCGTGCAGGTCGGTCTCGCGCCGCAGCCAGTCCAGCGCCTCGCCCAGGCTGCGCGGCAGCGAATAGGCCGACAGGTAGGCGTCGCCGCGCATCTCGGGCTTCGGGCGGATCTTGTTCTTCAGGCCCAGGTAGCCGCAGGCCAGCGTCATCGCCAGCGCGACATAGGGGTTGGCGTCGGCACCGATCACGCGGTTCTCGACCCGGCGCGCCTGCGGACCCGAGATCGGCGAGCGGATGCCGACCGTGCGGTTGTCGTAGCCCCACTCGATGTTGATCGGTGCCGCGGTATGGCGCGCGAGCCGGCGGTAGCTGTTGACATAGGGCGCGACCAGCGCCATCGCGGCCGGGATGTAGCGCTGCAGCCCGCCGATGAAGTGGAAGAACTCGTCCGACGGCGTGCCATCGGCCTGGCTGAAGATGTTGCGCCCGCTCGCCTGCTCGACGATGCTCTGGTGGATGTGCATCGCGCTGCCGGGCTCGCCCGCGATCGGCTTGGCCATGAAGGTCGCATACATGTCGTGGCGCAGCGCTGCCTCGCGCACGGTGCGCTTGAACATGAAGACCTCGTCGGCCAGGTTGAGCGGATCGCCGTGGAAGAAGTTGATCTCCATCTGGCCGGCGCCGACCTCGTGGATCAGCGTATCGACGTTGAGCTCCATCTTCTGGCAGTAGTCGTAGATGTCTTCGAACAGCGGGTCGAACTCGTTGACGGCGTCGATGCTGTAGGCCTGGCGCGAGGTCTCGGCGCGGCCGCTGCGGCCCACCGGCGCCTTCAGCGGCATGTTGGAGTCGGTGTTGCGCGCGGTCAGGTAGAACT
>CAZJQH010000002.1:0-42969 GCA_964547895.1 uncultured Chitinophaga sp. | reverse complement strand
TTTTCAACCGCCTGACCAAGACGCGCGACGCCATCGTCGCCGACTTTCCCGGCCTCACGCGCGACCGCCACTACGGCAACGCGCGCCTGGGCAAGCGCGAGTTCATCGTGATCGACACTGGCGGCTTCGAGCCTGATGCCGGCAGCGGCATCTTCAAGGAGATGGCCAAGCAGACCCAGCAGGCAGTGGCCGAATCCGACGTGGTGATCTTCGTGCTCGACGCGCGCGGCGGCCTCAGCGCGCAGGACCACGACATCGCCAACTACCTGCGCAAGCTCAACAAGCCCACGCTGCTGGTGGCCAACAAGGCCGAAGGCATGAAGGAGGGCAGCCAGCTGGTCGAGTTCTACGAGCTCGGCCTGGGTGAGGTGATCCCGGTCTCTGCCGCCCACGGCCAGGGCGTGCGCTCGATGATCGAGGCCGCGCTCGACAAGCTGGTCTGGCCCGACGAGGTCGAGGAGGCAGCGCCCGAGGAAACCGTGATCAAGCTCGCGGTCGCCGGCCGTCCCAACGTCGGCAAGTCGACCCTGATCAATGCCTGGCTCGGCGAGGAGCGCCTGGTCGCCTTCGACATGCCGGGCACCACGCGCGATGCGATCTCGGTGCCGTTCGAGCGCAACGGCCAGAAGTTCGAGCTGATCGACACCGCCGGCCTGCGCCGCAAGGGCAGGGTGTTCGAGGCGATCGAGAAGTTCTCGGTCGTCAAGACGCTGCAGGCGATCGAGAACGCCCATGTCGTGCTGCTGCTGCTCGACGCCACCGAGGGCGTGACCGACCAGGACGCGCATATCGCGGGCTACGCCCTCGAGAGCGGACGCGCCGTCGTGCTGGCGGTCAACAAGTGGGACGCGATCGACAGCTACCAGCGCGAGACCCTGCAGCGCTCGATCGAGAGCCGGCTGGCCTTCCTCAAGTTCGCGCCGCTGCACCTGATCTCGGCCAAGAAGCGCCAGGGCATCGGCCCCTTGTGGACCTCGATCGCCAAGGCCTATGCCTCGGCCATGATCAAGATGCCCACGCCGCTGCTGACCCGCCTGCTGCAGGAATCGATCACGCTGCAGGCACCCAAGCGCGGCGGCATGTACCGCCCCAAGATGCGCTACGCGCACCAGGGCGGCATGAACCCGCCGGTGATCGTGATCCACGGCAACTCGCTCGACAACGTCGACAACGCCTACAAGCGCTTCCTCGAGGGACGCTTCCGCAAGGCCTTCGACCTGGTCGGCACGCCGCTGCGCATCGAGTTCAAGACCTCGGCCAACCCCTACGACGAATGATGCTGCCGCAGCCGGCCCGCAACAAGGCGGCCGGCTGTGGTATGGTCACCCTCTTTAAACTCTCTCGAACACGGAGCATATCGTGAGCAACAACAAAGGCCAACTTCTGCAAGACCCTTTCCTGAACCAGCTGCGCCGCGAGCATGTGCCGGTCTCGATCTACCTGGTCAACGGGATCAAGCTGCAAGGCCAGATCGAGTCCTTCGACCAGTACGTCGTGCTGCTGCGCAACACCGTGACCCAGATGGTCTACAAGCACGCCATCTCGACCATCGTGCCGGGCCGTCCGGTCCAGTTCAGCGCCAACCAGCCCGCTGAAGCGGACTGATCCTGGCCTTGAGCGACAGCAAAAAACCCCAGTCGGAACTGCCGGGCGTCGTGCTCGTCGGTGTCGACCTGGGGTTTCCTCATTTTGACGCCGAACTCGAGGAGCTGGCCCAGCTCGCCGAGACCGCCGGCTACCGTGTGGTCGACCGTGTGGCCTGCAAGCGCCGCGCCCCCGATCCTTCGCTGTTCATCGGCTCTGGCAAGGCCGACGAGATCAAGGCACTGGCGCTGGGCCATGGCGCGACCGAAGTCCTGTTCGACCAGGCCTTGAGCCCCTCGCAGCAGCGCAACCTGGAGCGCTACCTGGGCATGCCGGTCAACGACCGCACCCTGCTGATCCTCGAGATCTTCGCCCAGCGCGCGCGCAGCCATGAGGGCAAGCTGCAGGTCGAGCTCGCCCGCCTGCAATACCTCAGCACGCGCCTGGTGCGGCGCTGGACCCACCTCGAGCGCCAGAGCGGCGGCATCGGCATGCGCGGCGGCCCGGGCGAGACCCAGATCGAGCTCGACCGCCGCATGATCGGCGACGCGATCAAGCGCACCAAGGAGCGACTCGAGAAGGTCAAGCGCCAGCGCAGCACGCAGCGGCGCCAGCGCGAGCGGCGCGACGCCTTCACGATCTCGCTGGTCGGCTACACCAACGCCGGCAAGTCCTCGCTGTTCAACGCGCTGGTCAAGGCGCGTGCCTACGCGGCCGACCAGCTGTTCGCCACGCTCGACACCACCACGCGCCAGCTCTATCTCGGCGAGATCGGGCGCACCGTCTCGCTGTCGGACACGGTCGGCTTCATCCGCGACCTGCCGCACGGCCTGGTCGAGGCCTTCGCCGCCACGCTGCAGGAGGCGCGCGACGCCGACCTGCTGCTGCACGTGGTCGATGCCTCCAACCCCGAACACCCCGAGCAGATCGCCGAGGTGATGCGGGTGCTGGGCGAGATCGGCGCCGCCGACCTGCCACAGATCCTGGTCTTCAACAAGCTTGATGCCATCCCCGAGGAGCGCCAGCCGCGCCAGCACATCGACAGCATCGAGCTCGAGGGCGAGACCGTGCCGCGCATCTTCCTGAGCGCGCATACCGGCGAAGGACTGCCCGAGTTGCGCAGCCTGTTGGCCGAGCGCGCGCTGGCGCGACTGGGCGCGCCCGAGAATGATTGTCCCGCCGGCGACAGCGGGGACTGGGATTCGGCACAATAGCCTTCATCCATCGCAACATCGTCATCCATGAACATCAACTTGACTCGCCTGCGCGCGGTCCGCTGGGACCGCTTCAAGGGCATGTTCAACCTCAACGATCCCCGCTGGGGACGCGGCAGCGACGACGGCAAGCCCGACGCTGACGGCAATCCCGATCCGCAGCGGCCCCAGCGCCCGCAGGGGCCGAACCAGGGGCCGCCCGATCTCGACGAGCTCTGGCAGGACTTCAACCGCAAGCTCTCGGGCCTGTTCGGTGGCCGCTCCGGTGGTGGCAAGTCGGGTGGCAACTTCCCCGGCCTGCAACCTGGCCCCAAGGGCACGGGCATCGGCCTGGGCGTGATCGGCGGCGCGCTGGCGCTGGTCTGGCTCGGCACCGGCTTCTTCATCGTGCAGGAAGGCCAGCAGGCTGTCATCACCCATTTCGGCCGCTACCACAGCACGGTCGGCGCCGGCTTCAACTGGCGCCTGCCCTATCCGATCCAGCGCCACGAGACCGTCAACGCGACCCAGATCCGCTCGCTCGACGTCGGCGGCGACGCGGTGATGCGCGCCACTGGCCTGCGCGAGTCGGCCATGCTGACCGAGGACGAGAACATCGTCGAGATCAAGTTCGCGGTCCAGTACCGCCTGAGCGACGCGCGCGCCTTCCTGTTCAACAGCCGCGACCCCGAGGATGCGGTGCGCAAGGCCGCCGAGACCGCGGTGCGCGAGGTGGTGGGCAAGATGAAGATGGATGCGGCGCTGGCCGAGGAGCGCGACCAGATCGGACCGCGCGTGCGCGGCCTGATGCAGTCCATCCTGGATCGCTACGAGCTCGGCATCGAGGTCGTCGGCATCAACCTGCAGCAGGGCGGCGTGCGGCCGCCGCTCGAGGTCCAGGCCGCCTTCGACGATGTGCTCAAGGCCGGTCAGGAGCGCGAGCGCGCCAAGAACGAGGCCGAGGCCTATGCCAACGAGGTCGTGCCGCGGGCCAAGGGCGCGGCGTCGCGCCTGCTCGAGGAAGCGCAGGGCTACAAGTCGCGCATCGTGGCCCAGGCCGAGGGTGACGCGCAGCGCTTCAAGCTGGTGCAGGCCGAGTACGCCAAGGCGCCCCAGGTCACGCGCGACCGCATGTACCTGGAGACCATGCAGCAGATCTACGGCAACGTGACCAAGGTGCTGGTAGACAGCAAGCAGGGCTCCAACATGCTCTACCTGCCACTGGACAAGATCATGCAGCTCAGCGCCCAGGGCGAGCCGGGCCAGCAGCCGGCAGCACAGCCGGCCACGACCGAAACACGTCCCGCCAGCAGCAACAATTCCGCCAGCCCGCGCAGCCGTGACAGCGAGCGCTCTCGCGATTCGCGCTGATCGCCTGCGAGGACCAGAACATGAACAGAATCGGATTCATCCTCTCCTCGCTGCTGGTGGCGCTCGCGCTGGCCAGCTCCATGCTCTTCGTCGTCGACCAGCGCCAGTTCGGCGTGGTCTACGCGCTGGGCCAGATCAAGAGCGTCATCACCGAGCCCGGCCTGCATGTCAAGCTGCCGCCGCCGTTCCAGAACGTCTCCTACATCGACAAGCGCCTGCTCACGCTGAAAAGCAGTGATACCGAGCCGACGCTGACCGCCGAGAAGCAGCGCGTCGTGATCGACTGGTATGTGCGCTGGCGCATCTCGGATCCGCAGGCCTATATCCGCAACGTCGGCCTCGACGAGCGCGCCGGCGCCGACCAGCTCAAGCGCGTGGTGCGAAACAGCTTCCAGCAGGAGGTCAACAAGCGCACCGTCAAGGAGCTGCTCTCGACCCAGCGCGAACAGCTGATGGCCGACGTCAAGCGCGAGGTGCTCGCTGCCGTGCGCGGCGCCGACAAGCCCTGGGGCATGGACGTGGTCGACGTCAGGATCTCGCGCATCGACTACGCCGAGACCATCACCAAGTCGGTCTACGACCGCATGGAGGCCGAGCGCAAGCGGGTCGCCAACGAGCTGCGTTCGACCGGCTTTGCCGAAGGCGAGAAGATCCGCGCCGACGCCGACCGCCAGCGCGAAGTGCTGGTCGCCGAGGCCTTCCGCGATGCGCAGAAGGTCAAGGGCCAGGGCGACGCCGAGGCGGCGCGCCTCTATGCCCAGGCCTTCGGCCAGGATCCGGCCTTCGCCCAGTTCTATCGCAGCCTCGAGGCCTACAAGGCCAGCTTCGCCAACAAGTCCGACCTGCTGGTGCTGGACCCGAGCAGCGAATTCTTCAAGGCGATGAAGTCCAGCGGCGCTGCTGGCGGCAAGCGCTGAGCCTGAGTCTGGCGGTTTTTTGCCGGGGCGCATCCGCGACCCGGTAAAATCCGCTTTTTAACAGCCTCCGATAAACCCATGTCCGCCTGGCTATTGCCGGATCAAATCGCCGACGTCCTGCCTTCCGAGGCGCGGCAGATCGAAGACCTGCGCCGCGCGCTGCTCGACAGCGCGCGCTGCTACGGTTATGAGCTCGTCATCCCGCCGATGGTCGAGCACCTCGACTCCCTGCTCACCGGTACCGGCGAGGCGCTGGACCTGCAGACCTTCAAGCTGGTCGACCAGCTGTCCGGCCGCAGCCTGGGCCTGCGGGCCGACACCACGCCCCAGGTCGCGCGCATCGACGCCCATCTGCTCAACCGTACTGGCGTCACGCGCCTGTGCTATTGCGGTCCGGTGCTGCACGCGCGGGTCGACCGTCCGCATGGCACCCGCGAGCCGCTGCAGCTGGGCGCCGAGATCTACGGCCATGCCGGCCTGGAGGCCGACCTCGAGGTGATCGAGCTGGCCCGCTCCAGCCTGCGCGCGGCCGGGCTCGAGCAGCAGATGCTGGACCTGGGTGATGTCCGCATCATCGACTCGGTGCTCGCCGGCCAGTCGCTGGCGGCCGAGCGCGTGACCCGCATCCATGCCGCGCTGGCGGCCAAGGACAGCGCCGAGCTGCGCAGCCTGAGCCAGGACCTGGCGCCCGAGGTGCGTGACAGCCTGCTGGCCTTGCCCGGGCTCTATGGCGATGTCTCGGTGCTGGACGAGGCCGCGCGCCGGCTGCGCCCCAGTGCGCTGCTCGAGCGCGCGCTGGGCGACCTGCGCTGGCTGGCCAGCCAGCTCGAAGGTGCCAACCTGTCGTTCGACCTTGCCGACCTGCGCGGCTATGCCTATTACACCGGCGTGCGCTTCTCCCTCTTCGCTGGCAATGGTGGCAGCCTGAGCGAGCTGGTGCGGGGCGGTCGCTACGACGAGGTCGGCGCCGTGTTCGGGCGCAAGCGTCCGGCAGCCGGCTTCAGCCTAGACTTGAAGGAACTGGTGACGGCAACTGTCGCACCGGCGCCGCAGCCGGCCATCCGCGCGCCCTGGGGCGCCGAGCCTGGCCTGCGTGCCGCCATCGCCGCGCTGCGCGCAGCCGGCGAAACCGTGGTCTGCGTCCTGCCAGGCCATGAACATGAGGTGGACGAGTTCCACTGCAACCGCGCGCTGGTCGCGCAAGACGGCGCGTGGGTGGTGCAGCCCCTGGCAGCCTGAACCCGCCAAGTAGAAAACGGTATCCCTATGAGCGAAAACAATTTCAAGGCCCAGCCTGGGCGCAACGTCGTCGTCGTCGGCACCCAGTGGGGCGACGAGGGCAAGGGCAAGCTGGTCGACTGGCTGACCGAGACCGCCCGCGGCGTGGTGCGCTTCCAGGGCGGCCACAATGCCGGCCACACGCTGGTGATCAACGGCGTCAAGACCGCGCTGCACCTGATCCCCAGCGGCATCATGCGCGCCGGCGTCAAGTGCTATATCGGCAACGGCGTGGTGCTGTCGGTGACCAAGCTGCTGGAAGAGATCGCCGGCCTCGAGAAGGCTGGCGTCGAGGTCCGCTCGCGCCTGCGCATCAGCGAGGCCTGCCCGCTGATCCTGCCCTTCCACGCCGCGATCGACATCGCGCGCGAGGCCGCCAAGGTCAAGGCTGGCACCGAGAAGATCGGCACCACCGGCCGCGGCATCGGTCCGGCCTACGAGGACAAGATCGCGCGCCGCGCGCTGCGCGTGCAGGACCTGAAGCACCCCGAGCGTTTCGCCACCAAGCTGCGCGAGCTGCTCGAGCTGCACAACCACGCGCTGACCACCTACCTCGGCAGCGCCGAGATGGCCTGGGACGCCGCGCTGGCACCGTTCATGAAGGACGGCCGGATCCAGTTCGAGCCGGTGTTCGAGCAGGCCATGAAGCAGGCCGAGGAAATCCGCCCGATGATGGCCGATGTCTCGCGCGAGCTGAACGAGGCCCATAAACAGGGCATCAACCTGCTGTTCGAGGGCGCGCAGGGCACGCTGCTCGACGTCGACCACGGCACCTATCCCTTCGTGACCTCGAGCAACTGCGTGGCCGGCAATGCCGCGGCAGGCGCCGGCGTCGGCCCGGGTCTGCTGCACTATGTGCTCGGCATCACCAAGGCCTATTGCACCCGCGTTGGCGGCGGCCCGTTCCCGACCGAGCTCGAGTGGGAAAAGGAAGGCACGCCGGGCTGGCACATGAGCACCGTCGGCGCCGAGAAGGGCGTGACCACCGGCCGCTCGCGCCGCTGCGGCTGGTTCGACGCCGCGCTGCTCAAGCGCTCGGCCCAGGTCAACGGCCTGTCGGGCCTGTGCATCACCAAGCTCGACGTGCTCGACGGCCTGACCGAGCTCAAGCTCTGCGTCGGCTACGAGCTCGACGGTGAGCAGATCGACCTGCTGCCGATGGGTGCCGACGAGATCTCGCGCTGCAAGCCTATCTACGAGACCCTGCCAGGCTGGACCGACTCCTCGGTCGGCGCCACCCGCTACGAGGACCTGCCGGCCAACGCCCAGGCTTACCTCAGGCGCATCGAGGAGGTCACCGGAGTGCCGATCCATGTCGTCTCGACCAGTCCGGACCGCGACCACACCATCCTGCTGCAGCATCCCTACGCAGCCTGATGCTGATTCGACAGCGGCCTGCAGGCCGCTTTTTCATATCCCTGGCTGCAAGGCCAGGTTTCCATCGATTGCGGGACTGAAATGCTGAGCGAAGACGGCAAGCACCTCCATGTAAGCTACGACGAATACCATCACCTGATCGAGCGGCTTGCCCTGCAGGTCCACGCATCGGACTGGCAGTTCGACACCATCCTGTGCCTGGCGCGCGGCGGCCTGCGTCCGGGCGACATCCTGTCGCGCATCTTCGACGTGCCGCTGGCCATCATGTCGACCAGCTCCTACCGCGCCGAGAGCGGCACGGTGCAGGGCCATCTCGACATCGCGCACTACATCACCACGCCCAAGGGCGAGATCGCTGGCCGCGTGCTGCTGGTCGATGACCTGGCCGATTCGGGCCATACGCTGCGCGCGGTGATCGACCAGCTGCGCCACAACTATCCCACGATCAGCGAGCTGCGCAGCGCGGTGATCTGGACCAAGGCCTGCTCGGTGTTCCAGCCCGACTATTCGGTCGAGTTCCTGGCGACCAATCCCTGGATCCACCAGCCCTTCGAGTGCTATGACAGCCTGCGGCCGCAGGACCTGCTCGCGCGTCATCAGCAGGCCTGAGCCATTGACATGCAGCCAGCCACCGGACTGATCCATCACGGCTACCGGCCGCCGGCGGACTTCGAGTCCCCGGCACCGGGCGTGTTCAAGGCCTCGACCGTGTTCTTCCCGGACGTGGCGGCGCTGCGCGCGCGCGACTGGAAGGACAAGTCGGCCTACACCTATGGCCTGCACGGTACGCCGACCACCTTCACGCTGGAGGAGCGCATCGCCGCGCTCGAGGGCGGCGCCCACTGCGTGCTGGCGCCGAGCGGGCTGGCGGCGATCTCCCTGGTAGACATGGCCTTGCTGCGTGCCGGCGACGAGCTGCTGATCCCGCACAATGCCTACGGGCCGGGCAAGTCCTTTGCCCAGGCCGAGCTGGCGGGCTGGGGCATCCGCACCCGTTATTACGACCCGATGGATCCGGCCGACCTGGCTGCCAGGATCGGGCCGGCCACGCGGCTGGTCTGGCTGGAGGCAGCCGGCTCGATCACGCTGGAGTTCCCCGATCTGCCCGCGCTGACCAGCATCGTTCGCACCGCCAGCGAGGGCAGGGCGCGCCCGATCCTGAGCGTGCTCGACAACACCTGGGGCGCCGGCGTGGCCTTCTGCGGCTTCGAGCACGGGGCCGACATCGTGATGCAGGCGCTGACCAAGTACCCCAGCGGCGGCGGCGATGTCCTGATGGGTTCGGTGGTCACGCGCGACGCGGCGCTGCACCGCCAGCTGCTGCTGACCCATATGCGGCTGGGCCTGGGGGTGGGGGCCAACGACGCCGAGCTGGTGCTGCGCAGCCTGCCTTCGCTGGCGCTGCGATACCAGGCACAGGATCGTGCCGCGCGCGAGCTGGCCGGCTGGATGCAGGCCCAGGCTGGCGTCAAGCGGGTGCTTCATCCCGCCCTGGCTGGCACCCCCGGCCACGAGACCTGGAAGCGCGATGCGCGCGGCGCGGCCTGCCTGTTCTCGGTCGTGTTCGATGACGCTGTTCTGCCGGAGCGGGTGGTGGCCTTCTGCGATGCACTCAAGCTGTTCAGGCTCGGCTACAGCTGGGCCGGCCCGGTCAGCCTGTGCGTGCCCTATCTGCGCGCCGAGATGCAGGGGCGCGACTGGCCCCATGCCCATGGCCCGGTGCGCTTCGCGGTCGGGCTGGAGGCGGTCGAGGACCTGCGCGCCGACCTGGCACAGGCGCTGCGCCTGCTCCAGGCCTGAGCCGGCGGCCCTGATCAGGGCTTGAGCAGCCGGCGCAGCTCCGGCCAGACGTTGTCGAGCATCCTGAACTGGGCGGCCTCGTTCGGATGGATGCGGTCGGACTGGAACAGCGCGGTCGGATTCTGGCCATCGGCCACGCCGGCGAGGAAGAAAGGTACCAGCGCGGCCTTCTCCGCCTTGGCGACCTCGGGGTAGAGGCGCTTGAACTGATCGGCATGCTGCCTGCCATAGTTGGGCGGAATCTGCATCCCCAGCAGCAGCACGCGCGCGCCGGACTCGCGCGCCAGGCGGACCATGGTGGCCAGGTTGTCGCGCGTCAAGTCGAGCGGCAGGCCGCGTAGCGCGTCGTTGCCGCCGAGCTCGATCACGACCACGGCCGGAGCGTGCTGGTGCAGCAGCGCCGGCAGGCGCGACCTGCCGCCCGAGGTGGTGTCGCCGCTGATGCTGGCGTTGACGACCTGCCAGCCCGGGCGCTGCTGCTCGAGCCGACGCTGCAGCAGCGCGACCCAGCCGCTGTCGCGCTGCAGGCCGTATTCCGCGCTGAGCGAATCGCCCACCACCAGGATCCGCTGCGTCTGGCTGGCCCGGGCCGCAGTGACGCATGTCCCTGCCAGCAGTGCCAGGCCCAGGCGCGAGTTAAAGTGTCGACGGTTCAATCGGGAAAGCCATTCCATGTCAGATCTCATCCTTGCCGTGCAGCGCCTGTCCAAGTCGGTGACCGACAGCACCGGCACGCTCGACATTTTGCGCGATGTCGGCTTCGAGCTGCGGCGCGGCGAAACGGTGGCCATCGTCGGTGCCTCGGGTTCGGGCAAGAGCACGCTGCTGTCCATCCTGGCCGGGCTCGACACGCCGACGTCCGGCCGGGTGCTGCTGGCCGGGCAGGACCTGTTCGCGCTCGACGAGGACGAACGCGCCGCGCTGCGTGCGCGCCAGGTCGGCTTCGTGTTCCAGAGCTTCCAGCTGCTGGCCAACCTGAGCGCGCTCGAGAACGTGATGCTGCCGCTCGAGCTTGCCGGCCGGCAGGATGCGCGCGCGGCTGCGACGCGCATGCTCGAGCGCGTCGGCCTGGGCCAGCGGCTTGGTCACTATCCGCGCCTGCTCTCGGGCGGCGAGCAGCAGCGCGTGGCGCTGGCGCGCGCCTTCGTCGTCGAGCCCGCGCTGCTGCTGGCCGACGAGCCGACCGGCAGCCTCGATTTTGCGACCGGCGAGAAGGTGATGGAGCTGATGTTCGAGCTCAACCGCGAGCAGGGCACGACGCTGGTGCTGGTCACGCACGACCGCGAGATCGCGCAACGCTGCGAGCGCCGCATCGCGATCGAGGCCGGCCGCGCCAGCGAGCAGCCCTCGCTGGCTGTCTGAAGCGCCTGTCTGGCGGCACGTTGGCACGCCAGGCCCGATCAGGCCTGATGCCTGATAATTGGGGGCATGTCCTCCCCCAAAGTATTGTTCGGCTTCCACGCCGTCGGCGTGCGCCTGAAGACCGCGCCGCAGTCCATCATCGAGATCTACTACGAGTCCAGCCGGCGCGATGCGCGCATGCGGCAGTTCATCGAGCGCGCCAAGGAGGCCGGCGCGCGCCTGATCGAGGCCGACAGCCTGCGCATCGCCAAGCTCTGCGGCAGCCACGGCCACCAGGGCGTCGCCGCGCGCGTCAACGAGGTCGAGCAGGTGCGCTCGCTCGACGACCTGCTCGACCAGCTCGAGGCCGACGGCATCGCGCCCCTGCTGCTGGTGCTCGACGGCGTGACCGATCCGCACAACCTCGGCGCCTGCCTGCGCGTGGCCGACGGCGCTGGCGCGCACGCCGTGATCGCGCCCAAGGACCATGCCTGCGGCGTCAACGCGACGGTGGCCAAGGTTGCCAGCGGCGCGGCCGAGACCGTGCCGTACTTCATGGTCACCAATCTGGCGCGTACGCTGGGCGAGCTCAAGGAGCGCAACATCTGGATCATCGGCACCAGCGGCGACGCTGACAAGACGCTCTACCAGATGGATCTGAAGGCTCCGGTCGCGCTGGTGCTCGGCGCCGAAGGGCCCGGCATGCGCCAGCTCACCCGCAAGACCTGCGACGAACTGGTCGGCATCCCGATGAAGGGCGCGGTGGAGAGCCTCAACGTCTCGGTCGCCAGCGCGGTCTGCCTCTACGAGGCGCTGCGCCAGCGCGGCTGAAAGGAAGCAACATGAAGCGTCTGACGATTGTGCTGGCCGCCTGCGGCGCCATGCTGCTGGCCGGCTGCACCCAGGAGCAGCAGAACAAGCTAGGCCGCGGCATCCAGAACTGGACCGGCACCGACGGCGTGCTCGAGCTCTACGCCGGCGACAAGCTGGTGCGCCGCTTCCTCAAGGTCGACAAGATCAGCACCGCGCTGGGCACCGACGACAAGACTCCACGCGCCTACCGCTACGGCTATGGCGTGTTCGACGAGAACCTGAACTTCCAGGTCGATCCGGGCGAAAAGAAGGTCTACTTCGAGATCAGCGACTACAGCAACGCGGTGTTCTTCGAGAATCCGCACTGAAGCTGCTGCAAGCGCGGCTCAGACCAGGCCGAAGGCGCCCAGCAGCGCGCCGGCGGCCATCAGCAGCAACAGGTGCAGCCGGGTCTTCCAGACCAGCAGCGTGACGCAGGCCGTCAGCAGCCAGAGCGGCCAGTCGCGCGCGGGCTGCCCATGGGCTGCGCTGAGCAGCCAGCCGATCGCGACCAGCAGTCCGATCACGATCGGCGCCATGCCGGACTTGAAGGCGCGCACCGCCAGCAGGTGCTGGTTGCGGTGGGCCCAGCGCGTGGCCAGGTAGTTGAGCGTGCAGGACGGCAGCAGGCTGCCGAGCATGGCCAGCGCCACGCCAAGCAGGCCGAGCCACCAGGCGGCGGCACCCGCGCCCAGGCCGCCGGCCGCGTTGAGGCCGACGTTCCAGCCCATCAACGCGATGAACAGGATATTGGGGCCGGGGGCGGCCTGTGCCAGCGCGATCGAGCTGCCAAACTGCTGCTGGCTCAGCCAGTGCTGCTGCAGCACCAGGAAGCGCTGCATTTCGGGGGTGGTCGTGATCGCGCCACCGACGCCAAGCAGCGACAGGCTGGCGAAATGGCTGGCCAGCTGCAGCCAGTCGGACGGGCTCATGGTCGAGTTCATTTGGGTGGCGGGCGCTGCGCGATGTGCCTGAGACAGTAGCCAGCCCAGCAGCAGGACAGGCCGCCGACGAGCAGCAGCACCCAGGCCAGCGGCAGCCGCAGCCAGGCAATCGCGATGAAGCTCAAGGCCGCGACCAGCAGCGCAGGCCACCAGCCCATCGGATTGCTGCGCAGTGCCGGCGCCAGCTTGATGCCGGTCGCGGCGATCAGTCCGGCCGAGACCGCGCCCATGCCGCGCAATGCGCCTTGCGCCACCACCGTGTCGGCCACGCTGCCGTAGAGCACGGCGATCGCCAGCACCAGCAGCAGCGGCAGGCTGACCAGGCCAGCGGCGGCGGCCAGCGCGCCGGACAGGCCGAAATGCCGGCCACCCAGCACCATGGCCAGGTTGATCACGTTGGGGCCGGGCATGATCTGCGCCACGGCCCATTCCTCCAGGAACTGCTCGCGGCTGTACCAGCGCTTCTTCTCGACCAGCTCGCGCTGCACCACGGCCAGCACGCCGCCAAAGCCCTGCAGCGCGAGCCAGGTGAAGGTCCAGAACAGGTCTGCGCGCGAGCGTGGCCGCGGCGCTTCGGCATGATCCGCGGCGGGGTGATCGGAGGCAGGCTTCATGGCCCCCGATTGTCGCCCAGGATCAGAGCGTCAGGCCGCCGCTGACCTCGAGCACGGCGCCGTTGACATAGCTGGCCTCGTCGCTGGCCAGGAAGGCGTAGACATTGGCAATTTCCTCTGGCTGGCCCAGGCGCTTGAGCGGAACGTTGGCTTCCATCTGCTCGATCACCTTCTGCGGCATCGGCGCCAGGATCGGGGTGGCGACGAAGCCCGGCGCGACCGCGTTGACGCGCACGCCCTTGGGGCCTAGCTCGCGGCTCCAGGTCTTGGTGAAGCCGATCACGCCGAACTTGGTGGCGGCGTAGTTGGTCTGGCCGAAGTTGCCGTAGACGCCGACCACGCTGGAGGCGTTCAGGATCACGCCGCTGCCCTGGCCGACCATCTGGTCGGCGACCGCCTGCGAGCAGTGGAAGACGCCGCGCAGGTTGACGTCGATCACGCGGTCGAACTGCTCGAGCGTCATCTTCTGCAGGCGTGCGTCCTGGGTGATGCCGGCGTTGTTGACCAGCACGTCGATCCGGCCATGGCTGGCGATCACCTCGGCCACCACGGCTTCGACCTGGACCCGGTTGGTCACGTCCATCACGAAGCCCGCGGCCTGGGCGCCGGCAGCGCGGCAGGCCTCGGCCACGGCCTCGACCTGGGCCTGCTTGACGTCGCAGACGATCACGATCGCGCCCTCGCGCGCGAACTTGAGCGCGGTGGCCTCGCCTATGCCCTGACCGGCGCCGGTGATGATGCTGACCTTGCCTTCGAGACGCTTCATGCATTTCCTCCTGATGAATGGGTGCATGGACATCATGCCAAAGAATCGGCCCTCTGGATCAGCTGCCGCTGGAGTCCTTGACCGGTGTCAACCACTGGATGCGTCCCTGGCCGCCCTCGTCGAGCCGGGACCGCAGTGCGCCGGCCCGGGTTTCGGCGATGCGCAGCCTGACCGTCACGACGCTGCCGTGCTCGGCCTCGAGCAGCTCGGCGCCGGCTTGCTGCAGCTCGCGCCTGAGCCAGCCTTCCAGTGCGTAGGGCAGCTGGCAGCACAGTTCGAGCTGGCGCTCGTGCGCGACCTTGACCGCGCCGGCCAGCGCCTGCGCCACCGCGTCGGTGTAGGCGCGCACCAGCCCGCCAGCGCCAAGCTTGACGCCGCCGTAATAGCGCACCACGGTCGCCAGCACCCCTTCGAGCTGCTGATGGCGCAGCACCTCCAGCATCGGTCGGCCGGCCGTGCCGCCAGGCTCGCCGTCGTCGTTGGCGGCCGACTGCCCGCCGGCCAGCAGCGCCCAGCAGACATGGGCCGCGCCTGGGTGCTGGGTGCGCAGCGCCGCCACCACCGCCAGCGCCTGGGCGCGGCCAGTGACCGGCTCGACGCGGGCGATGAAGCGGCTCTTCTTGATCTCGATCTCGTGCCCGACCGGGTCTTGCAGGGAATAGGCCATGTCGCGGGCGAGCTTAAACCATTCGATCAGGCAATAGACTCTCAGGAACGACAGCCAGAGCGGGATGGAAAAGAGGATGGGAACTGAAGTAATGGATACGCTGGTGGTGCTGGGCACCGGGGGCACGATCGCGGGCCGGGCACAGCGCCCGGACGACCTGCTGGGCTACCGCGCGGCTGAGGTGGCGATCGATGCGCTGCTGGACGGCATTCCGCTGCCTGCCGGTTTTCGCGTCGAGGCCGAGCAGGTCGCGCAGGTCGACAGCAAGGACATGGGACCGGCTGTCTGGCGCGCGCTGCTCGAACGGGTGCGCCACCATCTGGCAAGGCACGCGGTGCGGGGCATCGTGGTCACGCATGGCACCGACACGCTGGAGGAAACGGCCTGGCTGCTGCAGCGCTTGCTGGGGCCGGCCAAGCCGGTGGTGCTGACCTGCGCCATGCGTCCGGCTACCGCGCTGGCGCCCGACGGCCCGCAGAACCTGGCCGATGCGCTGCTGGTGGCGGCCAAGCCGGGCGCGCGCGGAGTGGTCGCGGTCTGCGCCGGCCGCATCCATTCCGGTGCCGAGGTACGCAAGGTCCATCACTACCGGCTCGATGCCTTTGATTCGGGCGATGCCGGGCCGCTCGGTCTGGTGGAGCAGGGGGCCTGCACCTTGCTGCGCCCCTGGCCCGAGGCTGGCGGAAACGATGAGCGGCTTTGCCAGCGGCTGCTGGATTCGCCCTGGCCGCGCGTCGAATGCCTGTTCAGCCATGGCGGCGCCGATGGCTGGCTGGTGGGTGCGCTGCTGGCGCAGGACCAGGCCCTGGGCCGTGAGCGGGCGGACCGACTGCGCGGACTGGTGGTGGCCGGCACCGGCAACGGCACCTTGCATGCGGACTTGCTGATGGCGCTGCAGCAGGCGCAGCAGGCCGGGGTGAGGGTGTGGCGCAGCACGCGCTGCGCGTCGGGGCGGGTCATCGGCCAGCAGGCCGACCCGATTGCCGCCGTGGCGCTGCCGCCGGCCCAGGCCAGGCTGGCGCTGCTGCTCGAGCTGCTGTGAGGCGTTGCCGCCAGGCCTGCGCTCAGATCTGGCGCGCGAACGGCCCCATGGTGGCTTTCTCGAGCTGGTCCAGCGCCTTGAAGTGGTCGCGGTAGGCCAGCATCGAGTTGGGCTGCAGGCCGGCCTTGACCGCCAGCGAATACTGCTGGCGTGCCGCCTCGAACGGCATCGCCATCGGGCTGCTGATCGAGCACCTTGCCAGTTCAGCCGCCTGGCTGAAGGCCTCGGTGAAAGTGGGGCGGAAGACGTTGGCAAAGGATTGCTGCAGCGCGGGGAGCATGGAGGAGATCCGGGTGTTCTGGGACAAGGACGACATATTAGGGTAAACCCTTTATTTTGTCAATGTTGGCAGATGGGTTTCATATTGATCAGATGAAGCGAGGCCATGCAGCAGCACAAAGGCGAGCGGACGGGTCGGACAAGTCCCGGTTGCTTGGCGTGAATTGCAACCAATATGGCGCATGGCCTGGCGCCCGTCTGCGTAACATCTGAGACAAACGGCAACCCTTACCAGAACAGGAGACAGACATGCTGCAGATTCCAGGACTCGACTTCATGCTCGGCGAGGACATCGACGCGCTGCGTGACGCGGTGCGCGACTTCGCCCAGGCCGAGATCGCGCCGCGTGCGGCCGAGATCGACCGCAGCGACTGCTTTCCGATGGACCTCTGGCGCAAGATGGGCGACCTGGGCCTGCTTGGCATCACGGTGACCGAGGAGTATGGCGGCGCCGGCATGGGCTACCTCGCGCACATGATCGCGATGGAGGAGATCAGCCGCGCCTCGGCCAGCGTCGCGCTGAGCTATGGCGCGCACAGCAACCTGTGCGTCAACCAGATCAAGCGCAACGGCAGCGAGGCGCAGAAGCGCCAGTACCTGCCCAAGCTCATCAGCGGCGAGCATGTCGGTGCGCTGGCGATGAGCGAGCCCGGCGCAGGCTCGGACGTGGTCAGCATGAAGCTGCGGGCCGAGGACAAGGGGGATCACTACCTGCTCAACGGCAGCAAGATGTGGATCACCAACGGCCCGGACGCCGACACCCTGGTGGTCTACGCCAAGACCGAGCCCGAGCTGGGCGCCAAGGGCATCACCGCCTTCATCATCGAGAAGGGCATGAAGGGCTTCTCGGTGGCGCAGAAGCTCGACAAGCTCGGCATGCGCGGCAGTCATACCGGCGAGCTGGTGTTCGACAACGTCGAGGTGCCAGTCTCCCAGATCCTCGGCGGCCTGAACCAGGGCGTCAAGGTGCTGATGAGCGGCCTCGACTACGAGCGCGCCGTGCTCGCGGCCGGCCCGATCGGCATCATGCAGGCGGTGATGGACAACGTCGTGCCCTACATCCACGACCGCAAGCAGTTCGGCCAGAGCATCGGCGAGTTCCAGCTGGTGCAGGCCAAGGTGGCCGACATGTACACCGTGCTGCAGGCCGGCCGCGCCTTCTGCTACCAGATCGGCAAGAACCTGGACAGCCTGGGTGACGGCCACGCGCGCCGGGTGCGCAAGGACTGCGCCAGCGTGATCCTGTGGTGCGCCGAGCAGGCGACGCGGATGGCCGGCGACGGCATCCAGCTCTTCGGCGGCAACGGCTACATCAACGAATACCCGCTGGGACGCCTGTGGCGCGATGCCAAGCTGTACGAGATCGGCGCCGGAACCAGCGAGATCCGCCGCATGCTGATCGGGCGCGAGCTGTTCGCCGAGACCGCCTGAGGCTTCACAGCACGCCCTGTTGCCTGAGCGTGTCGACCTCGCTGGCAACCAGTCCCCAGTCGAGCAGGACATCCGGATCGCTCGCGGTCTGAGGTGGCCTGGGGGCAGCTGGCGGCGTGCGGCTGAAGCGCGGCGCCGCGGCCGGCTGCACCACGCCGCCGACCTCGGTGAAGGTGGCGCGTGAGCGGTTGTGCGGATGCAGCGGTGCCTCGTCCATGTCGAGCACCGGCGCGACGCAGGCATCGGTGCCGTCGAAGAGCGCGCACCACTCGTCGCGCGTGCGCCCAGCGATCACCCGGGCCAGCTTGTCCTTCAGCCGGGGCCAGCGCTCGCGGTCCCATTGTGCGTCGAAGTCCGGGTCGCCGATGCCGGTCTTGGCCAGCAGCAGGGCATAGAACTGCGGCTCGATCGCGCCGACCGAGATCCACTTGCCGTCACGGCACTGGTAGGTGTCGTAGAAATGCGCGCCGCCGTCGAGCAGGTTGCTGCCGCGCTGTTGCTGCCATTGCCCCATCGCCTTGAGCGTGTACATCATGCTCATCAGCAGCGCGGCGCCGTCGGTCATCGCGGCATCGACCACCTGGCCCCGGCCCGAGCCGCGTGCTTCCAGCAGGCCGGCGAGCACGCCGAGCGCGAGCAGCATGGCGCCGCCGCCGCCGTCTGCCACCAGGTTGAGCGGCACCACCGGCTTGCGCCCGGGCTCGCCGATCGCGTGCAGCGCTCCCGACAGCGACAGGTAGTTGATGTCGTGGCCGGCGGCATGCGCGAAGGCACCGCTCTGGCCCCAGCCCGTCATGCGGCCGTAGACCAGGCGCGGGTTGCGCGCCAGGCAGGCCTCGGGTCCCAGGCCGAGGCGCTCCATCACGCCGGGGCGAAAGCCCTCGATCAGCGCATCTGCGCCTTCCAGCAGGCGCAGCACGGTCTCGATTGCCTCGGGCCGCTTGAGGTCGAGCGCGACCACGCGCCGGTTGCGGTTCAGGATGTCGATCCCCGGTTCGAACAGCTCGGCGGTCGGGCGCGAGCCGGCGCCGGCCTTGCGCTCGATGCGCAGCACTTCGGCGCCGAGGTCGGCCAGCAGCATGGTGCCCATCGGCGCCGGCCCGAGCGCGGCGAATTCCACGATCCTGATGCCCTGCAAGGGTCCCATGCTCGTCTCCACCGTCAGGCTGCCGCGATGCTGCGCCCGATCACCAGGCGCTGGATGTCGTTGGCGCCCTCGTAGATCTGCGTGATGCGCACGTCACGGTAGATGCGCTCGACCGGCGATTCGTCGGTGTAGCCGCAGCCGCCGTGGATCTGGATCGCCGCCGAGCAGACCTGCTCGGCGATCTCGGAGGCGAACATCTTGGCCATCGAGGCCTCGGTCAGGCAGGGCTGGCCGGCATCCTTGAGCATCGCGGCGCGCCAGACCAGCAGCCGCGCGGCGTCGAGCTGGGTCGCCATGTCGGCCAATCTGAAGTTGACCGCCTGGTGCTCGATGATGGGCTGGCCGAAGGTGATGCGCTGCTTGGCGTAGGCGACCGATGCCTCGTAGGCCGCGCGCGCCATGCCGACGGCCTGCGCGGCGATGCCGATGCGGCCGGCCTCCAGGTTGGACAATGCAATCTTGTAGCCTTCGCCCTCGCGTCCGAGCATGGCCGATGCCGGCACGCGGCAGTCCTCGAACAGGACCTGCGCGGTGTCGGAGGCATGCTGGCCCATCTTGCTCTCGATCCGCGCGACCCGGTAGCCCGGCGTGTCGGTCGGCACCAGGAAGCAGGAGATCCCCTTCTTGCCGGCGGCCTTGTCGGTGACGGCGAACACGATCGCGACGGCGGCATTGGCGCCACTGGTGATGTAGTGCTTGACGCCGTTGATCACGAAGTCGTCGCCATCGCGGTCGGCGCGGGTGCGGATCGCGGCGGCGTCCGAGCCGGTGTGCGGCTCGGTCAGGCAGAAGCAGCCGATCTTCTCGCCGCGCGCCAGGGGCTTGAGCCACTGCTCCTTCTGCGCGTCGCTGCCGTAGCGCGCCGGGATGCCGCAGGCCAGCGAGTTCTGCACCGAGACGATGGTCGAGGTCGCGCCGTCGCCGGCCGCGATCTCTTCCAGCATCAGCACCAGGCTCATGTAGTCCATGCCGGCGCCGCCCCATTGCTCGGGCACGCACACGCCCATGGCGCCGAGCTCGCCGAGTTCCTTCAGCGCCTGGGCCGGGAAGGTCTTGTTGCGGTCCCATTCGGCCGCGAAGGGCGCGAGGCGCTCCTGCGCGAAGGCGCGCATCGCGTCGCGGATCTGCTCCTGTTCGGGGGTGAGGATCATCTTGAGTCCTTTCAGTACAGTTCGACCGCCAGCGCCGTGGCCTCGCCGCCGCCAATGCACAGCGAGGCCAGGCCGCGACGCAGGCCGCGCTGCTTCAAGGCGCCGAGCAGCGTGACGATGATGCGCGCTCCCGAGGCGCCGATCGGGTGGCCTAGCGCGCAGGCGCCACCGTGGACGTTGACGATCTCGTGCGGCAGCGCGAACTCGCTCATCGCGGCCATGGTGACGGCGGCAAAGGCTTCGTTGACCTCCCACAGCTCGACGTCGGATGCCTGCCAGCCCGCGCGCGCGAGCGCCTTGCGGATGGCGCCGGCCGGCGCGGTACTGAACCAGGCCGGCTCCTGTGCATGCACCGCGTGCGAGACGATGCGCGCGATCGGCGCGACGCCCAGCCGGCTGGCGGTCGATTCGCGCATCAAGACGAGTGCGGCGGCGCCGTCCGAGATGCTGCTGGCGTTGGCCGCGGTGATGGTGCCGTCCTTCTTGAACGCGGGCTTGAGTCCGCGCAGCTTGTCGAGCTTGGCCTTGAAGGGCTGCTCGTCGTGCCTGATGACGGTCTCGCCGCTGCGGCCCTTGAGCGTGACCGGCGCGATCTCCCAGTCGAAGCTGCCGTCCTCGTTGGCGGCCTTGGCGCGGGTGGTCGAGGCGATCGCGTAGTCGTCCTGCTGCTCGCGCGTGAAGCCGAACTTGTCGACGCAGGCCTCGGCGAACACGCCCATCGCCTTGCCGCGCTCGTAGGCGTCCTCCAGGCCGTCCATCGCCATGTGGTCGAACAGGGTGGCGGCGCCGTACTTCACGCCCTTGCGCGCGAACATCAGGTGCGGCGCGTTGCTCATGCTCTCCATGCCGCCGGCCACCATCACGTCGGCGCTGCCGGCGGCCAGCATGTCGTGCGCGAACATGGTGGTGCGCATGCCCGAGCCGCACATCTTGCTCATCGTCACCGCGCCGGCCGAGATCGGCAGGCCGGCGGCCAGCGCTGCCTGGCGCGCCGGGGCCTGGCCCTGGCCGGCCATCAGGCAGCAGCCCATCAGCACCTCGTCGATGGCGTCCCCGGACAGGCCGGCGCGCTCGATTGCGGCCCGGATCGCAATGCCGCCCAGCTCCCAGCCGGCCAGGCCCGAGAGGTCGCCGAGCAGGCCGCCGATCGGGGTGCGGGCAGCGGAAACGATGACAATCGGATCGTGAGACATTGTGTTGTTCCTTTGCTATTACTTGGCGGCCATGCGGATGGCGCCGTCGAGGCGGATCACCTCGCCGTTGAGGTAGGGGTTGGCCAGGATATGTTCGACCAGTGCCGCGTATTCGGCCGGCTTGCCCAGCCGCGAGGGGAAGGGCACCATGGCCCCGAGCGCCTGCTGGACCTCGGCCGGCATGCCCAGCAGCATCGGCGTCTCCATGATGCCGGGTGCGATCGTCATGACGCGGATGCCGCTGCGGGCCAGCTCGCGCGCGATCGGCAGCGTCATCGAGACGATGCCGCCCTTGGACGCCGCGTAGGCGGCCTGGCCGATCTGGCCGTCGTAGGCCGCGACCGAGGCGGTGTTGACGATGACGCCGCGCTCCCCGCTGTCCTCAGGCTCGCTCGCGCCCATGATCTCGGCCGCCAGCCGGATCATGTTGAAGCTGCCGACCAGGTTGATGCTGACCGCGCGCGCGAAGCTCTCGAGCCGGTGCGCGCCGTTCTTGCCGACCACCTTCTCGGCCGGCGCGATGCCGGCGCAGTTGACCAGGCCGCGCAGCGGGCCGATCGATTGCGCGAGCTCGAACGCGGCGCGCGCGCTCTCGTCGCTGCTGACGTCGGTCTGCACGAAGCGGGCCCGCTCGCCGAGCGCGGCCTCGACCTTGCGCCCGGCTTCGGCGTTGACATCGGCCAGCACGACCCGGCCGCCGCGCGCGACCAGCATGGCCGCCGTTGCCGCCCCGAGACCGGAACCACCGCCGGTCACCACGAAAACCCTGTCCTTGACTTCCATCGCATGCTCCTTTGTCTTGTAATGCGCGCCATCGCGACGCTTTTGGTCACTTTAGACGCCCTGCGAGCGGGCATCAATGGCGCAAGCCTTCAAACCCGATGACGGATTTGGTCAGTCCTGCCGCCCGGGTGCCGGTCGAGGCGGAGAAGGGCACGATCGCGATCGCCTTCGTGCACGAGGCGCTGGCCTGCCTGCGCGAGCGCGGCATCGATGAACGTGCGCTGCTGGCACGCGCCGGCATCTCGCCCGAGCTGTTAGCGCTGCCGCAGGCGCGCGTGTCCTCGTCCGCCTATGGCCTGCTCTGGCATGGCATCGCGCAGCGGATCGACGACGAGTTCTTCGGCCTCGACAGCCGGCGCATGAAGTCGGGCAGCTTCACCCTGCTGTGCCACGCCCTGATCCATGCCGACACGCTCGAGCGCGCCTTGCGCCGCGCGCTGCGCTTCCTGCGCCTGCTGCTCGATGACTTCCACGGCGAGCTCGAGATCGCGGGCGGCGTCGCGCGCATCCGCATCGTCGATCGGTTCGATCCCGTGACCGGGCAGACTATCCCGCCGCGGCGCGCCTTTGCCTACGGCACCTATCTGCTCCTGCTGCATGGCCTGGCCTGCTGGCTGGTCGGGCGCCGCATCCCGCTGCTGCAGGCCCGGTTCCGCTGCGCCGAGCCGTCCTTCAGCGGCGAATGGCGGGTCCTGTTCGCGCCTGAGCTGCGCTTTGGCCAGCCTGACTCCGGCATCAGCTTCGATGCCGCCTACCTGGGCCTGCGCAACCTGCGCGACGAGGCGGGCATGAAGGAGTTCCTGCGCTCGGCGCCGGCCAACTTCCTGGTCAAGTACAAGAACAGCTCGGGCCTGTCGGCGCGCATCCGGCGCTGGCTGCGTGGCCTGGACCCGGCCGGCTGGCCCAGCCTGCCCGAGCTCGCGCGCCAGCTCAACCTGTCGGAGGCCACGCTGAGGCGGCGCCTGGAGCTCGACGGCAGCTCCTACCGGACCATCCTCGACGACCTGCGGCGCGACATGGCGATCAGCCTGCTGGCCGACAGCCAGGCCAGCCTGTCCGACATCGCGGCCGCGCTCGGCTTCTCCGAGGCCAGTGCCTTCCACCGCGCGTTCCGCAAATGGACCGGATCGCGCCCCGGCGAGTACCGCCGGCCTCAGTCGGGCTGGAAGTGATAGGAGACCAGCGACTCGGTATCGCTGTCGACCAGCAAGGCCTTGCCGGCCGGCGGAAAGGCGCGCTGCACGCAGTCGGATCGCGGGCAGACCCGGCAGCCCGGGCCGATCGGCACCACGTCGGAGGGGTGCTGCAGGTCGAGCCCGTCGGCGTAGACCAGCTCGCGCGCGTGCGCCAGCTCGCAGCCCAGGCCGACCGCGAACAGCTTGCGCCGCTTGCGAAAGCCGCCGCTGCCGCGCTCGATCGTGCGCGCGATGCCGAAGAACTGCGAGCCGTCGGCCATCTCGGCGACCTGGGTCAGGATGCGACCGGGCTGGGCGAAGGCCTCGTGCACATGCCAGAGCGGACAGGCGCCGCCATGGCGCGCGAAGTGGAACGAGGTCGCGCTCTGGCGCTTGGAGATGTTGCCGGCCTGGTCCAGGCGCAGGAAGTAGAACGGCACCCCGCGCGCGTTCGGCCGCTGCAGCGTCGAGAGCCGGTGGCAGACGGTCTCGAAGCTGACCTGGAAGCGCAGCTGCAGCAGCTCGATGTCGTAGCGCAGCTGGCGCGCCGCCTGCAGGAAATCGCCATAGGGCAGGATGACCGCGCCGGCAAAGTAATGCGCGAGTCCCTGGCGCGCCAGTGCCTGGGTTGCCGGGTCGGTGAAGCCGCCCTGGACGATCTCGGCCTCGATCGCCTCGCCATGCGCGAGCAGGGCATACTGGGTCGCGAGCTGGAAGGCCTGCTGCGCGTCGTTGAGCCCCTCGGGCAGCGTCAGGCGGCGGCGCACCGGATCGTAGTGGCGCAGCAGCCCGCCCTGGCTCTGCGAGCGCACGACCTCGACCCTGAGCCTGGCTTGCAGCACGCCGGTGATGGCCGCCGCCCGCAGCCCTGGGCTCAGGCCCAGGCCGGTCGCAAACTGCTCGGCCAGCTGGTCGATCTCGTCGAGGTAGTTGTTGCGCCGGTTCAGGTAGTCGCGCACCTCCTCGTGAGGCGGGACATAGCTCAGCGCCTGGCCTGGCCTGCCGCTGGCTGAGCCCAGCTCGCCGTAGTAGCGGTCTATCGTCTGCGCATGCTCCTCCAGCAGGCGGTGGTGGCGCTGGTAGAGCTTGAGAAAGCTCTCGACCAGTTCGGGCGCCTGGTCGAGCATGCGGGTCAGTGCTGCGGCCGGCAGCCGGTCGCTGCGCAGCGTGCGGTCGTGCAGCGCGGCGTCGAGCTCGGCCAGCAGGCGCTTGTCCTGGTCCTCCGAGAACTGGCCGATGTCGCCGCCGAAGGTCTCGGCCAGCTTGAGCAGCACGCCGGCGGTGACCGGGCGCTGGTTGTTCTCGATCTGACTCACATAGCTCAGCGAGACCGAGAGCCGCTGCGCCAGCGTCGCCTGGTTCCAGCCCTGCTGCTCGCGCAGGCGGCGCACGCGCGGTCCGACGAAGAGTTTGCGGCTGGTGTTCATTTCACAGGTTTCACAAGACAGGCTGGTTTGCGTGAAAGGACTTCACAGGAATTCATCTTTACAAGCGCATTCTAGGCGCGTTTGTGGAATCTGTGTATATAGTGATTGTGAAGAGTCTTTCGACTCGTGACACACGACAACCACAGGAGACCGCCATGACGGCCAGCATTCCCAACATCCCGCTTCTCATCAACGGTGAGTTCGTCCAGTCCGCCACCAGCCAGTGGCGCGACATCATCAACCCGGCGACCCAGCAGGTCCTCGCGCGCGTGCCGCTGGCCACCGCCGACGAGCTGGCGCAGGCGGTCGCCGCTGCCAAGGCGGCCTTCCCGGCCTGGCGCAAGACGCCGATCGGCACCCGCGCGCGCATCTTCCTGAAGTACCAGCAGCTCATCCGCGACAACATCAAGTCGCTGGCGGCGACGTTGACGGCCGAGCAGGGCAAGACCCTGGCCGACGCCGAGGGCGACGTGTTCCGCGGCCTCGAGGTCGTCGAGCATGCGGCCAGCATCGGCAACCTGCAGCTGGGCGAGCTGGCCAACAACGTCGCCAGCGGCGTCGATACCTACACGCTGCTGCAGCCGCTGGGCGTCTGCGCCGGCATCACGCCGTTCAACTTCCCGGCCATGATCCCGCTCTGGATGTTCCCGATGGCGATCGCCTGCGGCAACACCTTCGTGCTCAAGCCGTCCGAGCAGGACCCGATGGTCACGATGCGCCTGGTCGAGCTCGCGCTCGAGGCCGGCATTCCCAAGGGCGTGCTCAACGTGGTGCATGGCGCGGCCGAGGTGGTCGACGCGATCTGCGACCATCCCGACATCAAGGCGGTGTCCTTCGTCGGCTCGACCCGGGTCGGCACCCATGTCTACAACCGCGCCAGCCTCAACGGCAAGCGGGTGCAGTGCATGATGGGCGCCAAGAACCACGCCATCGTGCTGCCCGACGCCAACAAGGAGCAGACGCTCAACGCGATCGCCGGCGCGGCCTTCGGCGCCGCCGGCCAGCGCTGCATGGCGTTGTCGGTGGTGCTGCTGGTCGGCGAGGCGCAGCAGTGGATCCCCGAGCTGGTGGCCAAGGCCAGGACGCTCAAGGTCAGCGCCGGCACCGAGCCGGGCACCGACGTCGGCCCGGTGATCTCCTGCGCAGCGCGCGAGCGCATCGAGTCCTTGATCGAGCGCGGCGTCGCCGATGGCGCGACGCTCGAGCTCGACGGACGCCAGCCGCAGGTGGCGGGCTTCGAGCAGGGCAACTTCGTCGGTCCGACCATCTTCTCGGGCGTGCGGCCCGGCATGGCCATCTACGACCAGGAGGTGTTCGGCCCGGTGCTCGCGATCGTCGCAGCCAAGGACATCGACGAGGCGATCGATTTCATCAACGCCAACCCGAACGGCAACGGCACCGCGATCTTCACCCAGAGCGGCGCGGCGGCGCGTCGTTTCCAGGAGGACATCGACGTCGGCCAGGTCGGCATCAACGTGCCGATTCCCGTGCCGGTGCCGATGTTCTCGTTCACCGGTTCGCGTGCCTCCAAGCTCGGCGACCTTGGCCCCTACGGCAAGCAGGTGGTGATGTTCTACACCCAGACCAAGACCGTGACGGCGCGCTGGTTCGACGACAGCACCTCGTCGCAGGGCGTCAACACCACCATCAGCCTGAAGTGAGTCTGTCGCGCGGCGGACCTGCCCCTTGCGCCAGCCGCCGCGCCCATCCTGAATGAGGTTCACATGGACTTTGAACTGAGCGAGGAACAGCGCGCGTTCGCCCAGTCGGCGCGCGACTTCGCGCTGGCCGAACTCGCGCCGCACGCCGCGCACTGGGACGCCGAGGGCGTCTTTCCCAAGGATCAGATCGCCAAGTCGGGCGAGCTGGGATTCTGCGGGCTCTACGCGCCCGAGAGCATAGGCGGGCTGGCGCTGCCGCGCCTGGACGCGACGCTGGTGTTCGAGGAGATGGCCGCGTTCGATCCCTCGACCACCGCCTTCATCACCATCCACAACATGGCGACCTGGATGCTTGGCAGCTGGGGCAGCGCCAGCGTGCGCGAGCAATGGGGCGAGGCACTGACCTCGGGCACCAGGCTCGCGTCCTACTGTCTGACCGAGCCTGGCGCCGGCTCGGACGCCGCATCGCTCAAGACGCGCGCGCTGCGCGACGGCGACGACTATCTGGTCACCGGCTCCAAGGCCTTCATCTCGGGCGCGGGCAGCACCGACCTGCTGGTCGTGATGGCGCGCACTGGCGAGCCCGGCTCGGCTGCCGCGGGCATCTCGGCCTTCGCGGTGCCGGCCGATGCGCCTGGCATCTCCTATGGCAAGAAGGAGGAGAAGATGGGCTGGAACAGCCAGCCCACCCGAACCATCAGCTTCGACCAGGTGCGGGTGCCCGCTGCCAACCTGCTCGGAGAGGAGGGCGAGGGCTTCCGGATCGCGATGAAGGGACTCGATGGCGGTCGCATCAATATCGCGACCTGCTCGATCGGCGCCGCGCAAGGGGCCCTGAACGCGGCCCAGCGCTACATGCAGGAGCGGCGCCAGTTCGGCCGTCCGCTGGCCGACTTCCAGGCGCTGCAGTTCAAGCTCGCCGACATGGCGACCGAGCTGGTGGCCGCGCGCCAGATGGTGCGGCTGGCCGCGAGCAAGCTCGATGCCGGTCACGCCGACGCCAGCGTCTACTGCGCGATGGCCAAGCGCTTCGCGACCGACATCGGCTTCGAGGTCTGCAACCAGGCGCTGCAGATCCACGGCGGCTACGGCTATATCCGCGAATATCCGCTGGAACGCCTGTTGCGCGACGCGCGCGTGCACCAGATCCTGGAGGGCACCAACGAGATCATGCGCGTGATCGTCGCGCGCCGCATGCTGCAGGACAACGCTACCGAGACCATCCGATGAACCCGAACAACTACACCGGCCTGCGGCTCGAGAAGCTCGGCCACACCGCCATCGTCACCCTCGACAATCCGCCGGCCCATACCTGGACCGAGCAGAGCCTGGCTGCGCTGCAGCAGCTGGTGACTGACCTCAACGCCGACCTCGACGTCTATGCGCTCGTGGTCACCGGCGACGGCCCCAAGTTCTTCAGCGCTGGCGCCGACCTCAAGCTGTTCGCCTCCGGCGACAAGGGCGTCGCAGCCACGATGGCGCGCCGCTTTGGCGCCGCCTTCGAGGCGCTGGCGGCATTCCGCGGCGTCAGCATCGCAGCGATCAACGGCTACGCGATGGGCGGCGGCCTGGAATGCGCGCTGGCCTGCGACCTGCGCGTAGCCGAGGAGCACGCCGTCATGGCGCTGCCCGAGGCCGCCGTCGGCCTGCTGCCCTGCGCGGGCGGCACCCAGTGGCTGAGCTGGACCGTTGGCGAGTCCTGGGCCAAGCGCATGATCCTGCTCGGCGAGCGCGTCGATGCGGCCAGGGCGCTGCAGATCGGCCTGGCCGACGAGCTGGTGCCGCGCGGCCAGGCGCTGGGCCGAGCGCTCGAGCTGGCCGAGGCGGTCTGCCGCCAGAGCCCGAGCGCCGTGACCGCCTGCAAGCGCCTGATCCAGGGCGCGCGCAGCGGCCACCCGCAGCAGGTGCTGGTCGGCGAGCGCGAGGCCTTCGTCGCGCTGTTCGACACCCAGGACCAGCGCGAAGGGGTCAACGCCTTCCTCGAAAAGCGCGCCCCGCAATGGCGCAATGCCTGAGGTGAACGCGATGGACGCCCCCGTTCTGTTCAGCCGCATCGAGACGGCTTCTGGCCTGGCCTTCGGCCGCGCCACGCTGAACCAGCCCGCCAGCCTCAACGCGCTTTCGCTCGAGATGATCGACCTGCTCGCGCCGCAGCTCGCGGTCTGGGCCGGCGATGCGGCAATAGCCGGCGTGATCCTGGATTCCTGCAGCGAGAAGGCCTTCTGCGCCGGCGGCGACGTCGTCGACCTGTACCGCTCGATCCGCGCCACGCCCGCCGGCCAGGTGCCCGAGCGCGCCGCCGCCTTCTTCGAGCGCGAGTACCGGCTCGACTACCTGATCCACTGCTACCCCAAGCCCTTGCTGTGCTGGGGCCATGGCATCGTGATGGGCGGCGGCATCGGGCTGCTGGCAGGCGCCTCGCACCGCGTCGTCACCCCGAAGACCCGCTTCGCGATGCCCGAGATCACGATCGGGCTCTATCCGGACGTCGGAGGCAGCTGGTTCCTGCAGCGCATGCCGGGCCGCGCCGGGCTGTTCCTGGCACTGACGGGTGCGCCGCTCAACGCCAGCGACGCGCTGTTTGCCGGCCTGGCCGACTTCGCGCTGCCGGCCGACGGCCTGCCAGCCCTGCTCGACGACATCGTCGCGGCCGACTGGCAGGGAGAGCAGCAGGCAGATGCCGCCCGGCTCGACCACCTGCTGGCGTGTCACTCGACGCGGGAACTGCCAGCCCCGGTGCTGCAGCCGCATCTGCCGCGCATCAACGAGCTGATCGCGCGCGACACGCTGGCCGAGATCGCGCCGCGCCTGGTCGCGCTCGCGTCCGACGCCGACCCCTGGCTGGCGCAGGCCGGCGCTAACTTCGCCAAGGGCTCGCCGACCTCTGCCGCGCTGTCGTTCGAGCTCCAGCGCGCCACCCGCCATGCCTCGCTGGCCGAGGTGTTCCGGCTCGAGTACCAGGCTTCGGTGGGCTGCAGCCTGCAGCACGACTTCGCCGAGGGCGTGCGCGCGCTGCTGGTCGACAAGGACAAGAAGCCGCGCTGGCAGCCGGCCACGCTGGCCGAAGTCACGCCCGAGCTGATCGCCGCCCACCTTGCGCCGCATTTCACCGGGCCCCATCCGCTGGCCGACCTGGCGTGAACCCATCATCATCCAATACCTACAGGAGACAAGCATGACCCCATCCATCGCCTTCATCGGTCTGGGCAATATGGGCGGCCCGATGGCCGCCAACCTGGTCAAGGCCGGCCACTCGGTCAAGGCCTTCGATCTCAGCGCGCAAGCCTGCCAGGCCGCGCGCCAGCAGGGCGTCGCGGTGGCCGGCTCGGTTGCCGAGGCTGTCGCCGGCGCCGGCATCGTGATCTCGATGCTGCCCGCGAGCAAGCATGTCGAGTCACTCTACCTGGGCGAGGCCGGTGTACTGGCCCAGCTGGCGCCGGGCGCGCTGGTGATCGATTGCAGCACGATCGCGCCGGCCTCGGCGCAGAAGGTCGCGCAGGCGGCGCTGGACAAGGGCATCCGCATGATCGACGCGCCAGTCTCGGGCGGCACGGCGGGCGCGGCCGCCGGCACGCTGACCTTCATCGTCGGCGGCCCGGCCGAATCGCTCGAGCTCGCGCGTCCCGCGCTGCAGGCGATGGGCAGGAACATCTTCCACATGGGTGAAGCCGGCGCGGGCCAGGTCGCCAAGCTGTGCAACAACATGGCGCTGGCCGTCATCATGGGCGTGACGTCCGAGGCGATCGCGCTGGGTGCCGCGCACGGGCTCGACCCCAAGGTGCTGTCGCAGATGATGGCCGTCAGCACCGGCCGCAGCTGGGCGACCGAGGTCTGCAACCCCTGGCCTGGAGTGCTCGACAATGCGCCGGCCTCGCGCGGCTACAGCGGCGGCTTCGGCAACGACCTGATGCTCAAGGACCTGGGCCTTGCGGTCGAGGCCGCGATCGGCTCGGGCGCGACCATCCCGCTCGGCGAGCTCGCCCGCAACCTGTACGCGATGAACCGCAACCAGGGCCGCGGGGGGCTGGATTTCTCCAGTGTGCTCAAGCTCTTCCTCAAGCAGGACTGATGGCACAGGAAAAGGGAGAAGCCGCGCCCTGCGGCTTCTCCCCAGCTGCCGCCAAAGGCGGCAATTGCAGGCCCCGCAAGGGGCAGGACTCATTGATAGCTGCGCGCGTCCTCGATTACCTTGCCATCGTTGGGCAGGCTGCCCGGCTCCCACAGCGTGACCTCGCCGCGCAGCTTGGTGACGTCGCGCAGCGCCTGGGCGATCCGCTCGACCACCCCGGCGTCGCCAGCCAGGTCAGCGCCGGCCTCGACCCTGAGCTCCATCCGGTCGCTGGCCATCTCGCCGCTGACCACCAGCCTGGCCCGGCCCAGACCGGGAAAGCGCCGCACCACCTCGGCGACCTGGCCCGGATGCACGAACATGCCGCGCACCTTGGTGGTCTGGTCGGCGCGACCGAGCCAGCCCCTGATGCGCGTGTTGCTGCGGCCCGTCGGGCAGGGCCCCGGCAGCACCGCCGAGAGGTCGCCGGTGCCGAAGCGTACCAGCGGATAGTCGGGGTTGAGCACGGTCACGACCACCTCGCCGACCTCGCCGTCGGGCACCGGGTCGCCGGTGCCGGGGCGCACGATCTCCAGGATGACGCCCTCGTCGACCACCAGGCCCTCGCGGGCCTCGGTCTCGTAGGCGATCAGCCCGCAGTCGGCGGTCGCGTAGCACTGGTAGCCGGTGATGCCGCGTTCGGCCAGCCAGTCGCGCAGCGAGGGCGGGAAGGCCTCGCCCGAGACCAGCGCCTTGCGGATCGACAGCTTGCGACCTGCCTCGGCGGCCTTGTCGAGCAGGATCTTGAGGAAGCTCGGGGTTCCCACATAGGCCGTGGGCCGCAGGTCGGCGATCGCGTCGAGCTGCTGCTCGGTGTTGCCGACCCCGCCCGGGAACACGCTGCAACCCAGAGCCTGGGCGCCGCTGTCCATCATCCAGGCGCCCGGCGTCAGGTGGTAGCTGAAGCAGTTGTGGACCAGCTCGCCGGACTCGAAGCCGGCTGCCGCCATGGCGCGCGCCATGCGCCAGTAGTTGGCAGCCCCGCCTTCGGGCTCGTAGATCGGGCCGGGCGACTGGTAGACCCGGCGGGCCCCGCCTTCACGCAGCAGGCCGCGCCAGCCTATGGCGGAGAAGCCGCCGAAGGGGTCGCTGCCGGCGGCACGCGAGGCCTGCTGGCGCTGCAGCAATTCTTGCTTGCGCGTCACCGGCAGCTGCGCGAGCGCGGCGCGCGAGCTGGTCGAGCCGGCATCGACGCCGGCCAGGATCTCGGCCAGCGCGGGACTCATGCGCTGGGCCTGGCTGATGTGGCCGGGCAGGGCTGCAAGCTGGGCAGCCTCGCGCTCGGATGACGGACGGGTTTCCAGTGCGTCGTAGAAGGACATTGCGGTTTTCTCGAATAGGCTGGGAATCGGACTCGGCAAGGCAGCCTCAGGCCAGCCAGCGCTTGCGGCGCTTGTAGCTCTTGACATCCTTGAAGCTCTTGCGCTCGCCGCCGCCGACGCCGAGGTAGAACTCCTTGACGTCCTCGTTGTTGCGCAGGTCCTCGGCCGCGCCGTCCATCATGATGCGGCCCGACTCCATGATGTAGCCGTAGTCGGCGTACTTCAGCGCCATGTTGGTGTTCTGCTCGGCGATCAGGAAGGTGACCTTCTCCTTCTGGTTGAGGTCGCGCACGATCTCGAACACCTCCTCGACGATCTGCGGCGCCAGGCCCATCGAGGGCTCGTCGAGCAGCACCACGCTGGGGTTGCTCATCAGCGCGCGTCCGATCGCGCACATCTGCTGCTCGCCGCCCGAGGTGTAGGCAGCCTGGCTGGTGCGGCGCGTCTTCAGGCGCGGGAAGTAGTTGTAGACCTTCTCGAGGTTGGCGGCGACCTCGGCCTTGTCGGCGCGGGTGTAGCTGCCGGTCAGCAGGTTCTCCTCGATCGTGAGGTGGGCGAAGCAGTGGCGGCCTTCCATGACCTGCACCACGCCACGCTTGACCAGCTCGGCCGGGTTCAGGTTGTCGATGCGCTCGCCGCGCAGCTCGATGCTGCCCTTGGTGACCGCGCCGCGCTCGCCCTGCAGCAGGTTCGAGATGGCGCGCAGCGTCGTCGTCTTGCCGGCACCGTTGCCGCCCAGGATGGCGGCGATCTGTCCTTCGGAGACGCTCAGCGAGACGCCCTTGAGCACCAGGATCACATGGTTGTAGATCACCTCGATGCCGTTGACGTTGATGACGGTATTGGGATTGCTCATGAAAAACCTTGCTTTCTCGCCGGGCTGGCGCCTGCCAGCCCGGACGCTGGCTCAACAGATCAGGACTGGCAGTCCGCCGGGGTGCGCGGGGTCAGCTTCTTCTCGGAGGCGTACCTGGCGGCGGCGGCCTTGACCATCGGCTTGATGATCATCTCGTCAGCCTGGTACCAGTCCGAGGCCCAGACGAACTTGCTTCCATCCCAGCTGTGGATGCGGGTCCAGGCCGAGCCCATGTGGTCCTGGCAGCTGGTCGAGAGCGGACGCAGCACGTCCTTGAAGCCGAGCGCATCGAGCTTGGCCTGGGTCAGGTTGAGGTTTTCCAGGCCCCAGCGGACCTGCTCGCCGGTCACGACCTTGCCCTTGCCGAAGCGTTCCTGCGCCGCGCGCACGCCCTCGACGGCATAGAGCGCCGACTGCACGCCGCGCATGTAGAGCACGTCGCCGACTTCCTCCCTGGGGCCGGTGCCCTTGCCCTTGGCATGCAGCTTGTCCAGGATTTCCTTCACGATGGCGGACTGCTTCTCGGCGCCATGCTGCAGCATGACCGCGTTGTAGCCCTTGGCGCCCGCGCCGACGTCCTTGACATCGGGTTCGGCGCCGGCCCACCAGACACCGTACATCTTCTCGCGCGGGAAGCCGGTGGCCTGCGCTTCCTTGAGCGCGGTCGAGTTCATCACGCCCCAGCCCCACAGCATCACGTAGTCGGGGCGGGACTGGCGGATCTGCAGCCAGGTCGCCTTCTGCTCGACGCCCGGAGCCGTCACCGGCAGCATCTGCAGTTCGAAGCCGTGCAGCTTGGCGCGCTCCTGCGTCAGCGGGATGGCCTCCTTGCCGAACGGGCTGTCGTGGTAGACCAGCGCGATCTTCTTGCCCTTGAGCTTGTCCAGCCCGCCTTCCTTCTTGCCGATGTGCTGGATGATGGTGTCAGCCGCGACCCAGTAGGTGCCCGCGAGCGGGAAGTTCCACTTGAAGACGCCGCCGTCAGCCGATTCGCTGCGACCGTAGCCGGCGGTGATCACCGGAATCTTGTCGACCGGAGCCTTCTCGGTCAGCGCGAAGGTGATGCCGGTCGAGAGCGGCTGGAACACCGAGGCGCCCTTGCCCTTGAGGCGTTCGTAGCACTCGACGCCACGGTCGGTCGCGTAGCCGGTCTCGCATTCCTCGAACGTGACCTTCACGCCGTTGATGCCGCCGCGCTCGTTGACGAGCTTGAGGTAGTCGACATAGCCGTTGGCCCATGGCACGCCGTTCGGTGCGTAGGCACCGGTGCGGTAGACCAGCACGGGAAAGAACTGCTCCTTGGCCTGGGCATGGGCGCTGCCCAGCAGGGCGCCCGAGAGGCTGGCAACGGCAGTCGCGGCGATGGCAAGTTGGCGAAGCTTCATGGTCTGTCTCCTATTGGATGGTGGATACGACGGGAACGGGGAACTGGGAACTGGAGAAGGGTGTCGGGGTCGGGGGATCAGTGCGGGAAGGGCCAGATGCGCAGCTTCTGCTTGGCGATGCTCCACATCTTGGCCAGGCCATGCGGCTCGACGATCAGGAACCAGACGATCAGCGCGCCGAAGATCATGACCTCGGTGTGCGAAAGCGCGGCAGTCGAGACCGTCACGCCGATCAGGCCGCCGGCCCAGGGCAGCAGCTGGTTGAGCATGATCGGCAGCAGCACGATGAAGGCGGCGCCGAAGAAGCTGCCCATGATCGAGCCCATGCCACCGATGATCACCATGAACAGCAGCTGGAAGGAGCGGTCGATGCTGAATGCGGCCGGCTCCCAGGCGCCCAGGTGGACGAAGCCCCAGAGGCCGCCGGCGACGCCGACAATGAAGGAGCTGACCGCGAAGGCGCTGAGCTTGGCGTACATCGGACGGATGCCGATCACGGCGGCGGCAACGTCCATGTCGCGGATCGCCATCCACTCCCGGCCGATCGCGCCGCGCACCAGGTTCTTGGCCAGCAGGCCGAAGGTGACCAGGAAGGCCAGGCAGAACAGGTACTTGGCCACCGGGGTGTCGATCGACCAGCCCAGCACGCTGAGGTTGGACACCGAGACCGAGCCCGAGGGGTTGTTGTTGGTGAACCAGCCCACGCGCAGGAAGGCCCAGTCGCAGAAGAACTGCGCCGCCAGCGTCGCCACCGCCAGGTACAGGCCCTTGACGCGCAGGCTCGGGATGCCGAAGGCCATGCCGACCAGGGTGGCGAAGAAGCCGCCCGACAGCAGCGCGATGATCAGCGGCATGCCCTCGATGCGGACATAGCTGTTGTAGGCCATGTAGGCGCCGACCGCCATGAAGGCGCCCGAGCCGAGCGAGATCTGGCCGCAGTAGCCGACCAGGATGTTGACGCCGAGCGCGGCCAGCGACAGGATCAGGAAGGGGATCAGGATGGCGCGGAACAGGTACTCGTCGGCCAGCATCGGCACGGCGATGGCGGCGAAGGCCACCATTGCCAGGATGGCCCAGCGGTCCTGCGAGATGGTGAAGATCTGCTGGTCGGCACGGTAAGAGGTCTTGAACTGACCGTTTTCGCGGTAGAGCATGGGGGTCTCCAGGTTCTTGTTATGGATGTCGCGCGCTCAGACGCGGTCGATGATCTTTTCGCCGAACAGGCCCTGCGGGCGGAACAGCAGGAAGACCAGCGCCAGCATGTAGGCAAACCAGATCTCGATGCCGCCGCCGACCAGCGGGCCGAGGTAGACCTCGGACAGCTTCTCGCCGACGCCGATGATCAGGCCGCCGATGATGGCGCCCGGCACCGAGGTCAGGCCGCCGAGGATGATCACCGGCAGCGCGCGCAGCGCCACCGTGGTGAGAGAGAACTGGACGCCGAGCTTGCTGCCCCAGATGATGCCGGCCACCAGCGCGGTGATGCCGGCCACGCACCAGACGATGACCCAGATCCGGTTGAGCGGAATGCCGATCGACTGCGCGGCCTGGTGGTCGTCGGCGACGGCACGCAGCGCGCGGCCGGTGGCGGTCTTCTGGAAGAACAGGCTCAAGGCGGCGACCAGCGCGGCGGCGATGGCCGCGGCGATCATGTCCTCCTTGTTGAGCAGCACGCCACCCTGGAACATC
Source organism: uncultured Chitinophaga sp. (assembly GCA_964547895.1). Lineage (GTDB taxonomy): Bacteria > Pseudomonadota > Gammaproteobacteria > Burkholderiales > Burkholderiaceae_C > Malikia. The sequence goes on along the minus strand of CAZJQH010000002.1, from coordinate 7,616 downwards.
GACTCGAAGGCGAACAGCGGATCCTTGGGCATGCCGATGTCGATCTTGTAGATGTCGCTGCCGAAGATGGTCTGGCCCAGGCCGTCGATGAAGTAGGTGATTCCCAGCGTCGCCATCAGCAGCGTCACGCCCTCCTGGTTGACCAGATGGCGCAGCACCAGGCGCTCGATCAGCCAGGCCAGCACGAACATCAGCGCGGCTGCGGCGCAGAAGGCCAGCAGGTTGCCGACCAGCTGGCTGTCGGTGCCGATCCAGCGCGGGATCCATTCCGAGAAGCGCGCCATCGCCAGCGCGGCGAACAGCACCATCGCGCCCTGCGCGAAGTTGAACACGCCCGAGGCCTTGAAGATCAGCACGAAGCCGAGCGCGACCAGCGCGTAGAGCATGCCGGCCATCAGGCCGCCGAACAGGGTTTCAATGAAAAAGCCCATTTGTCTGTCCCCTTCAGTGGCTGGTGCCGAGATAGGCACGGATCACGTCTTCGTTGTCGCGCACCTCGTCGGGCGCGCCGTCACCGATCTTCTTGCCGTAGTCGAGCACCACGACGCGGTCGGAGATGTCCATCACCACGCCCATGTCATGCTCGATCAGCACGATGGTGGTGCCGAACTCGTCGTTGACGTCGAGGATGAAGCGGCACATGTCCTGCTTTTCCTCCACGTTCATGCCGGCCATCGGCTCGTCGAGCAGCAGCACCTGCGGCTCCATCGCCAGCGCGCGGCCCAGGTCGACGCGCTTTTGCAGGCCGTAGGGCAGCTGGCCGACCGGCGTCTTGCGGTAGGCCTGGATCTCGAGGAAGTCGATGATGTGCTCGACCCGCTCGCGGTGCGCCTCTTCCTCGCGCTGGGCCGGGCCGAGCCGCAGCGCCTGCAGCAGCAGGTTGCTCCTGATGCGCAGGTTGCGCCCGGTCATCAGGTTGTCGATCACGCTCATGCCCTTGAACAGCGCCAGGTTCTGGAAGGTGCGCGCCACGCCCATCTCGGCGACCTGGCGGCTGCTCATGTGGCCGAAGGTCTGGCCGCGGAAGGTGATCGAGCCCTCCGACGGCTTGTAGACGCCGTTGATGCAGTTGAGCATCGAGCTCTTGCCCGCGCCGTTGGGGCCGATGATCGAGCGGATCTCATGCTCCTTGACGTTGAAGGAGATGTCGGTCAGTGCCTTGACACCGCCAAAGCGCAGACTGATGTTCTTGACGTCGAGGATGACGTCGCCGACTTTCTTGTGTGCCATGTCTGGGTTTTCCTGCGTTTCAGGCGGCCTGCTTGATGGCCGCGAAGGTCTTGGCGTCCATCAGCCTGAGCGTGGCGCTGACCTTGCCGGTGCGGCCGTCCTCGAACTTGACCTGGGTCTCGATGTACTGCTCGGGCTTGCCGGCATAGAGCGCGTCGAGCAGCACCCCGTACTTCTCGCCGATGAAGCCGCGCCTGACCTTGTTGGTGCGGGTCAGTTCGCCGTCGTCGGCGTCGAGCTCCTTGTGCAGCACCAGGAAGCGGCTGACCTGGCTGCCCGCGAGCAGCTCGTCGCGGCTGAGGTCGGCGTTGACCTTCTCGACGCATTCGCGGATCAGTTCGTAGACCTGGGGCTTCTGCGCCAGGTCGGTGTAGCCGGCGTAGGGCAGGTTGCGGCGCTCGGCCCAGTTGCCGACCGCGTCGAAGTCGATGTTGATCATCACGCAGACGCGGTCGCGTCCGTCGCCGAAGGCCACCGCCTCCTTGATGTGCGAGAAGAACTTGAGCTTGTTCTCGACATACTTGGGCGCGAACATCGCGCCGTCGTGCTCGCCGCCCTGCAGGCGGCCGACGTCCTTGACCCGGTCGATGATCTTGAGGTGGCCGGATGCATCGATGAAGCCCGCGTCGCTGGTGTGGTACCAGCCGTCCTCGGTCAGCACCTCGCGCGTGGCCTTCTCGTTCTTGTAGTATTCCTTGAGCAGGCCGGGCGACTTGACCAGGATCTCGCCGCTGTCGGACAGCTTGATCTCCACGCCCTCGCAGGGCACGCCCACGGTGTCGGCGCGGGCCTCGTGGTCGGGCTGCAGGCAGACGAAGACCGCGGTCTCGGTCGAGCCGTAGAGCTGCTTGAGGTTGATGCCGAGCGAGCGGTAGAAGCGGAACAGGTCGGGCCCGATCGCCTCGCCCGCGGTGTAGGCCACCCGTACCCGCGACAGGCCAAGCGTGTTGCGCAGCGGCCCGTAGACCAGCAGCTTGCCCAGCCCGTAATGGAGCCGTTCGAGCAGTCCGACCTGCTTGCCGTCCATCAGCGCCGGGCCGACCTTCTCGGCCAGCTTCATGAAGTGGTGGAACATGGCGCGCTTGAGGCTGCCTGCGTCCTCCATCCGGATCATCACGCTGGTCAGCAGGCCCTCGAACACGCGCGGCGGCGCGAAGTAGTAGGTGGGGCCGATCTCCTTGAGGTCGATCATCACCGTGGCCGCGCTCTCGGGGCAGTTCACCACGTAGCCGCAGGCCAGCCACTGCGCGTAGCTGAAGATGTTCTGGCCGATCCAGGCCGGCGGCAGGTAGGCCAGCACTTCCTCGCGGCTGTCGAGCCGGTCGAAGCGGGCGCCGACCGAGGCGCGGTTGAGCAGCGTGAAGTGGGTGTGCACCACGCCCTTGGGGTTGCCCGTGGTGCCCGAGGTGAAGAACATCGCCGCCACGTCCTCGGGCTGGCCCTTGTCGATCTCCTCCTGGAAGAAGTCGGGGTGCTCGCTGGCAAAGATGGCGCCGGCGGCCTCGATCTCGGCCAGCCCCGCCAGGCCCGGCTCGTCGTAGTTGCGCAGGCCGCGCCCGTCGTCGAACAGGATGTGCTCGAGCTGGGGGCATTGCTCGCGGATCTCGAGCATCTTGTCGACCTGCTCCTGGTCCTCGACCACCGCGAAGCGCACCTCCGCGTTGTTGATCGGGAACACGCATTCGGGCGCGGCGGCATCCTGGTAGAGCGCGACCGGAATCGCGCCCAGCGTCTGCGCGGCCAGCATCGTCGCGTACAGGCTGGGCCGGTTGGCGCCGACGATGATCAGGTGCTCGCCGCGCTGCAGGCCCAGCTGGTGCAGGCCGCCCGCGATATGCGATACCCGGTCTGCCATCTGGCGCCAGCTGGTGGTCTGCCAGATGCCGTACTCTTTTTCACGCATGGCCGGCGCCTCGGGGCGCTTGGCTGCATGTTCCTGCAATAGCTTGGGGAAGGTGGTCCGCATGGTGTCTCCTCTTGAAAACCAGCCGGTGGTGAGGGCCGGTCTGTCGCCGCTCATTCAGTTCTGGAATGGAATGTATTCCCAGACTTTGACGTCAGGCTGTCTTCTGGGCGACAATTAAGGGTTGTTACTGCCTAGTACTTTCCCTAGATCGGTCTGCGAGCGGCCATACTTCATCAATCATTCACGGCATGAGACCTTCCCTGAGACTGCGCCAGGGCGCGCGCGAGCTGACCGAGGACGAGATTGCCCTGATTCCTTGGCTGCCCGGCCTGAGTGCGTCCGAGCGCGAGCGCGCCGCAGCCGCGCTGGTCGTCTCCGAGGTTGCGCCGGGCGACTGCATCTGCAAGATCGGGCGCCAGGTGACCTACTGGTTCGGCCTGATCGACGGCCTGCTCAAGATCAGCAACGATGACCGGCGCGGCCCACTGGTCACCTTCACCGGCGTGGCGCCAGGCGGCTGGTTCGGCGAGGGCACGGTGCTCAAGCGCGAGACCTATCGCTACAACGTGCTGGCCTTGCGCAAGAGCCGGGTCACCGGCCTGCCGCTGGAGACCTTCCACTGGCTGCTGGACAACTCGATCGGCTTCAACCGCTTCATCATGAGCCAGCTCAACGAGCGGCTCGGCCAGTTCATCGCCGCCCGCGAGATCGACCGCATCACCGACCCGGACGTCAAGGTCGCGCGCAGCCTGGCCAACCTGTTTCATCCGGTGCTTTTTCCTGGCGTCGGCCAGGTGCTGCGCGTCACCCAGCAGGAGTTGGCCTACCTGGTCGGGCTGTCGCGCCAGCGCGTCAACGAGGCGCTGTCGCAGTGGGAGGCGGTGGGCGCCATCCGGGTCGAGTACGGCGGGCTCAGGGTGCTGGATCTGGAACTGCTGCGCCAGGCTGGGTCGGGCCGCTGACGCTCCCGGGTTCGCGATGGCGTTGCCGGTATTCCGCCGGCGTCTGTCCGGTCCAGCCGCGAAAGGCGCGGATGAAGCTCTTCTCGTTCGTGAAGCCGGTGGCCTGGGCGATCTGCTTGTTGGGCCTTTGAGTGCGCAGCAGAAGCTCGATCGCGCGTTCGCGCCGCACGCTGTCCTTGAGCGCCTGCAGCGAGCTGCCGAGTTCCTGCAGCTGGCGATGCAGCGTGCGCGGCGAGACATGCAGCAGCGCGGCCAGCCCCTCGGCGTTGTGTGCCTCCTGCGGCCGGCTGCGCAGCAACTGGCGCACCCTCTCGAGCAGCAGCCGGTCGCGCCGGTAGGACTGCACCATCAGCGGCAGCGCGTTCTGCAGCAGCAGGTTCATCGCGGCCTCGTCACGTCGCAGCGGCAACTCCAGATAGCGCGCATCGAAACGGACCGCGGTCCGCTCCGCCGCGAACTGCAGCGGCGCCGGGAACAGCACCGCGTAGCTGTCGCGGTGCGGCGGCGCGGCGAAGCTGAAGCCGGCCCCCAGCAGCGGGATGCGCGAATCGGTGTACCAGCAGGCCAGGCCATGGATGTTGCGCAGCACCGAGACATGGCAGAACTCGCGTGTCGGCAGCGGCTCGCGCGGATCGTCCAGCGTGATCGTCGCCACGCCGTCCTGCTCGTCCAGCCGCAGCCTGATGTCGTCGGTCAGCAGGCCGTGGTGGCGGCACCAGCGCCTGAGCGCCAGTCCCAGTGTCGGCGCCCCGAGCGAGGCGCGCGCCAGCATGCCGTAGCTGCCCCAGGGCAGGCGGCGGGCAAACCAGCCCAGCGCCTCGTCGTCGAGTTCGCGCATCGCATAGCCCGAGATGCGCTCCATCTGTAGCGCGCTGATGCGGGCGTGCGGGTCCTCGATGGTCTCTGGCTGGATTTGTGCCGCAGCGCAGGCCGCTTCCGGACTCATGCCGCGCCTCTCGTAGGCCCAGACGATGGCGCGTACAAAGGCCATCGGAGTGACGTCTTTTACGGCGCGCCTGCTGCCGGCTGGCGCTGGCTGGCCGGTATCGGGAGCGCTGGAGGTCTGGACGGTGGGGGGCATGGGTCGCAGTGGCCGCAATGGCGTGAATTGCAACCATTGTGGCACACGCCCGCCTGGTCTCGTCCCTAATATGGGTGCACCGCAGCCTTGAGCGCTGCGCTGCAGGTCGTCTTGCGCGATCTGGCAGCCCAGCCAGGCAAAGATATTCCGGAGACCCGCAGATGACGACACTCGGCACCCAACTCAATCCGCGCAGCGCGGACTTCCAGGCCAACGCGGCGGCGATGCGCGCGCTGGTCGACGACCTGCGCGAGCGCATCGAGCAGATCGCGCAGGGCGGCGGCGACGCCGCGCGCGCCAAGCACCTCGCGCGCGGCAAGCTGCTGCCGCGCGAGCGCGTCCAGATGCTGCTCGACCCCGGCACGCCCTTTCTCGAAGTCGCGCCGCTGGCCGCGCTCAACCTCTACAACAACGACGCGCCGGGCGCCGGCCTGATCGCGGGCATAGGCCGGGTCGCCGGCGTCGACTGCATGGTGGTCTGCAATGACGCCACGGTCAAGGGCGGCACCTACTATCCGATGACGGTCAAGAAGCACCTGCGCGCGCAGGAGATTGCCGAGCAGAACCAGCTGCCCTGCATCTACCTGGTCGACTCGGGCGGCGCCAACCTGCCGAACCAGGACGAGGTGTTCCCCGATCGCGACCATTTCGGCCGCATCTTCTACAACCAGGCCAACATGAGCGCGCAGGGCATCGCGCAGATCGCGGTCGTCATGGGCAGCTGCACCGCGGGCGGCGCCTATGTGCCGGCGATGAGCGACGAGACCATCATCGTCAGGAACCAGGGCACCATCTTCCTGGGCGGCCCGCCGCTGGTCAAGGCTGCCACCGGCGAGGAGGTCAGCGCCGAGGACCTGGGTGGCGGCGACGTCCACACGCGGCTGTCGGGCGTGGCCGACCACCTGGCGCAGAACGACCTGCACGCACTCAAACTCGCGCGCGAGGCGGTGGGCCACCTCAATCGCGCCAAGCAGCCCGAGATGGTGTTGCGCGAGCCACGCGCGCCGCTGTTCCCGGCCGATGAGCTCTATGGCGTGATTCCGACCGACACCCGCAAGCCCTTCGACGTGCGCGAGATCATCGCGCGCCTGGTCGACGGCAGCGAGCTGCACGAGTTCAAGCCACGTTTCGGCAGCACGCTGGTGTGTGGCTTCGCCCACATCGAGGGCATGGCGGTCGGCATCATCGCCAACAACGGCATCCTGTTCTCGGAGTCGGCCCTGAAGGGCGCGCATTTCATCGAGCTGTGCTGCCAGCGCAAGATCCCGCTGGTGTTCCTGCAGAACATCACCGGCTTCATGGTCGGGCGCAAGTACGAGAACGAGGGCATCGCGCGCAACGGCGCCAAGATGGTGACGGCGGTGGCGACCGCGCAGGTGCCCAAGTTCACCGTCATCATCGGTGGCAGCTTTGGCGCCGGCAACTACGGCATGTGCGGCCGTGCCTATTCGCCGCGCTTCCTCTGGATGTGGCCGAACGCGCGCATCAGCGTGATGGGCGGCGAGCAGGCCGCCAGCGTGCTGGCCACCGTCAAGCGCGACGGCATCGAGGGCAAGGGCGGGCAGTGGAGCGCAGCAGAGGAAGAAGCCTTCAAGGCGCCGATCCGCCAGCAGTACGAGGAGCAGGGCCATCCCTACTACGCCAGTGCCCGGCTCTGGGACGACGGCGTGATCGACCCGGCCGACACTCGACGCGTGCTGGCGCTGGGCCTGTCGGCCAGCCTGAACGCGCCGATTCCCGAGACCCGCTTCGGCGTCTTCCGCATGTGAGGCCGCGATGAGCAACTTGACCGTAACCATCGAGGCGCAGCGCGCCACCGTCACGCTGACCCGGCCCGAGCTGCGCAACGCCTTCAACGACGAGGTGATCGCCGAGCTGACCCAGGCCTTCACCGAGCTCGGCGCCCGCGAAGACCTGCGCGCCATCGTGCTCGCGGCCGAGGGGCCTGCCTTCTGTGCCGGCGCCGACCTCAACTGGATGCGCCGCATGGCCGACTACGACCGCGCGCAGAACCTGGCCGATGCTGCCCGCCTGGCCGAGATGCTGCGCGTGATCCATCGCTGTCCCAAGCCGGTCGTGGCGCGGGTGCAGGGCGATGTCTACGCCGGTGGCATGGGGCTGGTCGCCTGCAGCGACATCGCGATCAGCAGCGATTGCGCGCATTACTGCCTGAGCGAAACCAGGCTCGGCCTGCTGCCGGCCACCATCAGCCCTTATGTGATGCGCGCCATGGGCCCGCGCGCCGCGCAGCGCTACTGCCTGAGCGCCGAGCGCTTCGACGCCGCCGAGGCGCTGCGCATCGGCCTGGTGCACGAGATGGTTCCTGCCGAGCAGCTCGATGCGCGGGTCGACGCGGTCGTCAAGGCGCTGGTCAACGCGAGCCCGGCCGCGGTGCGCGCCTGCAAGCGCCTGCTGCATGATGTCGGGCAGCGCGAGA
>CAZJQH010000001.1:54229-59007 GCA_964547895.1 uncultured Chitinophaga sp. | reverse complement strand
AGCCGAGGGTCGTGGGTTCGATCCCCGCCAGCCGCGCCAAACCTGCTTTCGCCACCCTTCGCGGTGGCGTTTTGCATTCTGCCTGCCGAACGGCACCCGCCTCCGCCGGGTAACTTCAAGTCCCGCTGAAGACTGGCTTGCGTCGCTCCAGGAAAGCCTGGCGGCCCTCGGCAAAGTCCTGGCTGTGCGCGGTCATGACTTCGCGGGCCCGCAGCGCGTCGATGTCGTACTGGCCGGTCGAGATCTCGTTGAGCGAGCGCTTGGTCGCCTGCACCGCCAGCGGCGCCAGGGCACTCACGTCGTTGACCAGGCGCTGCACTTCATGATCGAAGGTGTCGGCTGGGGCGAGGGCCTCCAGACAGCCGGTGTCCCAGAGTTGTGCAGCGCTGAAAGGGCGGGCGGTCAGGAAGGCCCGCTTGGTGGCTGATGCGCCCAGCCTGGCGATATAGCGCTGCAAGCCGCTCGGGTAGTAGTGCAGGCCGAGCGCGGTGGCGGGCATGCGCAGCTCGATGCCTTCCAGTGCCACGCGCAGGTCACAGGCCAGGAACAGGTCGGTGGCGCCACCGTAGACGCTCCCGTTCAGGGCACAAATGGTGATCGGCCGCAAGGCCGCCAGCGCATCGGGCACCAGCTCGAAGGAGCTCGAGGCTTCCTTGTTGTCGTCGAAGCCGCCGATGTCGTAGCCGGCGCAGAACACCGGCCTGGGCTGGCCGGCGGTATTGGCCGTCAGCACCACGACGCGCACCGAGGGGTCGGCATCGATCAGCGCGAAATGCTCGAGCAGGCTGCGCAGGTCGCGGTTTTCCAGCCGGTTGCGGTGCGCGGGGCGGTTGAGCGTGATGGTGGCCACACCGTCGGCGATGGCCAGCAGCGGGGACGTCGAGGCAAGGTGGGGGGCGGCGTTCATGTCACGTATTGTCCATCTCTCGCCGACTGTGACTGTTGTTCGCCAGCAGGCCAGCACAGCTGGCGACAAGCTGACTCGTGAAAGCTTGCACTAGTCTGACACAATGTATCGTTTCCTGAGGCGGGAGGCCGGGACCGTCACGATCTGGCGGCTTCGGGCTGGACCGCTCAGCTGGTTTCAAGATGATGCACAAACACAAGGAGTAACGATGCAAGTCACCCCTGCACCCACGATCGAGCTGGCCCCAGGCATCCAGATGCCGCAACTCGGCCTCGGCACCTGGCCGATGAACGATGCCGAGGCCGCTGTCACGGTCGCCGCCGCGCTCGACATGGGCTACCGCCTGATCGACACGGCCGAGAACTACGAGAACGAGCGTGGCGTCGGCGAGGGCATCCGCAAGTCCTCGGTCAAGCGCGAGGACATCTTCGTGACGACCAAGTTCAACCGCAAGTGGCACAGCGTGCAGGGCGCGCGCGAGGCTTGCCTGGCGAGCCTGGAACGCCTGCGCCTGGACTACATCGACCTGCTGCTGGTCCACTGGCCCAACCCCGACCAGGACCGCTACGTCGAGGCCTACGAGGGCCTGGTGAGGCTGCAGCAGGAAGGCCTGGTGCGCGCGATCGGCACCTCCAACTTCAAGCCGGCGCATCTGCAGCGCCTGTTCGACCAGGGCTACTGCCCGTCGCTCAACCAGATCCAGCTCGATCCTTATCACGCGCGCGATGACCTGGTCGCGCTGCACCGCGAGAAGGGCATCGTCACCCAGTCCTGGCGCCCGCTCGGCTTCGGCTCCACCATGCTGGAGGATCCGGTGATCGTCGATATCGCCAACCGCCACGGCCGCACCCCGGCCCAGGTCGTGCTGCGCTGGGCCGTGCAGCAAGGCTTTGCGACTGCGCCGAAGTCGTCCAACCCGCTGCGCATGGCGCAGAACCTCTCGGTGTTCGACTTCGCCCTCGGCGAGGCCGAGATGCAGGCCCTGAGCGCGCTCAGGCGGGTCGATCCGGCCATGTTCGACGCCGACAGCTTCGGGCACTGAGCGCATCACCAGCAACCGTGTCGCAGCGGGGGCGATCGCGCCGCCGCTGCGCAGGGAGCGGGGCAGGGCGCCGATAATCTGGCCATGCCGATTCCGAATCCCCTGCCGGGCGCTGGCCCGGCCCAGGTCATGCTGCTGGCTGCCGGGCGCGGCGAGCGCATGCGCCCGCTGACCGACCACACCCCTAAGCCCCTGCTCGAGGTGCAGGGCAAGCCGCTGCTGCAGTGGCAGCTCGACGCGCTCGCCAGGGCCGGCTGGCGCCGCGCGCTCATCAACACGGCCTGGCTGGGCGAGCAGATCCCGGCTCGCCTTGGTGCCCGCTGGCCGGCGCAGGCGGACGTCGGGCTCGACCTGGGCTATTCGATGGAGGCGCATGATTTTGGCGGCGCGCTGGAGACCGCCGGCGGCATCGTGCGCGCGCTGCCCTTGCTCGACGAGCTGTTCTGGGTGGTGGCGGGCGACGTGTTCGTGCCGGGCTTCGACTTTTCGCCTGCCGCGATGGAACGCTTTGCGGCCGGCGACAGGCTGGCGCATCTCTGGCTGGTGCCGAATCCGGTCCACAACCCGAAGGGCGACTTCGGCCTGTCGGACGAGGGGCTGGCGCTGAACCTGCCGGCTGACCATCCGGGCCCGCGTCATACCTACAGCACCATAGGCCTGTACCGGCGCGAGCTGTTCCAGGTGCCGTACTGCGATATCCCGGCCGGCAACCCTCAGGGCGTTGCCGCTCCGCTGGCTCCGCTGCTGCGCGCCGCGATGGATGCCGGTCGCGTCAGCGCCGAGCTGATGAGCGGGCCATGGACCGACGTCGGCACGCCCGAGCGTCTCGCCGCACTGAACCAGGAGATCCTCGAATGAGCGCCATTCCCCAGCAGTCCATCTATGTCGAACGGCGCGCCCGGCTGGCGGCCCAGCTCGGCGCTGGCGGCGTCGCGATCATCCCGACCGCGCCCGAGCGCCAGCGCAACCGCGACAGCGAGTACCTGTTCCGCTTCGACAGCTATTTCTACTACCTGACCGGTTTCACCGAGCCGCGCGCCTGGCTGGTGATCACGGCCGAGGGGCACAGCACGCTGTTCTGCCAGCCCAAGGATCTCCAGCGCGAGATCTGGGACGGCTACCGGCTCGGACCGCAGGCGGCGCCGGCCGCGCTGGGCGTCGACGAAGCCTGGTCGGTGCACGAGCTCGACGACAAGCTGCCGAAACTGCTGGAGAACCGGCACCAGGTCTGGTATCCGTTCGCGATCCATGCGGGGCTGGAGACCCGGATCGACGGCTGGCTGCAGAAGGTCAGGGCTCGCGCGCGCTTTGGCGTCATCTGCCCGGATGCGCAACGCGACCTCTGCGTGCCGCTCGACGAGATGCGGCTGTTCAAGGACGCGCACGAGATCGGCGTGATGAAGCGCGCGGCGCAGATCAGCGCCCAGGCCCATGTGCGCGCGATGCAGCGCAGCGCGGCCATGATCCGCGCCGGCCAGGAGGTGCGCGAGTACCACCTTGACGCCGAGCTGCTGCACGAGTTCCGCCAGCATGGCTCGCAGTATCCGGCCTACGGCAGCATCGTCGCGGCTGGCGCCAACGCCTGCGTGCTGCACTACCGCGCCGACATCGGCCCGGTGCGCCCGGGTGAGTTGGTGCTGATCGACGCCGGCTGCGAGCTCGACGGCTATGCCTCCGACATCACGCGCACCTTCCCGGCCGACGGCAAGTTTTCCGGGCCGCAGCGCGCGCTCTATGAGCTGGTGCTGGCGGCACAGCAGGCTGCGATTGGCGCGACCCGACCCGGCATGCGCTTCCAGGACGCGCACGACGCCTCGGTGCGGGTGCTGGCGCAGGGCATGCTCGACCTCGGCCTGCTCAGGAAGGACGAGGTCGGCCACCTCGACGACGTGATCGAGCAGCGGCATTACTTCCGCCACTACATGCACCGAACCGGCCATTGGCTGGGACTGGACGTGCACGATGTCGGCAGCTACATCGAGCCCGGCGAGGCCGCGCTGGTCGAGCGGCGTGACCCCTTGAGCGGCGAGACCATCAAGGACCGGCCCAGCCGCATCTTGCGAGCCGGCATGGCGCTGACCATCGAGCCGGGCCTCTATGTGAGCCCGGCCGAGAACGTGCCCAGGGAGTTCTGGAACATCGGCATCCGGATCGAGGACGATGCCATCGTCACCGAATCCGGCTGCGAGCTGATCACGCGCGGCGTCCCGGTGGACCCCGGCGCGATCGAGGCGCTGATGCGCGGCTGACAGGCGGGACTGACGCCGCGGCTCAGATGTCCTTGCGGCTGAGGAACTCCAGCGCCATGCCCGCCAGCGCCTTGGTGCCCTGCTGCATCATGCCTTCGTCGAAATCGAAGGCCGGGTTGTGGTTGGGCGCCGCGGTGGCGGGTTCCTTGCCGACCGGGGGCGCGCCGATCAGGATGTAGACGCCGGGGATCTCCTTCTGGAACTCGGAGAAGTCCTCCGAGGCCATCAGCTTGGTGGCCGACATGATCTTGCCGTCGCTGACCTTGGTCAGCACCGGCACCATGGCGGTCATCAGTGCTTCCGGGTTGATGGTGGCGGAATAGCCACCCGGCGGGAACGTGACTTCGGCCGTGGCGCCGTTGGCCTCGGCAATCAGCGATGCCATCTTGCGGATGCGCGCCTTGGCGTCGCGGCGCATGGCTTCGTCGAAGGTGCGCAGGGTGCCTTCGAGTTCGACGCTCTCGGGGATGATGTTGTTGCGGTTGCCGCCAATGAACTTGCCGATCGACAGCACCGCCGGTTCCTTGCTGATGTCGAGCTGGCGCGACACGATGGTCTGCATCGAGTTGACCAGCTGCGA
>CAZJQH010000001.1:0-54129 GCA_964547895.1 uncultured Chitinophaga sp. | reverse complement strand
TGCTGATGTCGAGCTGGCGCGACACGATGGTCTGCATCGAGTTGACCAGCTGCGATCCGACCGAGATCGCATCGACGCCGTGCCATGGCATCGCGCCGTGGGTCTGCTTGCCCTTGATGCGGATCTTGACGACATCGGAGGAGGCGAACACCGGCCCGGTCTTGTAGGCGATGACGCGCGGCATGTTCGGAATCAGGTGGGCGGCGAAGATCGCGTCCGGCTTGGGCTGCAGGGCCCCGTCGGCGATCATGGCGGCGGCGCCGAACTTCTCGCCTTCCTTGAGCTCATGCGAAGCGCCTTCTTCCGCCGGCTGGAACACCAGCACGATGGTGCCGCTGATCTGGTCGCGCATGCCGGCGAAGACTTCGGCCGCGCCCATCAGCATCGCGGTGTGGCCGTCGTGGCCGCAGGCATGGGCCACTGGCACTTCGGTGCCCATGTAGGGCTGGCGCTGCCTGGAGGCAAAAGGCAGTCCGCTGGCTTCGGCTACCGGCAGCGCGTCCATGTCGGCGCGCAGCGCCACGGTCCGGCCCGGCTTGGCGCCCTTGAGCACGCCGACCACGCCGGTGCCGCCCACGCCCTCCCGGACTTCGTAGCCCAGCGCCCGCAGATGCTTGGCGACATAGGCGGCGGTCTTGACCTCCTGGCCCGAGAGCTCGGCGTTCTCATGGATGTAGCGGCGCCATTCGACCATCCTGGGCTGCACGCGCTCGACCTTCTGTTTCAGCGCGTCGATGGTCTTGCTGCTGAGGCTTTGCGCCCAGGCCGCTTGGGTGATGCTCAAGGCACCGGCTGCCAGCAGGGCGCTGGCGATCGCCTTCAGTCGGGAGTTCTTCATTCTTGTCTCCTTGGGTTTGGGGTGAAGGCGTAAGTTTAGCGTCAGCTAGGCATGAAAAAAGCCCGCTCCTGACGGAAGCGGGCTAGCTCATGCCTGCCGCTGCAGCGGCAGGGAATGACGGGGTCAGACGCGTTCGATGATCATCGCGATACCCTGGCCGACGCCGATGCACATGGTGCACAGCGCGTAGCGGCCGTTGCGGCGCTGCAGTTCGTAGGCCGCGGTGGTAACCAGGCGCGCACCGCTCATGCCGAGCGGGTGGCCCATGGCGATAGCGCCGCCATTCGGGTTCACGCGGGCCTCGTCGTCGGCCAGGCCAAGGTCGCGCACCACGGCGAGCGCCTGCGCGGCGAAGGCCTCGTTGAGCTCGATCACGTCCATCTGGTCCAGCGTCAGGCCGGCCTTGGCCAGCACCTTGCGCACCGCCGGCGCCGGGCCGAAGCCCATGATGCGCGGGGGCACGCCGGCGGTGGCCATGGCGACGACGCGCGCGCGCGGAGTCAGGCCATGCCTGGCGGCGGCAGCTTCGGAGGCCAGCAGCAGCGCGCAGGCGCCGTCGTTGACGCCCGAGGCGTTGCCGGCGGTGACGCTGAGCTCGGGGCCGTTGACGCCCTTGAGCTTGGCCAGCATCTCCAGCGTCGTTTCGGGGCGCGGATGCTCGTCGGTGCCGAACAGGATCGGGTCGCCTTTCTTGCGCGGGATCTCGACCGGCACCAGCTCGTCGGCGAAGCGGCCGGCGGCGTGGGCGGCGGCCCAGCGCTGCTGCGAGCGCAGCGCGAAGGCGTCCTGGTCGGCGCGCGAGATGTTGAACTCGGCGGCCACGTTGTCGGCGGTCTGCGGCATCGAGTGGGTCTCGTACAGCTTCTTCATCAGCGGGTTGATGAAGCGCCAGCCGATGGTGGTGTCGTAGACGGCGTTGGAGCGGCTGAAGGCGGACTCGGCCTTGGGCATGACGAAGGGCGCGCGCGACATGCTCTCGACGCCACCGGCGATCATCAGCTCAGTCTCGCCCGCCTTGATCGAGCGCGCCGCCAGGCCGACGGCATCCATGCCGGAGCCGCACAGGCGGTTGACCGTGGTGCCGGGCACCTCGATCGGCAGCCCGGCGAGCAGGCCGGACATGCGCGCGACGTTACGGTTGTCCTCGCCCGCCTGGTTGGCGCAGCCGTAGATGATGTCCTCGACCGCGGTCCAGTCGACCTGGGGATTGCGCGCCATCAGGGCCTTGAGCGGTACAGCGCCGAGGTCGTCGGCGCGCACCGCGGCCAAGGTGCCGCCGTAGCGGCCGATCGGGGTGCGAATGGCGTCGCAGATGAAAGCGTGATTCATTTTGTCTCCGAAAAATAAAAATAATGTATCAGATACTGGCCGGCACGCCAAGCCGGGCCCGTTGCCGGAGCTTAAAGCACAAGACCCCTGCCAGGTCAGGGCCTGGCAGGGGTCTTGTGGTTCAGCGGAGCCGGATCAGGCCGACTGTGTGGCGACCTTCGGCATCGCGCCGGCCGACGAGAGGCCGGATTCGCGCAGGCTGAAGATGATCATCGCCACCATCGCGATCGCGCCCGGAATGGCGAAGGCGATGAAGTTGTAGTGCAGCGGCAGCGTCATGCCCATCAGCGCACCGCCCAGGATCGGGCCGACGATGGCGCCGTTGCGGCCGATGCCGGAAGCCCAGCCCAGGCCGGTCGAGCGGATCGACATGGTGTAGAAATGGGCGCCGAGCGCGTACAGCAGGATCTGGGTGCCGATGGTGGTGGCGCCGGCGATGCCGATCAGGCTGTACAGGATCCAGGTCTCGGTCTTGAAGCCGAGCAGGCTGATCGAGGCAGCGGCGATCGCGAAGAAGGCGATCAGCACGCGCGGCAGGTTGAAGCGGTCACCCAGGTAGCCGCCGCCGACGGCACCGAAGATGGCACCGAAGTTGAGCACCAGCAGGAAGCCCAGGCTCGAGCCCAGGCTGTAGCCGGCCTGCGCCATCAGCTTGGGCAGCCAGGAGTTGAGCGCGTAGACCATCAGCAGGCAGCAGAAGAAGGCAATCCACAGCATGATGGTCTGCAGCGCGCGGCCGCCCAGGAACAGCTCGAGCACCGGCGCACCACCGGCCTTGGCAGCGGGCATGGCGAGCTCGTCGCTGGCCGAGGCGTCCAGGCCCGGCTTGACGCGCTTGAGCAGCTTGACCGCCTCGTCGTTGCGGCCATGGCGGACCAGGAAGCCGACCGATTCCGGCAGGAAGAGCATGATCAGCGGCAGCAGCAGCAGCGGGATGCCGGCGATGTAGAACATGACCTGCCAGCCGTAGGAAGGCATCAGCGCGATGCCCAGGCCGGCCGACAGCATGCCGCCGACCGAGTAGCCGCTGAACATGATCGCGACCAGGGTGCTGCGGATCTTCTTCGGGGCGTACTCGCTCATCAGCGCGACCACGTTGGGCATCACGCCACCGATGCCGAGGCCCGCGATGAAGCGGCAGACCACGAACTCGGTGATGTCACGCGCGAAGCCGTTGAGCACGGTGAAGCCGCTGAACAGGATGACGCAGATCGTGATCGCCTTCTTGCGGCCGATCTTGTCGGACAGCGGGCCGAAGAACATGGCGCCCGCCATCATGCCGAACAGCGCGGCGCTGCCCATGCTGCCGGCCTGCAGCGGGCTCAGGCCCCATTCCTTCATCAGCAGCGGCATCACGACGCCGTAGATCACCAGGTCGTAGCCGTCGAAGATGATGATGAGGGCGCACCAGAACAGCACCATCCAGTGGAAGCCGTTGAACTTGGCTTCGTCAATTGTCTTGGCGACGTCAATCTTTTTCATCGCTTGTCTCTTTTCCTGATTTCGGGGTGAAAAAAAGCCAGGGAGGCCGCAGCCGCCCTGGCTTGGAGCGGATGCGGTCAGCCCAGGTCGCCGCCGCCGACCGGCAGCGTCGAGCCGGTGATGTAGGAGGCTTCGTCAGAGGCCAGGAAGCAGATCGCGTTGACCTGCTCGTCGATGGTGCCGTAGCGTTTCATCAGCGAGGAGTCGACGGTCTGGTCGATGATCTGCTGGTACCAGGCCTTTTCCTGCTCGGTCTGCTCGTTCGTGTTGCGCGGCACGCGGCGCGGCGGAGCCTCGGTGCCGCCGGTGGCGATCGCGTTGACGCGGATGCCGCGCTGCGCGTTCTCGAACGCCAGGCAGGCGGTCAGCGCATTGACGCCGCCCTTGGCCGCACCGTAGGGCACGCGGTTGATGCTGCGCGTGGCGATCGACGAGACGTTGACGATGGAGCCGCTCTTTTGCTCGAGCATGTAGGGCAGCACCGCGTGGCAGCACCACAGGGTCGGGAACAGCGAGCGACGCACTTCGGCCTCGATCTCGTTCTCCTTGTAGTGCTCGAAGGGCTTGGTCCAGATCGTGCCGCCGACGTTGTTGACCAGCACGTCGATGCGGCCGAACTTCTTGGCGGCCTGCTTCATGACCTTGTTGCAGTCCGCAGCCTTTTCCATGTCGCCGGTCAGCGCGATGACCTCGACGCCCTTCTTCTCGAGCTTCTCGCTCAGCTCGAACACGATGTCGGAGCGGTCGACCAGCACCAGCTTGGCGCCTTCCTTGGCCATGCGCGCAGCGACGCCAGCGCCGATGCCCTGGCCGGCGCCGGTGATGACGCAGACCTTGTTCTTGAATCGTTTGCTCATCTGGATCGGTAAGAAAAAGCCCGTTGGAACGGGCTGTTGCAGGGAGGCCGCGCTCAGGCGCTGGCGGCGAACTTCTCGTAGTGGAAGCTGACGGGCTTGATGCCCTGGTCGCGCAGGTACTGGTTGACCGCTTCCACCATGGGCGGCGGGCCGCACAGGTACATGTCGAGTTCGCCGTCGTAGAGCTGGCCGGCTTCGATGTGGTTGGTGACGTAGCCCTTCTTCGGCTGGGCGCTGTTGGCGTCGACCACGACCAGGGCGTAGGTGAAGTTGGGCAGGGCCTTGGCAAAGGCTTCCAGCTTGTCCACGTCGACCAGGTCGGTGTCGTTGTTGACGCCGTAGATCAGGTGCACCGGGAAGGGGCTGCCGCCGGCCGCGACGATCTTGTCGAGCATGGCGGTGAAGGGCGCCAGGCCGGTGCCACCGGCCAGCATCATGACCGGACGCACGATCTCGCGCAGGTAGAAGCTGCCCTTGGGGCCGTTCATGACGATCTGGTCGCCCGGCTTGGCCTGCTCGCGCAGGTAGGTGCTCATCAGGCCGCCCGGCACGTTGCGGATCAGGAACGAGACCTCGCCGTCCTTGGGCATGGAGCTGAAGGAGTAGGCGCGGTGCGCGTCGGTGCCCGGCACCTGCAGGTTGGCGTACTGGCCCGGCAGGAAGGACAGCTTGGCGACATCGTCGCCGGCGACGGTCAGCGCGATCGTGCTGTCGGAGACCAGCTGCACCGACTTGATCGTCGTCTTCAGGCTGACCTGGGTGGTCTTGCAGACGGCCGAGGAGGCGGGGATGCTGACGACGCAGTCGCTCTTCGGACGCATCTGGCAGGTCAGCACATAGCCTTGCTTGAATTCTTCTTCGGTCAGGGCGTCGTCGATGTAGAAGCCCATCTCGAACTCGCCCGACTCGCAGCTCGACTTGCAGGCGCCGCATGCGCCGTCGCGGCAGTCGATCGGCACGTTGATCTTCTGGCGATACGCAGCGTCGGCCACGGTCTCGGTGTCTTTGCAATCGATGAAGCGGGTGACGCCATCCTCGAAGTTAAGGGCGATCTTGTAAGTCGTCATGGTAGTTGCGGTGGTTCGGACGTGGAAGGCGGGGGCCGCCAGGAGTAAAAAGACGGGCGCCAACCCTTGCGAGGTCGGCGCCGTGACTACTCTACCCGAGCTGGCGCCACCTTGGGCGCCGAGCTGGATTACAGGTGGTAGACGTCGAGGACGTGACGGATGTAGTCAGTCTTGATGATGACCTTCTTCGCCTTGATCACGGGCTTGGCGCCCGAGAAGTCGATGGTCACGAACGAGGTGCCGGCAAACGTGTCGGTGTGGTTGTAGCGCACGCTGTAGGTCACCCAGTTGTGGCGGACCTTGACCACGTCACCATTGCGCTCGACGATCTCGACGTTGGTGATGTTGTGCGAGGTGCGGGTGTCCGGGATGGTCGCGCTCGAACGGTCGGTGCGGATGCGGAAGACGCGGTCTTCCAGTCCGCCACGGTTCGGGTAGTAGATCAGCGAGACCTGGGTCTGCGGATCGTCGGTCAGTTCGCCGTCATCGGCCCAGGCCGGAGCCCAGTACTCGGCCTGGGGGTCGTACATCTCGAGCCAGGAATCCCAGTCGCGGTCGTCGAGCAGGCGGGCCTCCTGGAACAGGACGGCGCAGACGTTTTCGTAAGAGGTGGTCATGCTAATGGTCTCCGTTGATTATTTGCCTTGGGCTTCTTCGGCGGCCACGGCTTTTTCCATCTGCTTCAGCCAGTAGGCGTGCTGGGCGACGTACAGGCCTTCGTCCTCGGTCTTGATGCCCGACAGGATGGGCTTGAGGCCGATCTTGTTGGCTTCTTCATCGGGACCCTGGACCCAGTGCTCGGCACCGCGGGACATGTCGTTCCAGACGGCAGCGGTGGCGTTGAAGCCTTGCTGGCAGGAACGGAACTCTTCCAGGTCGTCCGGGGTAGCCATGCCGGTGGCGTTGAAGAAGTCCTCGTACTGGCGCAGGCGGCGGGCACGAGCCTCGGCGCTCTCGCCCTTCGGGGCGATGCAGTAGATGGTGACTTCGGTACGGTCGACGGAGAGCGGACGGATGACGCGGATCTGCGAGCTGAACTGGTCCATCAGGTAGACGTTCGGGTACAGGCAGAGGTTGCGCGAGTTGTTGATCATCCACTCGGCCTGGTTGGCGCCCACGCGCTCGGCGAGCTGTTCGCGCACCGGATACAGCGGACGGTCTTCCGGGTTGTCCCAGCGGGTCCACAGCAGCAGGTGGCCGTTCTCGAACGAGTAGGAGCCGCCGCCCTTCTTGGCCCAGCCGCCGGCGCTCATGGCCTTGATCTGGTCGTTGCCGGCTTCGCGGTCCTTGCGGGCTGCCTGGGTGGCAGCGTAGTTCCAGTGGGTGGCGGTCACGTGGTAGCCGTCAGCGCCGTTCTCGGCCTGGACTTTCCAGTTGCCTTCGAAGTAGTAGGTCGAGGAGCCACGCAGCACTTCCAGGCCTTCCGGCGACTGGTCGACGATCATGTCGATGATCTTGCGCGATTCGCCCAGGTACTCTTCGAGCGACTGCACGTCGGCGTTCAGCGAGCCGAACAGGAAGCCGCGATAGGACTCGAACTTGGCGATCTTGGTCAGATCGTGGCTGCCTTCCTTGTTGAAGGTGTCGGGGTAGCCGGTGTTGTCCGGATCCTTGATCTTGAGCAGCTTGCCGGAGTTGTTGAAGGTCCAGCCGTGGAAGGGGCAGGTGAAGGTACCCTTGTTGCCGGTCTTGTGACGGGCGAGCTGGGCGCCGCGGTGGGCGCAGGCGTTGATGAAGCAGTTCAGTTCACCGGCACGGTTGCGGGTGATCATCACCGGCTGGCGACCGATCTGGGTGGTGTAGTAGTCACCCGGGTTGGCGATCTGGCTCTCGTGCGCCAGATAGATCCAGTTGCCTTCGAAGATGTGCTTCATCTCGAGCTCGAACAGCTCGGGGTCGGTGAAGGCGGTACGCTTGATACGGTGCAGGCCCTTCTCGTGGTCATCGACCAGGATGCCGTCCAGGCGCTCGCGCAGGTTTTGCTTGCTCATTATTGGATCTCCTGAGGTGCTTGTGTGCTTTCGGGCGACAAACAGGACCGGTCCAGGAGTGAGGGGAGCTGGTGCCGGGCCGCACATGGGATTGAGCGTTGCGGCTGGCAGGGCATGCTCAAGCTTGACGGGCTGCCGCTGGCGGCCGGTGTCTGGCTTGGCTTGTCTCCTGCAGCAGCCGGTGTCGCTTCACCGTCTGTGCTCCTGCGGCAAGCAGCCGTTCTCGGCTGTCATGCTGCAAGGTTTGCTTGTTTTCCGACCGAGATCTTATGAAGGAAGCAGGCTTCAGATCAAAGACTGTTTTAGAATCGTTCCATACTCTGTAGGTATCGATCGCCATGGAATTCCGTCACCTCAAGTATTTTGTCGCGGTCGCGCAGGAGCGCAGCTTCACCCGCGCGGCCGAGCGGCTCTACATTTCGCAGCCACCCTTGAGCCGGCAGATCCAGCAGCTCGAGGAGGAGCTGGGCCTGCAGCTGTTCGACCGCGAGGCCAGGCCGCTGGCGCTGACCGAGGCCGGCCGCTTCTTCTACGCCCGCGCCCTGCGCATGCTCGAGCAGCTCGACGAGGCGATCGTGATGACGCGTCGCCTGTCCCAGGTCGAGCGCCGGCTGGTGGTGGGCTTCGTGGCGTCTTCGATGTATGGCGCGCTGCCACGCATCGCGCGGCTATTCAGGGCCCGCAAGCCGAATACTCCGCTGGTGCTGGTCGAGAAAACCTCGATCGAGCAGGTCGAGGCGCTCAAGGCTGGCCAGATCGACGTTGGCTTCGGCCGGGTGCGCTTCGACGATCCGGCGCTCAAGCGCGAGGTGCTGCGCGAGGAGCGGCTGGTGGTGGCGATACCGAGCGGTCATCCGCTCGCCAGCGAGTCGGGCCAGGTCAGCCTGCCGGAGGTGGCCGCCTATCCCCTGCTGGTCTATCCGCGCAAGCCGCGCCCCAGCTATGCCGACCATGTGCTGTCGCTGTTCCGCGACCGTGGCCTGGAGCCGGCCGAGGTGCACGAGATCCAGGAGATGCAGACTGCGCTCGGCCTGGTCGCCTCGGGCATGGGGCTGTGCGTGGTGCCCGAGAGCGTGCAGAAGGTGCGGCGCGAGGAAGTCGTCTACCGCCCCCTGCTCGAGGCGAATGCGACCTCGGCCATCATCATGAGCACCAGGCTCAATGACCAGTCGGAGGACATCCTGTTGCTGCGCGAGCTGATCGACGAGATCTACCGCATGCAGGCGGCCGAGAAGCTCGAGGCCGAGCGCCTGGCCGTTGCCGTCCAGGCCGGCCTGGCCGGGCTGGCCTGAGAGTCGCGGCGCGGCCGCGCCGACTCAGCGCAGCTGCAGGCCGCGGCGCAGCACCACCGGCTTGCCGCCCAGGCGCTCCTTGCTCATCCAGTGCGCCAGCGCCGAGTCGAGCTGGTCGGCATGCTTGGGGAACCAGTCGGCCAGGGCCTCGACCAGGTTGCGGATGACCTCGACCTTCTCCTCGGGCGGCAGGGCCTGGACCTCGCGCACCGAGGCCAGCACGGCGGCGTGCTCGTCGATGTGGCAGTCGCGCGGCGGGAAGTCGGTCTCGCGCATCCAGCGGTTCTCGGTCTCGAAGTGGTCCTCGCAGTGGGCAGCGAACTGGTCGAGCAGGTCCGGCAGCTCGGCGTCGGGGGCGGTCTGCATGCGGCCGACCAGGCCGACGAACTCCTCGTGGATGTCGTCGATAGGGTTGTAGCCCAGCAGGTACTGGTCGTTCCAGTGCAGCGGCGGCGTGGTCGTGTCGTCTTGTTCGATGCTCATGGGGTATTGGTCAGTGAAGCGTTGCAGCCCGCTAGTATGAACCAGCTCAGCGCCGTCGCCACGCCTTCGGGTTGCTCGCGCGCAGGCAGGCACGGCGGAAGGCCAGCAGCGTCGCCTCGGCGCGGCCCAGGATGCTGTCGGCCGGATAGCCGTTCGGCGCGCTGCGCGTGCAGGCCGGGCCGGGCAGGGCGACCGGGCAGGGCTGGGCCGGGTCGGCGCCGAAGGGCAGGCCCATCAGCAGCTCGGCGCCTTCGCTGACATGGCTGGCGACGTGGATCTGGAATTCGCCGCGCTCGACCGCCGCGCAGACCTCGCGCGACAGCATCAGGTGGCGCCGGTTGCGCGCCGGGATCAGCACGCCCTGGCGGCCGTTGAGTCCGGCCTCGCGGCAGACCGCAAAGAAGCCCTCGATCTTCTCGTTGACGCCGCCGATCGGCAGCACCTCGCCGAACGGGCTGATCGCGCCGGTGACGGCTATGCCCTGCTGCAGCGGCAGGCCAGCGAGCGAGGACAGCAGCGCGTAGAGCTCGGCGCAGCTGGCCGAGTCGCCCTCGACGCCGTGGTATTCCTGCTCGAACACGATCGAGGCGCTGAGCGCCAGCGGCGCGATATGGCCGAACAGCGCCGACAGGTAGCTCTGCAGGATCAGCACCGCCTTGTCGTGGATCGGGCCGGAGAGCTCGACCTCGCGCTCGATGTTGAGCAGGCCCTCGGTGCCGGCGACGCTGCGCGCCGTCACCTTCATCGGCTGGCCGAAGCGGTAGTCGCCGAGGTCTATCACCGTCAGGCCGTTGAGCTGGCCGACGCGCGCACCGTCGAGCGCGATGATGCGCTCGCCATCGGCGATCGCGTCGCGCAGGCGCTGCTCCAGGTAGTCGTGCCGATGGCGCTGCGCCTGCAGCGCGGCGGCGACGTCGTCGGCCTCGACCTGGCGCGCGCCGCGCGCCTGCGCCACGCCGGCGCTCTCGACCACCAGCGCCTCGGTGCGCGAGAAGGCCGCGCACTGACGCGCCTGGTCCTCGGCCTGGCGGTGGCTGTCCTCGATCACCGCCGCCACCGCCGCCGCGCTGAAATGCGGCAGCCCGAGCCGCTCGCAGACATGGGCCACGAATACCCCGCTGGCACGCCGGGTCGCATCGCTGGCCAGGAAGCTGTCGGCGAAGTCGACCTTGACGCGGAAATGACGCGCGAACTCGGGGTCGCCCTCCTGCAGCGCGTAGTAATGCTCGTCCGAGCCGACCAGCACCAGCTTGACGTCGATGTCGACCGCCTCGGGCTCGAGCGAGGTCGAGGCCTGGGCCGAATAGACCACCGCCGGCTCCTCGATCTGCAGCCGGCCGTTGCGCAGGAAGCGGCGCAGCTTCTCCCACACCAGCTCGTCGGCCAGCAGGTCGCGCATGTGCAGCATCAGGAAGCCGCCATGGGCCTTGAGCAGGCTGCCGGCGCGGATGCGCGAGAAGTCGGTCACCAGCACGTCGTTCTCGGACTGGTATTCGATGCTGCCGAACAGCGGCCGGAACAGCGGGTTGTTCTCGACGATCACCGGCGCGCCGCGCGCGCCCGCGTTGTCGACCACCAGGTTGACGCGGTAGCGCGCCAGCACCTGGGCCAGCGCCTCCTTGCGATCGGGCTCGTCCTCGGGCTCGCCACTCTCGAACAGGTGCAGGTGCTCGAGCAGGTTGATCGTGACCTGCTCGAGGTAGCTGCCGAGCTTGCGCGTGTCCTTGATGTTCTTGCGCAGCTGCTGGCGGATTGCCTGCAGCTCGCGCTCGAGCAGCGGCTTGACGGCCTGCAGCCGCAGCGCGGTCACGCCCTCGTCGAGCGCGCGCTCGAGCGGGCGGGTCAGCTCGAGGAAGCGCAGGATCTCGGCGCGCAGCTCGCGCTCGCCCTGGTCGTAGCGCTCGCGCTCGGCCTGTGGCAGCGCGGCCAGTTCGGCCTCGGTCAGGCCCTGGCCATTGGCGCCGATCAGGGTCAGGATCAGCTGGCCGCCCTCGCGCCGCAGCGCGAAATGGCGCTCGGCGGCAAAGGCCGACAGCGCCTGGTAGGCCTCGGCCTCGCGCTCGGCGTAGTCGTGCTCGAGCCGGTCCTGCGCGGCCTTGAAGTCGGGCTCGGCGAAGCGCTTGGGGATGTCGGCCTGCAGCGTCTTGACCATCTGCGCCATCAGCTGGCGCAGCTGGCGGCCCTCGCCAGCTGGCAGGCGCAGCGCGCGCGGGCGTTCGGGCGCGTCGAAATTGTGCAGATAGCACAGGTCGGGTGGCGCCGGGCGCTGGCTGGCGACGGCCTGCATCTCCTGCTGCAGCAGCGTCGAGCGGCCGGTGCCGACATCGCCGAGCACGAACAGGTGATAGTCCGGGTGGTCGAGCCCGAGGCCGAAGCGCGCCGCGGTCTGGGCGCGCTCCTGGCCGATCCAGGGCAGTTCCTCCTGGGTCAGCTCGGTCGTGTCGGCAAAACCGAGCCGGGCCGGATCGACCTGCAGGCGCAGGTCGGCGGTGGCGAGTCGGATGGCGCTCATGCTTCCTCCTGGACGACTGGCTGGCACGACATGGCGCACCGGCGCTTTCGATCCAGTCTAGCGCCGATCGCCGTCGCCTGCCTAGGCGTGGTCACCGCGGCCGGCTAAACTGCCGGGCATGAATACCAGCACCCAAGCCACCGAAGCCATGAACGACCAGGACTACGACGCGCTCGACCAGATCCTGGACAGCCTGCGCGAGCGCCTCGACGAAGTCCCGCAATGGGAGTTCTGCGAGGGCGTGATCGCCGCGCTGATCTGCTGCCGCCGCGCCATCCCGGCCGACGAATACTTCGGCGCCCTGATGGGCGACGACAGCGGCCAGTTCGGCCCCGAACTGTTTGTCAGCCCCGAGCAGTATGAGCAGTTCCTGACGCTGTGGAACCGGCGCTGGAACGAGGTCGCCACCGCGCTCGACGCCCAGGTCGACAACCTCGAGGACGAGCGTGCCTATGCGCCCGAGGTCATGGACGTGCGCGGCGCCGTGCTCGCCATGAGCGACGAGGAGCGCGCCCAGATGGAAGAGGAGCTGGCCAACGAGGACCTGCCCTCGTTCGCCCAGGTCTGGGCGCTCGGCTTCATGTTCGTGGTCGAGACCTGGCCCGAGGAATGGGTCGCGCCGCGCGACAAGGAAGCGCGCGAGTTCCTCGAGGATGCGCTTGACCGCCTCGTCGAGATGACCGAGGACGACGACGGCGAGCCCTCGATCAGCATGTTTGGCGAGGACAGCCCGCCGAGCGTGAGCCAGGAGCGCCTGAACGCCTACGGCGAGGCGATCTGGGCCGTCTACGACCTGCGCGACCTCTGGAAGAGCATCGGCCCGCGCGTCGAGCAGGTGGTCAAGGGCGAGGAGCCCGGCCGCAACGATCCCTGCTCCTGCGGCAGCGGCAAGAAGTACAAGAAGTGCTGCGGCGCCAACTGATCCAGGCCCTGATTCGCTAGCCTGATTCCAGGCTGAAATGCCGGTGCTGCCCTCGGGGTGGCGCCGGCTTTTTGATTTGCCACCATGATCCATTCCCTGCATCGCCTGCGCGCCGAATGGGCGCCCAGCATCCCGCGCGAGCTGCTGGCTGGCGCGGTCGCCACCTTCGCGCTGATTCCCGAGGTGATCGCGTTCTCCTTCGTCGCCGGCGTCGATCCGGCGGTCGGCCTGTTCGCGTCCTTCGTCATCAGCCTGGTGATCGCGTTCGCGGGCGGGCGCCCGGCCATGGTGTCGGCCGCGGCCGGCTCGGTGGCGCTGGTGGCCGCGCCGCTGGTTGCCTCGCACGGGCTGCAATACCTGCTCGCGGCCGGACTGCTGGCCGGGCTGGTGCAGGTGCTGTTCGGCCTGCTGCGGCTGGGCGTGCTGGTGCGCTTCGTCTCGAGCTCGGTGCGCACCGGCTTCGTCAATGCGCTCGCGGTGCTGATCTTTGCCGCGCAGTGGCCGCATCTGCAGGTGGCCAACGGCGCCGGCTGGGCCATGCTGGCGCTGGGCCTGGCGCTGATCTACGGCCTGCCGCTGCTGCCCTGGCGCGGCTTCACGCTGGTCCCGCCGCCGCTGATCTGCGTCGTGGCGCTGACCGTCTTGAGCTCGGCGCTGGGCCTGCCGCTGGCCACGGTGGCCGACCTGGGCCAGCTGCCCGAATCCCTGCCCAGCTTTGCCCTGCCCGAGGTGCCGGCCACGCTCGAGACGCTGCGCATCATCGCGCTGCCGGCGCTGGCGATCGCCATGGTCGGCTTGCTGGAGTCGGTGCTGACTGCGCGCGTGGTCGACGAGATGACCGAGACCCCGAGCGACAAGAACCGCGAATGCTCGGGCCTGGGGCTGGCCAACATCGGGGCCAGCCTGTTTGGCGGCATCGCGGGCTGCGGCATGATCGGCCAGGCGGTCGGCAACGTGAAGTACGGCGGCCGCGGCCGGCTCTCCACCCTGTTCGCCGGTGTCTTCCTGCTGCTGCTGATGGTGCTGCTCAAGCCCTGGGTGTCGCAGGTGCCGGTGATGGCGCTGGTCGCGATCATGGTGATGGTGTCGGCCGAGACCTTCGACTGGAAGTCGCTGCGCACGCTGGTGGTGCATCCGCGCAGCTCCAGCGCGGTGATGCTGGCGACCGTGGTGGTGACCATCGCCAGCCACAACCTGGCCGCTGGCGTCGGGGTCGGCGTGCTGCTGAGCGGCGTGCTGTTCGCGGTCAAGGTCTCGCGCATGCTCGAAGTGCGCTCCGAGGACGACGAGGTCACGGGACTGCGTACCTGGCGCGTCACGGGCCAGGTCTTCTTTGCCTCGGCCGATGCCTTCCTGGAGGCCTTCGACATCCTCGACGTCGAGCAGCGGCCGGTGCGCATCGACGTCTCGCGCGCGCATTTCTGGGACATCACGGCGGTGGCCGCGCTCGAGCAGGTGGTGGAGCGGCTGCGCCACCATGGCTGTCAGGTCGAGGTGGTCGGGCTCAACCAGGCCAGCGCGGTGCTGATCGACCGGCTCGGGGCCAGGGCTTGACGCCTGCCGTGCGCGGGCGTTCAATCGTTCACAGCATTATCGTGGAGGAGCTCGCCATGCGCATCAGCGACCAGGACTATTTCCGCAGCTGCATTGCCAAGGAGCGCCATCTGGCGCAGCTGCTGGGCCACCGCCAGATCGAGGAATGCTACGAGAGCATCGGCACGCTCTGGGATGGCGCGCAGAAACTGCCGGCCTGGACGCGCGACTGGGCTGCCTGCGGGCCGCTGCTGGCGCGCTACGGCCTGTCGATCCGCTTCGTGACGCCCGATGCCGCGGATGAGCCGGACCATGCCGAGATCGGCGCGACCCGAGTCTATCTTGCCGAGCATCCCAGCCGCGATCGGGCGCTGATGTGGGGCATCGTCAGGGAGGTGATCCGGCTGCTCGAGCATCCGCATCCGCACCTCGCGGCTGCCGAGCCGCTGCGGCCCTTGCCTTGAGGGCCTGGCGCGGATTCACGCCGCAGCCAGCCGCCCCAGCAGCCCTTGCAGCGCATGGCACACCGTGGCGGCCCGCACCGCATCGCGGTCGCCATCGAAGCGCAAGCGCTCGGTCCAGGCCTGGCCTTGGACAGTCCAGCCGAACCAGACCGTGCCGACCGGTTTTTCCGGACTGCCGCCGCTGGGGCCGGCCACGCCGGTGACGGCCACGCTGACCTGGGCCCGCGAATGTGCGAGCGCACCCAGCGCCATCGCGCGCGCGACCGGCTCGCTGACGGCACCGTGCGCTGCGATCAGGTCGGCCGGCACGTCGAGCTGATCGGTTTTGGCCGCGTTGGAATAGGTGACGAAGCCGCGCTCGAACCAGTCGCTCGAGCCGCTCAGGCCGGTGCAGCTGGCGGCGATCAGGCCGCCGGTGCAGCTTTCGGCGGTAGCCATCATCCAGCCCCGGTTTTTCAGCGCCAGGGCCAGGCGTTCGCAGAGGTCCAGGATCTCGGGGGAGTCGGTTCTCATCGGTGCAAGGGCGAGAGGGCAGGCGGGTTCAGAGCCAGCGCCAGAAGGCGATCAGCAGCAAGGTGCAGGCGGCTGCGACCAGATCGTCGAACATGATGCCCCAGCCGCCGCGCCAGCCCCAGCCCTTGAAGGCCTGGTCGGCCCAGCGCACCGGGCCGGGCTTGGCGGCGTCGAAGTAGCGGAACAGCCAGAAGGCCCAGAACTGGCCCCAGAAGCCGACTGGCGCGGCCAGCCAGAGCACCAGCCAGAAGGCGACGATCTCGTCGATCACGATGTAGCCGGGGTCGGCGATGCCGGTGCGGCGCACGGTGGCGACGCTGGCCCACCAGCCGGCCAGCAGCGTGGCGCCGATGATCAGCGCCCAGCCCTGGTCGCCGGGCTGGGCCAGCCGGTCGATCAGCAGGAAGGCGACCCAGGCCCAGAGCGTGCCGATGGTGCCGGGCGCGAGCCGGCTCAGCCCGGAGCCGAAGCCGAGCGCGATCAGGTGCGACAGGCGCGAGAACAGGAAGCGGCTGTCGGGCCGCGCGGGATCGTCGCGGCGGGGAAAAGGCTTGAAGGCGGGTTGCATGCAGGGTTTGAGTTCAGTCGAACCAGGAGGCGAAGCCGCCGATCGGCTCGAAGCGGCGCTGCAGCCAGCGCAGCCGGGTGGGCCCAAGCAGGGCGCGCTCGGGGATGGAGTGGAGCGGGTCGCCGGGGTAGCAGACGATGCGTTCGCCATCGACCTCGCAGGCCTCGGGCTGGATGCGCGGCGGTCGGGCGGCCAGCGCCTCGTTCCAGGCGCTGGCGACGTCGGCATGGCGGCAGAGCTGGACCAGGCTCATGAGCTGGGGCGGTACCAGGTCGAGCTCGCGCGTGGCATGGCGCTCGAGCGCCGCGCGCGGCGTCAGCCAGACCGCCTCGGTGGCCTCGTAGCCGTCGTGGCGGGCCTGCTGGCCGGCTGGCAGCCGGGCCAGGAAGAAGCGGGTGTCGAAGCGCGGGCCGGCGGCCGGATGGTCGGGCGTGATCCAGCGCGCCCAGGGCAGGATGGCGCTGGCCTGCCAGCGCAGGCCGAGCGCGGCCATGGCGTCGGCCAGTGGCTCGCCGGCGGCCAGGCGGTCCTCCAGTGCCTGCCTGGCCTGGGCGTCGGCGCCGTCGGCGAGCAGCAGGCCTGACTCCTCCAGCGTCTCGCGCAGCGCCGCGGTGTGCAGGCCGGCGGCCTTTTCCGGGGGCAGGTCGGGCTCGTGCAGGCGCTCGCGCAGCACTTCGGCGTCGAGGTCGAGCGCGGCGAGGGCGTCGGCGCTGCAGTCGTCCGGATCCAGCTTGCCGCCCGGAAAGACGTAGACGCCGCCAAGCACCCGGGTGTCGGCATGGCGGCGCAGCAGCAGCACCTCGATGCCGTCGGCGCCGTCGCGCAGCAGGACGAGTGACGCTGAGTCACGGGACGGGGCTGAGGTCTGGCTCATGACGGGTTCAGGCGAAATGGTCGAAACTGGACAGCTGCAGCGAGGCGGCCCGGCCCTCGTGGTCGAGCCAGCGCAGGCCGGGCTGTGCCGTGATGCGGCCCAGCCTGGTCACCGGCGTGGCGGCGCTGCGGGCGGCTTGCAGCACGGCTTGCCGCAGGCCGGCCGGCGCGGTGAAGACGAGTTCGTAGTCGTCGCCGCCGGCCAGCGCGCAGCGCTGCTGCTGCAGCAGCGGTCGGGTCCTGAGGTCGTCGCTCAAGGCGCCCGCTGCGAGCAGCGCGTCGAGCTCGAGTTCGGCGCCGACGCCGGAAGCCTCCAGTATATGGCCGAGGTCGCCGCAGAGGCCGTCGCTGACATCGGCTGCCGCGCTGGCGATGCCGCGCAGCGCCATGCCGAGCGCGAGCCGGGGTGTCGGGCGCTCGAGCCGCAGGCGCACGCGCGCCAGCACTGCGGGATCCAGCTCGCACTCGCCCAGCAAGGCTTCGAGGGCCAGGCGCGCATCGCCCAGGCTGCCGCTGACCCAGACCTCGTCGCCGGCGCCGGCGCCGCTGCGGCGCAGCTCCTGTCCCGGCGGCACCTGGCCGAACACGGTGATGCACAGGTTCAGCGGTCCCCTGGTAGTGTCGCCGCCGACCAGCGGACAGGCGGCGGCGTCGGCGAGCGCGAACAGGCCGCGGCTGAAGGCGTCCAGCCAGGCTTCGTCGGCAGCGGGCAGCGCGAGCGCCAGCGTGAACCCGAGCGGCCTGGCACCCATTGCGGCAAGGTCGCTCAGGTTGACCGCCAGCGCCTTGTGGCCTAGCGCGGCCGGATCGACATCGGGGAAGAAATGCCGACCCTCTACCAGCATGTCGGTCGAGATCGCGAGCCGCTGGCCGGCGGCGGGCTGCAGCAGCGCGCAGTCGTCGCCGACGCCGAGCACCACGCCGGGCGCGGCGGGGCCAGGACGATCGAAGTAGCGGCGGATCAGTTCAAACTCGCCCATCGGATGGCGGCTCCTCGTTGGTTTCGGTTCCTGTGAGGTCGATGTCGGCGTGCGCCTGGGCTTCCTGCTGGGCGCTGACCGGCCAGAGGAAGCTCAGCGGCGCGCGGCGCAGTCGATGGCGGATGGCGCCCTGGATGCGTTCGCGGTTGACCTCGCTGACGCCCTGGGCCTTGAGCGCGAGCCGGAAGGCGAGGTAGAAGCTCACCGCCAGGTTGATCGGCCCGACCAGCAGCGTGGCGGCCACCGCCGACCAGAAGGCCGGCTCCAGCAGCACGCTCCAGCCCAGCGTCGCCGCCGCGGCCGTGATCTGGCCCGTGACCAGGGTCACGTGGCGCACCTCGACCGGCAGTCCGAAGAAGCCGGCGACCGCCGGCACCAGCCCCAGCAACAGGCCGAGCGAGATGTTGGCGGCCAGGCCCGAGACATGGGCGCGCATGAACAGGCTGCAGCGTTGCGCCAGGCGCTTGCCCAGGCGCCGGCTGAAGCTCGGGTTGTAGGCGATCGCCGAGTCCAGCTTGTGCAGCACGAACCAGTTCTCGACCCAGCCCGCGATGATGCTGCTGGCAAACAGCAGCAGGCCGGTCAGGGCGGCAAACAGCAGCGTCGGCCCTAGCAGCTGATGGCCATCGAGCACGTAGCGTGCCTGCTCGGGCGTCAGCATCGGCGAGTCGGTCGTCAGCCAGAGGCCCAGGCTGATCAGCCCGACCACCGGTATCACCAGCGCCAGGTTGCCGACGATGGCCGCCACCTGGGAGCGGAACAGGTGGGCGACCTCGTCGACGAAGCGCAGCACCCCTTCGCGCGAGCGCAGCTCCCGCAGCTTGGCGACCATGGCCGGCGCCGTCACGGCCGGCTGCTTGGTGGCTACCGTCAGGTGCAGCATCTGGATCAGCACGAAGGCGATCGCGTAGTTCAGCCCGGCGGCCAGTCCGCCCCAGAACGCCGACAGCGCCAGCCCGCCGAGCAGGAACTTGAACCAGGTCGTGAAGCCGAGCACGGCACCGCCGCCGCCGGCGCGCAGCAGCATGTCGCGGTATTCGTCCCAGTTGCGGGTGATGTAGTGTTCGCCGGTCTCCGCGCTGCGCTCGGCCACCCGGGCGGCCGTGAGTTCGGTGCTGCTGGCGACCAGGGTGCGGATGCTGCGGCTCTCGTGCCCGACTTCCACCAGCCGGGCGACGAAGCGGGCCGTGGTGCGCGGCCGCTGCTCGGACATGAGGCAGTCGAGCAGGGTGGCGGCGCGCAGCACGCGCTCGCGCAGCTGGCGCAGCCGGAACACGATGCCGACCGAGATGCCATGCTCCTCGAGGTGGGCGTAGACCGAATAGGCGGCCTGGCGCGCCTGGTCCAGCAGTTGGTGCAGTTCGGGCAGCTGGGCCTGCGCCTCGGCGCTGGCCAGGCCATGGCTGGCCGCGGCGCGGCGGAAGTCCTCCAGCGCGATCGGCAGCTCGTGGAAGCTGCGCGCCCGGCGCGCCTCGTTCGACATGCGCGAGCGCAGTTCGGGCCGAAAGCCGGTGGCGCTGATCTGGCTGACGCAGAAGGACAGGGCGTCGATCAGCGTCTGCTCCCAGTCGCTCAGCCTGCTGTCGGGGCGGGCGCCGTCTGCCGTCGCCAGTTCCGGTTCCGGTGCCAGCAGCATGCCGATGCGCTCGAGCTGGCGCGGCGGCAGCGCGGCCAGCCAGCGCGCATCGAGCGGGTCGTGGAACAGCAGGCCGAACAGTTCGGTGATGTCGGTGGTCAGCGGCGAGCTTGGCAGCAGCTTGTGCCGGATCCGGTGCCCGAGCTCGGTCATGAAGGCCGCCTGCGAGGCAAAGCCGAAGTCGGCCAGCAGCGGGGTCAGGTCGACGTCCTGGCGGAACTGCCGCCACCAGAGCCGCCAGCGCGCCAGCCAGGCGGGATCGGCCTCGGCCGCGTCGAGCAGCTCGCCGACCCGCTTGAGCGTGGCCGGCACATCGGCATCCGGGCCGCGCAGCCAGTCGACCACGGCGACCAGCCAGAGATGGCGCTCGGCCAGCGTGGCGCCGGGGTCCAGTTCCGCCAGCAGGGTGTCGGCCGTGTGCTTGCTCCTTTTCATGTCAGCGCCTCTCAATGCGAGCCGCTTCCGGGCGGGAAGGCATTGAGCACGAAAGGCGAGACCGGCACCTCGAAGCGGTGACCGTCGACCGCGACGCAGAAATAATGGCCGCTCATGATGCCCATGGCGGTGTGCAGGCGCGCGCTGCTGGAGTACTGGAAGGCCTGGCCGGGTTCGAGCAGGGGCTGGTGGCCGACCACGCCGAGGCCGTCGACGACCTGGGTCTCGCCGAAGGCGTCCTCGATCTCCCAGTGGCGCGAGACCAGCTGCGCCGAGACCGAACCGGAGTTCATGATCGTGATCGTGTAGGCGAACACATAGGAGTCCTCCATCGGGGAGGACTGGGCGGGCAGGTATTCGGGCTTGACCTGGACGTCGAACATGTATTGCGGCATGCGCCTATGCTAACCAGCTTCGCGCGGTCTGATGGCGATCCGGCTGCCACCCCCTGGCCGTGACGCGGGCAAAGCTGCCACAATCGCGCGCATGAGCACTTACCGCATCGCCCCTTCCATCCTCTCGGCCGACTTCGCCCGTCTGGGCGAGGAGGTCCGCCATGTGCTGGCCGCTGGCGCCGACTGGATCCACTTCGACGTGATGGACAACCATTACGTCCCCAACCTGACCTTCGGCCCGATGGTCTGCAAGGCGCTCAAGAAGCACGCCTTCAAGCCCGACGGCACGCCGGCGCCGATCGACGTGCACCTGATGGTCAGCCCGGTCGACGCGCTGGCGTCCGACTTCGCCGATGCCGGCGCCGACCTGATCAGCTTCCACCCCGACGCCTCGACCCATGTGCACCGCAGCATCCAGGCGATCAAGGCGCGCGGCGTCAAGGCCGGCCTGGTGTTCAACCCGGCCGAGCCGCTCGACGTGCTGGACTGGGTGATCGACGACATCGACCTGATCCTGATCATGAGCGTCAACCCTGGCTTCGGCGGCCAGGGCTTCATCGATTCCGCGCTGCGCAAGATCGAGGCTGTGCGCAAGCGCATCGACGCCTGCGGCAAGGACATCCGGCTCGAGGTCGACGGCGGCATCAAGGCGTCCAACATCCGCGGCGTCGCCGATGCGGGCGCCGACACCTTCGTCGCCGGCAGCGCGATCTTCGGCCAGACCGACTACAAGGCCGTGATCGACCACATGCGCGCCGAGCTGGCCTGATCCGGTCTTCGTGCTGCTGCTGCCGGCAGCGGCGGCACGGCGCTTGAGCGAAAATGGCGGCTTCGCCGCTCATCAGCTGCGGGCGGCCCTGGCCGTCCGCCAACCATCCCGTGTCCGCCATCCAGACCGATCCCAACCGCATGACCGCCAGCGAGCGCCGCGCCAGCGTCTCGCTTGCCCTCATCTTTGCCCTGCGCATGCTCGGGCTCTTCATCGTGCTGCCGGTGTTCGCGCTCGAGGCGCGGCGCTACCCCGGCGGCGACGATGCGGCCCTGGTCGGCCTGGCCATGGGCGTCTATGGCCTGAGCCAGGCGCTGCTGCAGATCCCGTTCGGCATGGCGTCGGACCGGCTCGGGCGCAAGCCGGTGATCCTGGCCGGTCTGGCGCTGTTCGCGCTTGGCAGCGCCATCGCGGTCTGGGCCCCCAGCGTGCAGTGGCTGATCGCGGGCCGCGCGATCCAGGGCGCGGGTGCGATCTCGGCGGCGGTGACGGCCCTGATCGCCGACAGCACGCGCGACAGCGTGCGCACCAAGGCGATGGCCCTGGTCGGCGTCAGCATCGCGCTGATGTTCGCGCTCTCGCTGGTGCTGTCGCCGCTGCTGGCGGAGCAGATCGGCCTGCGCGGCCTGTTCGGCCTGACGACCGCGCTGGCGCTGGCCGGCATGGCGATCGTGGCCTGGGTGGTGCCGGCCGAGCCGGCGCTGCAGCGCAAGGCCGGTCGTGGCGGCCTGCGCCAGGTGCTGGCGCACCCGGGGCTGCTGCGGCTCGACTTTGGCGTCTTTGCACTGCACGCGGTCCAGCTGGCGCTGTGGATGGCGGTGCCGGCCGTGCTGGTGCAGGCTGGCCTGGCAGCGGGCCAGCACTGGCAGGTCTACCTGCCGGCGGTTGTGCTGTCTTTCCTGGTCATGGGCGGCGTGCTGTTCCGGCTCGAGCGCAAGGGCCATCTGCGCGCGGTGTTCCTGTTCTCGATCGGGCTGATCCTGCTGGTGCAGCTGTCCTTGCTGGCGCTGGGCGACTCGGCCTCGGTCTGGGCGGTGGCCGCGCTGCTGTGCCTGTTCTTCACCGGTTTCAACATGCTCGAGGCCAGCCAGCCCAGCCTGGTCTCGCGGCTGGCCGAGCCGGCCCACCGTGGCACGGCGCTCGGGGTCTACAACACGCTGCAGTCTCTCGGCTTCTTCGTCGGCGGCGCGGTCGGCGGCTGGCTGGCCAAGGCCCAGGGCAGTGTCGGCATCTTCATGGCCTGCGCGGCGCTGACCCTGCTCTGGCTGCTGCTGGCCTGGCCAATGAAGGCGCCGGTTGTCGCCGGCCCGGTGCGCCACTGAGCGACTGCTGTTCCGGGTGGCTCCGTGTCCGGGACCAGGGGATCAGGCCAGCTTTTCCAGTATCAGGGTCAGGACCGGCAGGCCGGCAATGATCAGCGCCAGCGCCGTCAGGGCAGGACCGTCGAGGCGGGAGGGTTCGCCGGCGGGCAGGACGTCGATATGCCGCAGGCCGTAGTCGGGCGAAAAGGCTCCAAAGGCGTCGATCGAGGCTGAGCCTTGGCCGCTGCAGCTCGCTTGACGGTGGCATCGGGTCGAGTAGGAGGTGGAGGTGTCCATTCCGGTATCCAGCTATCCACTGGTATGCATGCGAAATGGATGCATATTAGTGTAAACCCTGATGTCAGAAAAATTTATTTTTTGAATTATTTCAATTCATTCAGGGAATGGATGGGATTTGGCAGACTGGCCGAGTTTCACCAGTCTGGCTGGAACTGGCCTCGCAGCCATTCGAAGAGGTTGCAGCGCCTCGGCCAGTGCATGAGCAATCCCTTTGGCAAGCGGACGTCACCTGCGTCAGCACGACCGGCCCGGGCCAGATCGCCGGTGCCCAGTTCCTGCATCTCTACGGTCCGCGCCACTGGATCGACAACGTGGTGAAATTCGAGCCGATGGCCAGCACGCCCGCCGACTTGCCGGCCTCTGTCGCGCTGCTCGACTGAAACGACAACAGGAGAACGAAAATGCCGAAATTCGCGGCCAATCTCACGATGCTCTTCACCGAGCGGCCCTTCCTCGATCGTTTCGAGGCCGCCGCGCGAGCCGGCTTCAAGGCGGTGGAGTTCCTCTTTCCCTATGGCTACGATGCGCACGAGCTGCGCCACCTGCTCGATGCCAACGGCCTGCAGCTGGTGCTGCACAACCTGCCGCCCGGCGACTGGGACGCTGGCGAGCGCGGCATCGCCTGTCATCCGGACCGGATCGAGGAATTCCGTGCTGGCGTGGCGCGTGGCATCGAATACGCGCAGGCGTTGGGCGTCAAGCAGCTCAACTGCCTGGCGGGCAAGGCGCCGGCCGGCGTGCCCGATGCCGTGCTGCGCCAGACCCTGGTCGACAACCTGCGCCATGCAGCTTCCGAGTTCAGGCTGGCCGGCCTCCGGCTGCTGGTCGAGCCGATCAACAGCTTCGACATCCCGGGCTTCTACCTCAATCGCACTCAGCAGGCGATCGAGATCCTGGACGAGGTCGGCACCGACAACGCCTTCGTGCAATATGACATCTACCACGCACAGCGCATGGAGGGCGAGCTGGCCGCGACCCTGCAGCAATGCCTGCCACGCATCGCGCACCTGCAGCTGGCCGACAACCCCGGCCGCCACGAGCCGGGCACGGGCGAGATCAACTACGCCTTCCTGTTCGCGCATCTCGACCGCATCGGCTACGACGGCTGGATCGGCTGCGAGTACAAGCCCCTGACCACCACCGAGGCCGGGCTGGGCTGGATAGAGCGGCTGGCATGAGCCAGCGCCCTGCATCGCTGACACCGCAACAGCTGCTGCGCCGCATGTTCGACGCCGCGATCGCGTCGGCCCAGCCCGCGCTCTGCGTGCCGCCGCATCTGCCGACACCCGCCGAGCTCGGCACCGGCCGGCTGGTCGTGATCGGCGCCGGCAAGGCCTCGGCCGCGATGGCGCGCGCGGTCGAGCTGCACTGGGACGGCCCGCTCGAGGGCCTGGTCGTGACGCGCTACGGCCATGCCGTGCCCTGCGAGCGGATCGAGATCGTCGAGGCTGCGCACCCGGTGCCTGATGCCGCCGGCCTGCACGCCGCCGGGCGCTTGCTGAAAGCAGTGACCGGGCTGGGCGAGCAGGACATCGTGCTTTGCCTGATCTCGGGCGGTGGCTCCGCGCTGCTGCCCTTGCCGCTGCCGGGCATCACGCTCGAGCACAAGCAGGCACTCAGCCGCGCGCTGCTGGCCAGCGGCGCGACCATCCGCGAGATCAACTGCGTGCGCCGGCACCTGTCGGCGATCAAGGGCGGCCGTCTCGGGGCGGCCTGCCATCCGGCGCGCGTCATCACGCTGCTGCTGTCGGACGTGCCGGGCGACGATCCGGTCGACATCGCGTCGGGCCCGACGGTGGCCGACCCCAGCACCTGCGCCGACGCACTGGCCATCCTGCGCCGCTACGCCATCGAGCTGCCGGAGCCGGTGCGCGCGGCGCTCGAGGGCGGGCAGGGCGAATCGGTCAAGCCGGGCGACCCGCGCCTGGCGCGCTCCGAGACGCGCATGATCGCGACCCCGCAGCGCGCGCTGGAGGCCGCGGCCAAGGTGGCGCGCGAGGCCGGCTATGCCGCCCATCTGCTGGGCGACGCGCTCGAGGGCGAGGCGATCGAGGTCGGCAAGGTGCTGGCAGGCATCGCGCTGCAGGTGGCGCGCCGTGGCCAGCCCTTCGAGCCGCCCTGCGTGCTGCTGTCGGGTGGCGAGACCACCGTGACGGTGCGCGGCAACGGCCGCGGCGGGCGCAACGTCGAGTGCCTGCTGTCGGCGGGGATTGCGCTGGCCGGCCATCCGCACATCCACGCGCTGATGGGCGACACCGACGGCGTCGACGGCCAGCAGGAGATCGCCGGCGCCTGCATCGGCCCCGACCTGCTGGCGCGCGCCTGGGCACTCGGGCTCAGTCCGCTCGAGCATCTGGCCGACAACGATGGCCATGGCTTCTTCGAGGCGCTTGGCGCCTCGGTCGTGACCGGGCCGACGCTGACCAATGTCAACGATTTCCGCGCCTTCCTGATCGAGGCTGCGGAGCCGCAGCCGGGCGCTCAGCCCATCCGGTCCAGCGTGGCCAGCCGGTAGCCGGCCTGTTCCAGCGCCTGCCGGATCAGCCGCGCGCTGGCCACCGCCTCGGGGCCGTCGCCATGCACGCAGATGCTGTCGATGCGGGTCGGCAGCCGATGGCCGCTGGCCGCGATGATGGCCTGCTCGCGCAGCATGGCCAGCACATGGTCGACGCATTGCTGGGCATCGTGCAGCACGGCGCCGGGGCGCGAGCGCGGCATCAGCTGGCCGTCGTCGAGGTAGGCGCGGTCGGCGAACACCTCGTAGCGCACCGGCAGGCCGGCGGCCTCGCCGGCGCGCGCCAGCTCCGAGTGCGCCGGCGCCAGCAGGATCAGCGTCTTGTCCAGGCTGCGCACCGCGCGGGCCACGGTGGCGGCGACCGCCGCATCGGCACAGGCGATGTTGTTGAGCGCGCCATGCGGCTTGACATGGGTGACGCGGCCGCCCTCGGCCGTCGCCATCGCCTGCAGCGCGCCGACCTGGTACAGGATGGTCGCTTCCAGCTCGGCCGGTGACAGCTGCATCGCGCGGCGGCCAAAGCCCTGCAGGTCGGGGAAGGACGGATGGGCGCCGATGCTGACCCCCTGGGCCAGCGCCAGTCGCACCGTGTTGCGCATGATGAGCGGGTCGCCGGCATGGAAGCCGCAGGCCAGGTTGGCGCTGCTGACGATCTGCAGCAGTGCCGGGTCGTCGCCCATCTGCCAGGCGCCGAAGCTTTCGCCGAGGTCGGCGTTGAGGTTGATCAGTCGGGTCGTCATGTGGGAGTTCTCCGGTTCAGGGTTCGGCGCGCAGCATGCCGCTCACCAGGTTGCTGCCGTAGAGCGCGTCGAGGTCGATGAAGCCGGCCGGCACGAAGGCTTCGCGCGTGGCCAGCCAGCGTTTCCAGTCGGACAGCTGGGCCTGCAGCGCGAGCCGTGCCTCGGCCAGGCTGACGGCCTGGAAGCGCAGCCGCGTGCCGGCCTTGAGGTGGGCCAGCCGCGGCAGGTCGGCGCTGATGACGGTGGCGATCTTGGGATAGCCGCCCACCGTCTGGCTGTCGGCCAGCAGCACGATCGGCAGGCCGTTGGCCGGCACCTGGATCGCGCCGGGTGTCACCGCGTCGGACACGATGTCGGCGGCAGCCGCATCGACATGCTGCAGCGCGCTGCCGCGCAGCCGCATGCCCATGCGGTCCTGCTCGGGCGTGGTCTCCCAGTCCTGGCCGAGCAGGGTCTCGATCGCTTCCGGGCTGAAATGATCCTGCTGAGGTCCCAGGATGACGCGGATCGGGCCGTCTGGCAAGGTCCAGGGTGAGGCGCTGCGCCATTCCTTCGGGTCGGGCGAGTTCCACTTGCTGCAGGGCAGCAGGTCGCCCGGGCGCAGCGCCCGGCCCAGCAAGCCTGTCAGGCCGGCGCGCCAGTAGCTGGAGCGGCTGCCCAGCTGTGGCGGCAGGCGCAGGCCGCCGGCGACGGCCAGATAGGCGCAGCCGCTTTCCGCGGCGCCCAGCTGCAGCCGGTCGCCCACCTGCAGGGTGGCGCTTTGCCAGGCGGGCAGGGTGAGATGCTTGCCGTCGGCGCGCAGCCACTTGGCGGCCACCGCGCCGGCCAGCGCGACCCGCAGCGGGCCGGCCTGCACCCGCAGCTCGGTGCCCAGGCCGCGCAGCTCGAGCACCGCCTCGCCGCCGTTGTTGCCCACCAGGGCGTTGGCGGCCTCGGCCAGCGTGCCGTCGAGCCAGCCGGACTGTGGCAGGCCCACATCCCGGAGGCTGCGGCGGCCGCGGTCCTGGATCGTGGTCCCGAAGCCGGGTTGCAGCACTTCGATCATGCCGGACATGTCTGCTCCTCCGCTTGCAGGAAGCTCTCGCGCGGCAAGGCGCCGCCCTGGATCCGCTGCTGCAGCCGTTCGTATTCGTCACGTGAGACCGCGTACCAGCGCACCCGGTCGCCGGCGGCCAGCATGGCGGGCTGCCCGGCCTGCTTCAGGTCGAACAGCTGCACCGGCGTGCGGCCGAGCAGGTTCCAGCCGCCCGGGCTCTCCCAGGGGTAGACCGCGCACATCTCGCCGGCCACCGCCAGCGAGTTGGCCGGCACCCGCTGGCGCGGGCTGGCCAGCCGGGGCATGGCCAGCTCGGGCGGCAGTCCGCCCATGTAGGGGAAGCCCGGCAGGAAGCCGATCATGTAGACCCGGAACTCGGCCGCCAGCAGGCGCTGGATGACCGCGTCCTGATCCAGCCCCTTGGCTTGCGCCAGGCGCGGCAGGTCGGGCGCGAAGTCGCCCTCGAAGCAGACCGGCAGCCGCCAGCGCCGGCCCTCGTGCAGCTTGCTGCCCGCCTGCTGGCCCAGCGCCAGCAGGCGCTCGCCCAGGGCCTCGGCGTCCGTCAGCAGCGGGTCGAAATGCAGCGTGAGCGAGCGGAAGGTCGGCACCAGGTCGCTCACCGTGGCGAACAGCGGGTCGTCCTGGCGCAGCAGCGCGATGCGTTCGGCCAGGTCCATGACGCGGGCGTTGACGGCCGCGTTGATCTCGCGCCCGAACTCCACCGTCCAGGCAGCATCACCCAGCGCCAGCAAGCGCGGCGCCAGCAGGTCGGTCGTGTCCATGGTTCAGCCCGCCATCTGCTGCGGCAGCCAGGTCACGATGCCGGGCACGAAGTAGATCAGCAGCACGGCCAGCACCATCAGCAGGAACATCGGCACCGAATGCTTGGCCAGGTAGCTGATCTCCTTCTTGGTCATGCCCTGCAGCACGAACAGGTTGAAGCCCACCGGCGGCGTGATCTGCGCCATCTCGACCACCAGCACCACGAAGATGCCGAACCAGACCGGGTCGATGCCGGCCTTCTCGATCGTCGGCAGCAGCACGCCCATGGTCAGCACCACGATCGAGATGCCGTCCAGGAAGCAGCCCAGCACGATGAAGAAGCCCATCAGTACCACGATCAGCTGCAGCTGCGACAGACCCAGGGCACCGATCCACTCGGCGAGCTGGCGCGGCAGGCCGATATAGCCCATCGACAGCGTCAGGAAGGCGGCGCCGGCCAGGATCAGCGCGATCATGCAGTACAGCCGCGTGGCGCCCAGCAGGCTGTCGCGGAACTGCTGCCAGCGCATGCCGCCCTGCACGATGGCGATGGCGAGCGCGCCGACCACGCCGAGCGCGGCCGATTCGGTCGCGGTGGCGATGCCGCTGTAGACCGAGCCCAGCACGGCGCCGATCAGGGCGACGACCGGCAGCAGGTTGCGCGACTCCCTGAGCTTCTCGACGAAGGTCATGGAGGGGCCC
Organism: uncultured Chitinophaga sp.; assembly: GCA_964547895.1. GTDB lineage: Bacteria > Pseudomonadota > Gammaproteobacteria > Burkholderiales > Burkholderiaceae_C > Malikia. Next base: position 25,834 of record CAZJQH010000001.1, on the reverse strand, counting down.
GGGGGCGGGATCTGGCCCGGATTGAGCAGCGCCCAGATCATGGTGTAGCCCATGAACAGGCCGGCCAGCAGGATGCCCGGGACGACACCGGCGATGAAGAGCTGGGCGATCGACACGTTGGCCGCCACCCCGTAGACGATCATGATGATCGAGGGCGGGATCAGCAGGCCCAGGGTGCTGGCGCCGGCCAGCGTGCCGATGGTGATGTGCTCCGGGTAGCCGCGCTTGGCCAGTTCGGGCAGCGTCATCTTGCCGATGGTGGCGCAGGTCGCCGCCGACGAGCCCGACACCGCAGCGAAGATGGTGCTGCCGATGATGTTGGTGTGCAGCAGCCGGCCCGGCAGGCGCTCCAGCCAGGGCGCCAGGCCCTTGAACATGTCTTCCGACAGCTTGGTGCGGAACAGGATCTCGCCCATCCAGATGAACAGCGGCAGCGCGGTCAGCGTCCAGGACGAGGAAGCGCCCCAGATCGTGACCGCCATCGCGTCGCCGACCGGGCGGCTGGTGAACAGCTCCATGCCGATCCAGGCCACGCCGGTCAGCGTCAGGCCGACCCAGACGCCGCAGCCGAGAATGAGAAACAGCGCGCCGATCAGCAGCGCGGTAATGGTCAGGTCCATGGCTAGTCCTTATTCGATGCGGGACGGTTCGTCACCAGACGAGGGCTCGCGCAGCGCTTCGCCGCGCAGCAGCAGGATCAGGTCGCCCAGGAAGGCGAGCGCGAACAGCGTGGTGCCGATCGCCATGCCGAGCTGCGGGATCCAGAGCGGGGTGGCGTCCAGGCTGCTGGAGACGTCATGGAACTCGCGCGACTGCTGCACCAGCCGGATCGAGAACCAGGCCAGCGCGCCGGACAGCCCGATCGCCACCAGGTGGCACAGGATGTCGAGCCCGCGCTGGCCGGCGGCGGGCAGCCGGTTGAGCAGCAGCGTGACGCGGATATGCTCGCCGCGGCGCAAGGTCGGCGCCAGCGCCAGGAAGGCCGAGCAGGCCATGCAGTAGCCGGCGTAGGCGTCGGCGCCCGGCAGTTCAAACACCGGATGCAGCCGGCCCAGGATGCTGGCCAGCACCGCCAGCAGGGTACCGACCATGAAGAAGCCGGCCAGGTAGCCTGCGATGTTGAAGAATCGATCGAGCAGTGGGCGCATGGCCTGCCTTTCCGAAAGTGGATTGAAAAACCCCCTCGCGGGAGGGGGCGTCGGGTGGCGTTCCGCTGGCGCTTACTTGCGGAAGGCGTCGACGATGGCCTGGCCGTCGGCGCCGGTCTGCTTGGCCCAGTCGGCCACCATGGTGTCGCCGATCTTCTTGAGCTCGGCGCGCAGGGTCGGGCTGCCGGCGTCCACCGTCATGCCGTTCTTGCGCAGCTGCTCCAGGTACCAGTTGTTCTTCTCGGCGCTGATCTTCCAGCCGCGGGTTTCGGCCTCGGCGGCGGCCTTGGTGACGGCGGCCTGGGTCGGCTGATCCAGGCTGTCGAAGGCCTTCTGCGACACGATCACCAGGTTCTTCGGCAGCCAGGAGCTGACGTCGTAGTAGTACTTGACCTGCTCCCACACCTTGCTGTCATAGCCGGTGGCGCTCGAGGTCATGAAGGTGGTCACGGCGCCGGTGGCCAGCGCCTGGGTCAGCTCGGCCGCCTGCACCGTCACCGCCTGCGCACCGACCAGCTGCGCGATGCGGCTGGTGTTGGGGTTGTAGGCGCGCCACTTGGCGCCCTTGAGGTCGGCCACCGACTGGATCGGCTTGGCGCTGAAGATGCCCTGCGGCGGCCAGGCCACCGAGTACAGCACCTTGATGCCCTGCTTGGCCAGCGCGGCCTCGGTGGCGGCACGCGAGACCTTCCAGAGCTTCTGCGCGTCGGCATAGCTGGTGGCCAGGAAGGGGATCGAGTCGAGGCCGAACAGCGCGTTCTCGTTCGAGTAGCCCGAGATGATGATCTCGCCGATCTGGGCCTGGCCGCCTTGCACGGCGCGCTTGATCTCGTTGGCCTTGAACAGCGAGCCGCCGTCATGCACCGTGATCTTGAGCTTGCCGCCAGTGGCCGCACCGACGTCCTTGGCGAACTGCTGGATGTTCTCGGTGTGGAAGTTGGACGCCGGATAGCCGGTCGGCATGTCCCATTTCTGCTGCGCCAGCGCCTGACCGCCAAACGACAGGGTAGCGGCCGCCAGGCCTGCGCCGGCCCACTGTTTCAGATTGCTCATGGTGTACTCCGTTAACGATGAGGGGTGCCGTCCGGCGGCTGCCAGTCAGCGTCGTATCAACATATCGACATCACTATCTTAATAAAATGTCTACGTTTTGTCATCAAGGTTTTCCCTTGATCTGGTCGGCTTGTTAACATGATGTGGCATTCCTCAACTCAACGCCAGGTCCACCGATGCCCGCCCAATCCGCGCCCGGCGCTGCTGCTCCCCTCGACACGCAGCGCATCGTCACCTCAGCCCATCTCGTGTCGGAAAAATCGCCCGAGCTGTCCGAATTCGAGTTCGGACTCATCATCGCCACCAACGCCTTCAACCGCTGGGTGACCCGCTGCATGGGCGCGGCCGGCGTCAAGGACATGGCAGCGGTCGACGTGCTGGTGCTGCACCACACCAACCACCGCGGCATCGAGAAGCGGCTGGCCGACATCTGCTTCGTGCTCAACATCGAGGACACCCATGTGGTGTCCTACTCGCTCAAGAAGCTGATGGCGGCTGGCTATGTGCGCAGCCAGAAGCGGGGCAAGGAGGTGTTCTTCTCCACCACCGAGGCGGGGGCTGCCCTGTGCATGCGCTACCGCGACGTGCGCGAGGCCTGCCTGATGCCGGGCTTCTCGGGGGCGGCGGAGGAAAACCGCCAGCTCGGCGATGTCGCCCGGCTGCTGCGCACCCTGTCGGGCCGCTACGACCAGGCCGCGCGTGCCGCGACCTCCTATTGACCCACGCCTGCCGGCGCCATGGTATCCGTGGCCGGCATCCCGCCTTACACTCAGGACCGCCTGTTGCGCCTGCCATGCTGGCAGCGCGCCTCGAAACTCCATCTTGCTGCGGGCCATGAGCCCTGAAAACCGATGAAAACCAAAGCCGTGCTCGAACTCGCCGACGTCAAGGCCATTGCCGCTGCCGCCGAAGCCGAAGCCTTGCAGAACAACTGGGCGGTGACGATCGCCATCGTCGATGACGGCGGCCATCTGCTCTGGCTGCAGCGACTCGACGGCGCGGCGGCGATCTCGGCCCAGATCGCGCCGGCCAAGGCCAATACCGCCGCGCTGGGGCGGCGCGAGTCCAAGTCCTACGAGGACGTCATCAACGGCGGCCGCACCGCCTTCCTGAGCGTGCCGGGCCTGCAGGCCATGCTCGAGGGCGGGGTGCCGATCATGAAGGACGGCCAGTGCATCGGCGCGGTCGGCGTCAGCGGCGTCAAGTCGAGCGAGGACGCCCAGATCGCCAGGGCCGGCATCGCCGCCATCGGCCTCTGAACCCCGGCGCTGCCGTCTTCCTTGAGCACCCCAGCAGGACCCGCGATGGAACCCTTGGCCGACCTCTCCCGCCAGCCCGAGAGCCTGCGCATCGCCGTGCTCGGCATCGGCATGATGGGCTACCCGATGGCGCGTCGCCTGTGCCAGGCCGGCCATGCCGTCAGCGTCTGGAACCGTGACCGCCGCAAGGCCGAGCGGCTACTGGAGGATGGCGCACGCGTGGCCGCCAGTCCGGCCGAGGCGGTGGCTGGCGCCGAGTTCGTCATCACGCTGCTGACCGACGGCGCGGCGGTCGCCGACGTGCTGTTCGCACAGGGCGCAGCGGCCACGATGACGCCGGGCGCGCTGCTGGTCGACATGTCTTCCATCATGCCTTCGCAGGCGCGCGAGCACGCCAGCCGGCTCGAGGCCATGGGCTTGCGCCACCTCGACGCGCCAGTCTCGGGCGGCACGCTGGGCGCCGAGCAGGGCACGCTGGCCATCATGGCAGGTGGCGATCCAGCCGACTTTGCGCGTGCCGCGCCGGTCCTTGCCGTGCTGGGGCGCGCCACCCAGGTCGGCCCGCATGGCGCCGGCCAGCTCGCCAAGCTGGCCAACCAGATGATCGTCGGTATCACCATCGGCGCGGTGGCCGAGGCGCTGCTGCTGTGCCAGCAGGGCGGCGCCGATCCGGCCAGGGTGCGCGAGGCGATCACGGGCGGCTTTGCCGACAGCCGCATCCTGCAGGTGCATGGCGAGCGCATGGTCGGGCGCGACTTCGCCAAGCGCGGCTCGATGCAGGTCCAGCTCAAGGACATGCGCAACGCGCTGGCGACCGCCGCCGAGCTCGGCTTCGACGCGCCGGTCACCGGCCTGTTCGAGCGGCTCTATGCCGATGGCGTCGCGCATGGCCTGGGCGAGCTCGACCAGTCGGCGCTGTTCGTCGAGCTGGCGCGCCGCAACGGCCTGCAGTAAGAGCAGCCATGGCCCGCCTGAACCGCCTTCCTCCCATCCACACCCTGGCCGCCTTCGAGAGCGCGGCCCGGCTTGGCGGCTTCGCCCAGGCGGCGGCCGAGCTGTGCATCACGCCCAGCGCGGTCAGCCACCGGATCCGGCAGCTCGAGTCGCTGCTCGGCGAGCAGCTGTTCGAGCGCTCGCCGACCGGCGTGCGCCTGACCCCGGCCGGGCAGCGCACGCTGCAGGGCGTGCGCGAAGCCTTCGACAAGCTGGCGCAGCTGTTCAGCACCGAGACCCAGGGCATGCGGCTGACGGTCGGCTCGCCGCCGACCTTCGCGCGCAACCTGCTGATCCCGCGCCTGCCCGAGTTCTACCAGCAGTGGCCCGACATCGACATCCAGCTGATCGTGGCCGCGCCGATGCAGGACAAGCCCGAGCGCCATGATGTCGACATCCGCTTTGGCAAGGAGCCGTTCGATGACCGGCTCTCGATCAAGCTGTTTGACGACCAGCTGCTGGTGCTGGCCGCGCCGGGCTATCTGTCCCGCCGCCCCCTGGGCTGCCCGGCCGACCTGGCCCAGGCCGAGCTGCTGCGCTCGCCGCTGGTGCCCTGGCAGCCCTGGATGGTGGCGGCCGGCCTCGAGCCGCGCGAGCCCGTCCGCGGGGCATCGTTCACCGACCTGGGCTTCCTGCTCGAGGCCGCGGCCAGCGGCCTGGGCGTGGCGATCTGTCCGGCGCGGGTGGCGCAGCGCTGGCAGGAAAGCGGGCAGCTGGTGGCCCTGTTCGATGTCGCGGTCGCGTCTGAAAGCACCTACTACGCGCTGGTCAACCGCGAGGCGGCGCAGCGGCCCGAAGTCGACGCCTTCCTCGACTGGCTGCGCACCACCTTCGACTGAACCGGGCCGCAGCTGGCCTTGGGCTCAGGCCTGGCTATCCACCACCAGCACATGCAGGTAGCGGGGGCCGTGCGCGCCCAGCACCAGGCTGCCCTCGATGTCTGTGGTGCCGCTGGCACCGGTGATCAGGTTCAGGTTGCGCGGCATCGGTTGGCCCGCCACCAGCTCGGCGTAGTCGTCCAGGTAGGGCAGCAGCTTGTCGCCCGGCAGTACCACCAGGTGGTGCAGCGGCAGGAAGTTGCCCAGCACGGCGAGGTCCGGCCCCGAATGGAACACCAGCGAGCCGGTCTCGGCGATGCCCCAGCGCGCGATGCCGACGGCCACCGGCTCCTTGGCCGCCACCGTCTCGTGCACCTCGAAGGTCGACCAGTCCAGCGCGCGCAGCGCCTCGTTCGGCTGCAGCGCGATCGACCGCGGCAGGCCCCTGGCCTGCAGGTAGTCGCTCACCGCCGCCGGCACTTCTGCCATCGCTGACAGCCGCGTCACCGTGGCCGCCACCCGCGGCGAGGTGACTTTCTCGATGAAGCGGTCGGCCAGGCTGCCCGCTCCGGGCGCGGGGCGGGTGGCGGCGGGGTCTGCCAGCAGGGCCTGCGCCGCGCTGCGCACGCTGGCGGCGTCGACGCTGCGATGGCCCAGGGCGGCGCGGACCTGGTTCAGGATGGCTTCGCGGGTATTGCTCATGAGGATTGTCCTTTGCGGCGCTGGTACTGGGCCATGAAGCTGCTGGCCTCGGGGACCGGGAAGTCGCGGTGCCGGGTCCAGGCGCCCAGGCCGGGCATGCGGCTGATCCAGCCATTGCGGCCGAACAGGCGCATGGCGCGCAGCGCCAGGCCCTGGCCGAGCCGGTACAGCCAGGGCCGCGAGGCGACGAAGGTGAACAGGCCGAGCCCGATCCGGGTCGTGGTCGGCTCCAGCCCGTCGCGCCAGGAGCGGTCGCGCCAGCCGCGCAGCAGGGTCGGCAGCGGAATCTTGACCGGGCAGACCTCCTGGCATTTGCCGTTCAGCGTGCAGGCATGGGCCAGGTCGCGCGACTGCTCCAGGCCGTCGAAGACCGGGGTCAGCACGGCGCCCATCGGGCCGGGATAGGTGCCGCCGTAGGCATGGCCGCCGAGCTGGCGGAACACCACGCAGTGGTTCATGCAGGCGCCGCAGCGGATGCAGCGCAGCATCTCGCGCAGGCTGGCATCGGCCAGCATCTTGCTGCGCCCGTTGTCGACCAGCACGATGTGGAACTCCTCCGGGCCGTCCAGGTCGCCGGGCCGCCGGGGGCCGCAGTGGAAGGTGGTGTACTGGGTGACCTCGGCGCCGGTGGCCGAGCGCACCAGCAGCCGCAGCATGGCAAAGGCGTGCGACAGGCTGGGCACCAGCTTCTCGATGCCGGCGGTGACGATGTGCACGCGCGGCGGCGAGGTGGTCAGCTCGGCATTGCCCTCGTTGGTCACGGTGCAGGTCGCGCCGGTGTCGGCCAGCAGGAAGTTGGCGCCCGAGATCGCCACGTCGGCGCTCAGGAACTTGTCGCGCAGCTCGCGGCGCGCGCTCTCGACCATCGCCTCGATGGTCTCCTCGGTGTGCGGCTGCTGGTGCGACTGCTTGAACAGCGCCGACACCTGCTCGCGGGTGCGGTGCATCGACGGCCAGATGATGTGCGAGGGCCGGTCGCCGGCCAGCTGCACGATGTGCTCGGCCAGGTCGGTCTCGTAGCGCTCGAAGCCGGCCTCGTCCAAGGCATGCGGCAGGCCGATCTCCTCGCCCAGCATCGACTTGACCCGGGTCACCCGCTTGGCATTCGCCTGCTTGCACAGGTCGACCACGATGCGCGAGGCCTCTTCGGCCGTCGCGGCCCAGTGCACCTTGGCGCCCGAGGCGGTGGCGTTGCGCTCGAACTCGAGCAGGTAGTGGTCCAGGTTGGCCACCACATGGTCCTTGATGCGCTGGCCCAGGTCGCGCCCGGCCTCGAACTGCGGGAAGGCGGCCACGGCTGCGGCGCGCTTCTTCTCGGCATTGCCGGTGGTGCGGTCGATCGCGATCTTCAGCGTCGGGTCGTCCAGTGCCGCCTGGGCCCGGTCATGGAAGGAAATCACCGAGGTCTGCATCGGGTCCTCACTTTCTGGCTGCGCCGGGAGGGAGATCGGCCTTGCCGGCCAGCACCTCGGCGGTATGGAAGACGCGTACCGGCAGGCCCTGGCGCTGCAGCTTGCCGGCCATGTTCAGCAGGCAGCCGAGGTCGCCGCCGAGCAGCACCTGGGCCCCGGTGCGCTCGATGGCGGCAGCCTTTTCTCCCACGATGGCATTGGAGATCGCCGGGTACTTGACGCAGAAGGTGCCGCCAAAGCCGCAGCAGACATCGTTGCCTTCCAGCGGCACCATCTCCAGCTGGTCTACCGCTGACAGCAGCTGGCGCGGCTGGGCAAAGACGCCGAGCTCGCGCAGGCCGGAGCAGCTGTCGTGGTAGGTGGCCGTGGCCGGGAAGGCGCGACCCTGGGGCCGGTAGTCCATCACGTCGACCAGGAAGCTGGTCAGCTCGAAGCAGCGCTCGGCCAGGCGACGGGCGCGCTCGGCCCAGGCCGGGTCATCGGCCAGCGCCTCGGGGTAATGTGCCTTGACCATGCCGATGCAGGAGCCCGATGGCGCCACCACATAGTCGTAGGGCTCGAAGATCTCGATGAAGCGCCGCGCCAGCCTGGCCGTGTCGCGGCTGTCGCCGCTGTTGAAGGCGGGCTGGCCGCAGCAGGTCTGCTCGGCTGGCACCTCGACCTGGCAGCCGGCTTCCTCCAGCAGCTGCAGCGCCGAGAAGCCGACATTGGGCCGCATCGTGTCGACCAGGCAGGTCACGAACAGCGCCACCCGCGGGGACTGGCGGCCGGAGGTTTTGGCGGGAGGATGGCTCATCTTCTCAGCTCCTTCAGATGACTGGAAAGCTAGGTTCACGCGCGTTCAGGGCAGTTTGACGCCGACCAGCGGATCAGTCCAGCCCAGCACATGCATCGAGATCATGGTCAGCACCCCGACCAGCGTCACGTAGTACAGCGTCGGGATGGCGGTGCGACGCAGGATCTGTCCCTCGCGGCCCATCAGGCCGACGGTGGCAGAGGCCGCGACCACGTTGTGGATGGCGATCATGTTGCCGGCCGCGGCGCCGATCGATTGCGCCGCCACCATCGAGGCGCCACTGACGCCCAGCAGCTGCGCCACGCTGTACTGGTACTGGCTCAGCATCAGGTTGGAGACCGTGTTCGAGCCGGCCAGGAAGGCGCCCAGCGCGCCCACGGTCGGGGCGAACAGCGGATAGATGTCGCCCACCGCGCCCGCCACCCAGCGCGCCATGGTGATCGGCATGCTGGCCATCTCGTTGGCATTGACGCCGGACAGGATCATGATGCGCACCATCGGCACGGTGAAGATCAGCACGAAGCCGGCGCCCAGCAGGGTGCCGCTGGACTCGCGGGCCGCCTGGGCAAAGTCGCCCAGCCGGGCGCGATGCAGCAGCAGGGTCAGCAGGCAGACGAACACCATGATGCCACCGGGCAGGTAGAGTGGCTGGATCATGCTGCTGACGCCGGTCTCGCCCAGGATGTCACGCAGGCCGAAGCTGTAGGACTGCAGCCAGCTCTTGAACGAGGGGAGGGTCCGGCTCAGCACCAGGGTCAGGGCCAGCAGGCCGTAGGGCAGCCAGGCCAGCCAGGTCGGGATCGAGCGGGTGGTGATGCCGTCGAGCTTCATCTCGAGATTGCCCATCCACTCGGCCGGCCATTCCCTGGCATCGGCAAAGTCCCAGCTTTTCCTGGGCATCAGGAAGCCCGAGCGCGCGGCCAGGGTCGTGATGGCCAGGCCCACCAGTCCGCCGATCACCGACGGGAACTCCGGGCCCAGCAGGAAGGCTGCCAGGGTGTAGGGCACGGTGAAGGCAAAGGCCGCGAACAGCGCGAACGGCAGCGCCGGCAAGGCCTCGGCCCAGGAGCGGTTGCGACCGAAGAAGCGGGTCATGAACATGACCAGGAACACCGGGATCAGGGTGCCCGCGATCGCATGGCCCAGCGCGACCCGCTCCACCAGCAGCTGGAAGAAGTCGCCCCACTGCAGGCCTTGCGACTGCAGCAGGCCCGTCATGGCTTCGCGCTCGAGGCCGCCCTGCACGCCCACCAGCAGCGGGGTGCCGACGGCGCCAAACGACACCGGGGAGGACTGGATCACCATGCCGAACAGCACCGCCGACAGGGCCGGGAAGCCGACCGCCACCATCAGCGGACCGGCCACGGCGGCCGGCGTGCCAAAGCCGGAGGCGCCCTCGATGAAACAGCCGAACAGCCAGGCGATCAGGATGGCCTGGATGCGGCGGTCCGGCGTGATGCGGGTGAAGCCGCTGCGGATGCTGGCAATGCCGCCGGAATGCTTGAGCGTGTTGAGCAGCAGCAGCGCGCCAAAGATGATCCACAGCACCTGCACCGTGATGATCAGGCCCTCGATCGTCGCGGCGGCGACGCGGTTGAAGCTGACGCCCCAGCTTGTCAGCGCGATCAGCGCGGTGACCAGATAGACCAGCGGCATGGCCCGCTTGGCCGACCAGCCGAGGCCGAGCAGCAGGACGCCGGACAAGGCGATCGGGGTGAACGCCAGCAATGCTTGTATGCCAAGACTCATGTAGTTTTTTCCTTTGATCTGCCTCTGACGCGGCCCGGTGATCCTTGGCCCTTCGATCGACTGCTGTGGTCTGGTTTTCTGGTCAGTCGGCAGCGCCTTCCAGCACCTGCGGGTCCTGGAGTCACTGCTGCGTCAGGAATTGCGTGGGGCGGATTCTCGGCAGCTGCAGGCTGGGCAGCAAACGCTTTTTTTTGCTGACGCCGGTAAAAACTTTCAGTGCGGGAAAACCCTGATGCCGATCAGCGGCCCGGGTGGTCTGTTGCAGCCGTTTCAAATGCTGCACAATGCCAGCCCTGAACACTGCTTAGAGAGGTCCCACACATGGCATCCGTCAACAAAGTCATCATCGTCGGCAACCTGGGCCGCGACCCCGAGATGCGCTCCTTCCCCAACGGCGACCAGGTGGCCAACGTCACCGTGGCCACGACGGATCGCTGGAAGGACAAGCAGACTGGCGAGATGAGGGAAGCGACCGAGTGGCACCGCGTGGTCTTCAACGGCCGCCTGGCCGAGATCGCCGGCCAGTACCTGCGCAAGGGCTCGCAGGTCTACGTCGAGGGCTCGCTGCGCACCCGCAAGTGGACCGACCAGTCGGGCGTCGAGAAGTACAGCACCGAGATCCGCGCCGACCAGATGCAGATGCTGGGCAGCCGCCAGGGCATGGGCGGCCAGGGTGGCGGCATGGACGAGGGCGGCAGTGCCCCCGCCTACGCGCCGCGTGCCGCGGCTCCGGCGGCAGCGCGTCCGGCGATGGCACCGCGCCAGGCTCCGGCGCCGCGTCCGGCACCCGCCCCGGCACCGGCCAACAGCGGCTTCGACGACATGGACGATGACGTGCCGTTCTAAGCCGCTGCCGGCGCTGCAAGCTTGACCAGGCGGGCCCGGGCCCGCCTAGATCTCAGGCGCTCAGGGCCTGGATGTCGGCGAGCAGCGCGTCCACGCTTTCCGGCCGGGTGTCCCAGCCGCACATGAAGCGCGCGCCGCCGGCGCCGATGAAGGTGTAGAAGCGCCAGCCGCGCTGGCGCAGGCCTGCCAGCACGGCGGGCGGCAATTCGCAGAACACGCCGTTGGACTCGACCGGGAACATCAGCCTGGCCCCGTCGATCTCGCCCAGTCCTGCCGCCAGCCGCTGCGCCATCGCGTTGGCGTGGCCGGCGTGGCGCAGCCAGGCATTGTCTTCCAGCAGGCCCAGCCAGGGCGCCGACAGGAAGCGCATCTTCGACGCCAGCTGGCCGGCCTGCTTGCAGCGGTAGGCGAAATCCTCCGACAGCTTGCGGTCGAAGAACACCACCGCCTCGCCCACCGGCAGTCCCATCTTGGTGCCGCCGAAGCAGAGCACGTCCACGCCGGCGCGCCAGGTGATGTCGGCCGGCGCGACGCCGAGCGAAGCCACCGCGTTGGCGAAGCGGGCCCCGTCCATGTGCACCCGCAGGCCATGCTGGCGCGCGCAGTCGGCGATCGCGGCGACCTGCTGCGGCTGGTAGACGGTACCGACCTCGGTGCTCTGGGTCAGGGTGACCACGCGCGGCTTGGGATAGTGGATGTCGCTGCGGCGCGAGATCACCTCGAGCACGGCGTCCGGCGTCAGCTTGCCGTTCTCGCCCCGGGCGGGCAGCAGCTTGGAGCCGTTGGAGAAGAACTCCGGCCCGCCGCACTCGTCGGTCTCGATATGGGCGAGCTCGTGGCAGACCACGCTGTGGTAGCTCTGGCACAGGGCCGCCAGCGCTAGCGAGTTGGCTGCTGTGCCGTTGAAGACGAAATAGACGTCGCAGTCGGTCTCGAACAGTTCGCGCAGCCGGTCGGAGACCTTGCGGGTCCAGTCATCCTCGCCGTAGGCGGGGGCGTGGCCGGCATTGGCCGCAGCAAAGGCCGTCATGGCCTCCGGGCAGATGCCGGCGTAGTTGTCGCTTGCAAAGTGCTGGCTGGCCATCAGGCGCGCTCCAGCTGGATGGCCTCGCCGGTCGCGGAGGCGGAGCCGGCCGCGGTGAAGATCACGTCGGTCGAGGAGTTCAGCGCGGTCTCGGCCGAATCCTGCACCACGCTGATGACGAAGCCGATCGCCACCACCTGCATCGCGGCATTGGCATCGATGCCGAGCAGCGCGCAGGCCATCGGGATCAGCAGCAGGGAGCCACCGGCCACGCCAGACGCGCCACAGGCCGCCAGGCTGGAGACGATGCTCAGCAGCAGCGCGCTGGCCAGGTCGACCTGGATGCCCAGCGTGTTGGCGGCGGCCAGCGACATCACCGTGATGGTGATGGCTGCGCCGGCCATGTTGATGGTGGCGCCGAGCGGGATCGAGATCGAATAGGTGTCCGCGTGCAGGCCCAGGCGCTTGCACAGTGCCAGGTTGACCGGGATATTGGCCGCCGAGCTGCGGGTGAAGAAGGCGGTCACGCCGCTTTCGCGCAGGCAGGTCAGCACCAGCGGGTAGGGGTTGCGGCCCAGCTTCCAGAACACGAACAGCGGGTTGATGACCAGCGCGACGAACAGCATGCAGCCCACGATGACCAGCAGCAGGTGGCCGTAGCCCAGCAGGGCGTCCAGGCCGGCCTCGCTCAGGGTGGCAGCGACCAGGCCGAAGATGCCCAGCGGGGCGAAGCGGATCACGATGTGCACGATGGACGAGACCGCGTTGGCGACGTCTGTCAGCGCGGTGCGCGTCGTCTCGCTGGCATGGCGCAGCGCCACGCCCAGGCCGATCGCCCAGGCCAGGATGCCGATGAAGTTGGCCTCCATCAGCGCCTTGACCGGGTTGGAGACCGCGCTCAGCAGCAGGTTCTTCAGCACTCCGACGATGCCGCCGGGCGGCGTGCCGCTGATCTTGGGCGCGTCCAGCACCAGGGTGGACGGGAAGGCCAGGCTGGCGAACACCGCGACCAGCGCCGCAGCCAGAGTCCCGAGGAGGTAGAGCACCAGCACCGGGCGGATATGGGTCGGCTGGCCCAGGTCATGGTTGGCGATCGCAGACGCCACCAGCAGCAGGACCAGCACCGGGGCAACCGCCTTGAGTGCCGCGATGAAGAGGTCGCCAAGCAGGGCGACCGACGGGGTGGCGCCTGGCGCGATCAGCGCGAGGGCGATGCCCAGCATCAGGCCGATCGCGATCTGGGAGATGAGGCTCAGTCGCAGCAGGCGCTGCAGAGCCGAGGGAGTGGCTGTGGTCATCGGAGTGTCACCTCGTGGATGAGGCATTGGGGTTGCAGAAGGCCCTGGTGGGGCTTTGAAGCCGCGCGCAGGGTTGTCCTGCGCGCAGCGGTGGGCGATGGGCTGGCAACATGTCGTGGCCAGTCCGTCGGGAGTGCAATATGTTAATAAAACGTTGATGTTTTGTCATCAACGTTTACCCGTGGTGCAGCCTGCATGAAAGCCAAAAGCCAGCGCACCTTGCGGCCGCTGGCTTTTTTCCGGGAGGGATACCGACGGGATCCGGTGCCCTGCGCCTGAGTCTCAGCCCAGCTTGCCCGCCCGGAAATCCTGGATCGCCTGGTAGATCTCGGCCTCGGTGTTCATCACGAAGGGGCCGTACTGCGCGATCGGCTCGTTGAGAGGCCGGCCCGCGATCAGGATCACCTTGGCGTCCTCGCTCGCCTCGATCCGCACGCCGTCGGCGCCGGGCTCGTTGGCCAGGATGGCCATGCGCTGGGCCGGCACGGCCTGGCCGTCCACCGTGACCGCACCGCGATAGACATAGAAGAAGGCATTGTGGCCCTCGGGCAGCGCCTGCTCGAAGCTGGAGCCGGCCGGCAGGTGCAGATCCAGGTAGAGCGGTGCGGTGGCTTCGCGCGTCACCGCACCGGTCACGCCATGGCTCTTGCCCGCGATCACCGTCACCTTCGCGCCCTCCGGCGTGGTGAATTGGGGCAGCTCGGCGTTGGCGATGTCGCGGTACCAGGGCGGGTTCATCTTGTCGCGCGCCGGCAGGTTGAGCCAGAGCTGGAAGCCTTCCATCACGCCTTCCTCCTGCTGCGGGATCTCGGAATGGATCACGCCGCGGCCGGCGGTCATCCACTGCACGTCGCCGTTCTGCAGCAGGCCCTCGTTGCCCGCGCTGTCGCGGTGCAGCATGCGGCCGGCGATCATGTAGGTCACGGTCTCGAAGCCGCGGTGCGGATGGTCGGGAAAGCCCGCGATGTAGTCGTCCGGGTTCTCGCTGCCGAAGGCGTCGAGCATCAGGAAAGGGTCGAGCCGGCGCTGCAGGTCCTGGGTCAGCACGCGGGTCAGCTTGACGCCGGCGCCGTCCGAGGTCGGGCGGCCGGCGACCAGGCGCTCGATGCGGCGCGGCTGGCTGACGACGTTGGCGGGGGTGGCGTTCGGGTTCATGTTCGGCGCTTTCCTGATGGCAGGGCCTCGCCCGGATGGCCAGGCCCTGCGTCGACGTTCAAGGGATGGGATCAGGCGGCCAGCGCGGCTTCCAGATCGGCCTCGGCCTGGGCGAAGCCCTGGGCGGCGGCGTCCGGGCCCATGTTCAGGCCTTCGGCGTAGACGAAGTGCACGTCCTTCATGCCCAGGAAACCCAGCACCGACTTCAGGTAGGGGGTCTGGCTGTCGTTCGGGGTGCCGCGGTAGATGCCGCCGCGCGCGCAGGCAGCGTAGACGGTCTTGCCCTCGACCAGGCCGACCGGGCCGGTCTCGGTGTACTTGAAGGTGACGCCGGCGCGGGCAATCGCGTCGATCCAGGACTTGAGCTGCACGGTGACGCCGAAGTTGTACATCGCCACGCCCAGCACGATGGCGTCGTGGGCCTGCAGCTCGGCGATGGCGGCGTCGAAGCGCGCGGCCAGCGCGGCCTGCTCGGCGCTGCGCTGCTCGGCCGGGGTGAACAGGGCGCCCAGCGCGACCTCGTCCAGCACCGGCAGCGGCTCGGCGGCCAGGTCACGTACGGTCACGGTCGCGCCCGGGTTGGCGGCCAGCAGGCGCTCGGTGACGCGGTTGGCCAGCTTGGTCGAGTTGGCACCGTCACGGCGGGCGCTGGCGTTGACTTGCAGGATCTTCATGGTCTGTTCCTTGTGTGGGGAGGGAATGGCTCTACTGTATTTGTTGCCTGCATTGCTGTAAATCTGTCTGGATGGATATCATTGTTCCTATGATGGAACAATCTGCCGCGATCGAACCCAACGACCTGCTTCTGTTCGCGCGCGTGGCCGAGCTCGGCAGCTTCAGCCGCGCGGCCGAGCGACTCGGGCTGCCGAAGTCGACCGTCTCGCGCCGGCTGGCCGCGCTCGAGACGCTGCTGGGCGAGCGCCTGCTGCAGCGCACCACGCGGCGTCAGCAGCTGACCGACTTCGGCCAGCTGCTGCTGGAGCATGCGCGCCAGGTGGTGCTGGAGGTCGAGGCGGTCGCCGCGCTGCGCGAGCAGCGCCAGGCCGCGCCGAGCGGGCGGCTGCGGGTCTCGATGCCGAGCGACTTCGCCAACCTGCTGCTGGCCGACACGCTGGCGGCCTTCTGCGCGCTGCATCCGGCGATCACGCTCGAGCTCGACCTGTCGCCGCGCCGGGTCGACCTGCTGGCCGAGGGCTTCGACGTCGCGCTGCGCATGGGCGAGCTGCCCGACGACGCCTCGCTGGCGGCGCGTCGGCTCACCGTGTTCAGCAACGGGCTCTACGCCGCGCCCGGCTACCTGGCCGAGCATGGCGACCCGACCTGCCCGGAGGAGCTGCTGCGGCACCAGGCGGTGCGCCTGCTGGGCCGCCGCGGCGAGCCCGCGCCCTGGGTGCTGCGCTGCGGCGATCAGGCCTGGCAGGGCCTGCCGCCGGGGCGGGTCAGTGCCAACTCGCCCGAATTCCTGATCCGCATGGCGCGTGCCGGTGCCGGCATCGCGGCCGTGCCGGACTGGTTTGCGGCTCCGATGCTGCAGCGCGGTGAGCTGCGCCGCGTGCTGCCCGATTGGCAGTTGCCGCCGCATCCGGCCTGGGCGGTGTTTCCGGGCCGCAAGCTGATGCCCGCGCGCACCCGGGTCTTCATCGACATGCTGCAGGCGGCGCTGGCCGGCAGCGTGGCGTAAGCCCAGCCTCAGACGGCGGCCACGACCCCGTCGCTGCGCGGATCGACCGCGCCCTCGATCACGCCGTCGGGGTGGCGCACCAGCGCGCCGGCATGGCCCATGGTGTCGCTGAAGTCCTCGGGCAGCAGCTCGACCAGATGGCCCGCGTCGCGCAGGGCCTGCACCAGCGCCGGGTCGAAGCGCTGCTCCAGCTTGAGCGTGGTGCTGACGTCGCCCCAGGTGCGGCCCAGCAGCCAGCGCGGTGCCGTCACGGCCTGCTGCAGGCCCTGGCCAAAGCGGGCGTAGCGGGTGAACACCGCCGCCTGCGTCTGGGGCTGGCCCTCGCCGCCCATGGTGCCGTAGGGCATGACCCGGCCGTCGTCGAACAGCGCCAGCGACGGATTCAGGGTGTGGAAGGGCTTGCGACCCGGCTCCAGGCAGTTCAGCGCCTTCGGGTCGAGCGAGAAGCTGATGCCCCGGTTCTGCCAGCAGATGCCGCTGTCCTGCAGCACCGTGCCCGAGCCGAATTCCCAGTACACGCTCTGGATGAAGCTCACCGCGCGGCCCTGCCGGTCGACCGCTCCCATCCAGATGGTGTCGCCCGGGCTGGCCGGATCGGGCCAGGGCAGGGCCCGATGTGGGTCGATCTGGGCCGCCAGTGCTGCCAGAGCCTCGGGCTGCAGGAAGCCGCGCGGGTCGGCCGGCAGGCGGCCCGGGTCGGTGACGACGCGGTCGCGCACCCGGAAGGCGCGCTTGGTGGCCTCCACCAGCCCGTGGACATGGGCGAAGCCCTCGCCCTGGCTCACGCCCAGGCGCTCGAACAGGCCCAGGATCATCAGCGCGGCAAGCCCCTGCGTCGGCGGCGGCAGGTTGTAGACGGTGCTGTCGCCCAGGCGCACCGCCAGCGGCTCGACTAGCTGGGCCCGGTAGGCGGCCAGGTCGGTGCCGCGCAGCGGGCTGCCGAGACGCTCGAGCTCGGCGCCGATGCGCTGCGCGAGCTCGCCGCGGTAGAAGTCGTCCAGGCCGCGCTCGGCGAGCTGGCCCAGGGTACGGCCCAGCGCCGGCTGGCGCAGCAGATGGCCAGGCGCCGGGGCTTCGCCGTTGACCAGGTAGGCCTGGGCGAAGCCCGGCGCATCCTTCAGCCCTGCCAGCTTGGCGCGTGTCAGCGTCGACTGGCTGCTGGTCACGACGACGCCATCCTGCGCATGGCGGATCGCGTCCTGCAGCAGGCGGGGCAGCGGCAGCGCCGGGCCCCAGGCCGACGCCAGTTCGAGCGCGCGCTGCCAGCCGCCTACCGTGCCGGCCACGGTGAGGGCCGCAGTGGCGCCGCGCGGCGGGATCGCGTCCAGTCCGGCGTAGAAGTCGCGGCTGGCCAGTGCCGCCGCAGGACCGCAGGCATCGATTGCGACCGGTGCCTGGCCGGGCTCGTGGATCAGCCAGAAGCCGTCGCCGCCGATCGCGTTCATGTGTGGATAGACCACGGCGATGGTCGCCGCCGCCGCCACCATGGCTTCGACGGCGTTGCCGCCGTCGCGCAGCACGTCACGGCCGGCCTGGGCGGCCAGGTGATGCGGCGCGACCTGCATGCCGCCCAGGGCCTTGAGGGCATGGATCATCTCGCCTCACCAGCCGCGTTGCGGCGTGCCGCCGTCATTGCCGGAGCCGGCCTCGCCCGCGCTGCCGGCGCCGCCTGCAGGGGCGTCCGTGCCCGTGGCGGGCTGGCCCTCGGCCGCGCCGCCGAAGCTGTCGCCCTGCGCGCCCCAGCCGCCGTCGCCCTCGGCCTTGCCGCCGGCATCGCCCTCGACCGTGATCTCGATCGTGTCCAGGTTGACCTCGACCTTCTTGTCCAGCGTGAAGGTCACCAGGCCCGGGAACACCATCAGCACCACCACCATCACCAGCTGCATGAACACGAAGGGGATCGAGCCGCGGTAGATGTCCATGGTCTTGACGCCGGCCACGCGCTTGCTGGTCACGCGGTCGATGAAGTCCTTGGCCGGCGCCACGCTGCGCAGGTAGAACAGCGCGAAGCCGAACGGCGGGGTCAGGAAGGAGGTCTGCAGGTTCATCGCCAGCAGCACGCCGAACCAGACCAGGTCGATGCCGAGCTTGTCGGCCACCGGCGCCAGCAGCGGGATCAGGATGAAGGCGATCTCGAAGAAGTCGATGAAGAAGCCGAGGAAGAAGATCACCGTGTTGACGAACACCAGGAAGCCGATCTCGCCGCCGGGCAGCTTGTCGAACAGGTGCTCGACCCAGACCGGGCCGTCGATCGCGGTGAAGGTGAAGCTGAAGATGGTCGAGCCGATCAGGATGAACAGCACGAAGCAGGACAGCCTGGCGGTGGATTCCAGGCCCTGCCTGAGCTGCGCCATGTCGAGCTTGCCGCGCGAGAACGCCATGATCATGCCGCCGACCGCGCCCATCGCGCCGCCTTCGGTCGGGGTCGCGACGCCGAGGAAGATGGTGCCCAGCACCAGGAAGATCAGCGCCAGCGGCGGGATCAGCACGAAGGTGACGCGTTCGGTGATGCGCGACAGCAGGCCCAGGCCGGTGAGCTTGTTGATCATCGCGGCCAGCCAGGCGAACAGGGTGCCACCGGTGAGCGCGACCACGATGACCTCGTCCGTCGCCGGCGTGACTTCGCTGCCCTTGAAGGCGGACAGGATCTCGCCGTAGTAGAGGCCGAACAAGACGGCCACGACCGTGACGAACAGGGTGAAGACGCCGAGCGAGCGCATGCCCGAACTGCCGTCCGGCTCGCGGTAGGTGCGCGCCTCGGGTGGCAGGGCCGGCACCATGGCGGGCTTGAAGATCGCCAGGCCGATGATGAACAGCACATAGAGGCCGATCAGGATGAAGGCCGGGATGAAGGCGCCCTTGTAGAGGTCACCGACGCTGCGGCCGAGCTGGTCGGCGATCACGATCAGCACCAGCGAGGGCGGCACGATCTGGGCCAGGGTGCCCGACGCCGTGATGGCGCCGCTGGCCACCGCCGGACTGTAGCCATAGCGCAGCATGATCGGCAGCGAGATCAGGCCCATCGAGATCACCGCCGCGGCCACCACGCCGGTGGTCGCCGCCAGCAGCGCGCCGACGAAGATCACCGCCAGCGCCAGGCCGCCGCGGATCGGGCCGAACACCTGGCCGACGGTGTCGAGCAGCTCCTCGGCCATGCCGCTGCGCTCGAGCACCAGCCCCATCAGCGTGAAGAAGGGAATCGCCAGCAGCGTGTCGTTCTGGATGATGCCGATCACCCGCAGCGGCAGCGCCTGGAACAGGCTGGGCGGCAGCAGGCCGAGCTCGATGCCGGCAAAGCCGAACAGCAGGCCGCAGGCGGCCAGCGCGAACGCGACCGGGAAGCCGGTCAGCAGCAGCATCAGCAGCGACCCGAACATCATTTCGGGCGCGTGCGCAGTAAAGAGTTCGATCATTTCTGAACCTCTTGGGCAGCATCAAGTTGGGGCGGGTTCTGCGAGTCGGCATTGCCGTCATGGCCGCCCTCGAGCAGCGGATTGGGCGCCTTGCCCTGCAGGAAGGCCAGGCGCTTGATCAGCTCCGAGACCGCCTGCAGGCCGAGCAGCGCGAAGCCGGCCGGCACCAGGGCGTAGACCGGCCAGCGGATCAGGCCGCCGGCGTTGGACGACATCTCGCCCGAGGCGTAGGCGCCGGCCACGACCGGCCAGGCAAACTCGATCATGAACCAGCACATCGGGAGCAGGAACACCAGGATGCCGACGATGTCGATGTAGGTGCGCACCCGCATCGACAGCTTGCCGGCGACCACGTCGATGCGGACATGGGCGTTCTGCAGGAAGGTGTAGCCGGCGCCCAGCAGGAAGACCGCGCCGAACAGGTACCACTGGATCTCGAGGAAGGCGTTCGAGCCGACGTTGAAGGCCTTGCGCGCCACCGCGTTGCTGGCGCTGATCAGCGCCGCGGCCAGCACCAGCCAGATGATGAACTTGCCGAAGAACCGGCTCACGGCATCGATGATGCGTGACAAGCGAAGTAGGGTGTCCATGGGGAGCGCCTTTGAGCTTGCAAAAAACAAAATGCCGAGCTAGGCCTGCGCTTCGCTCGGCGGAAGGATGAGATGCTTGAAGGCCTGGGCCGGCGATCAGCGGGTGACAGGGTCAGTCCCCGCTGATCGTCCCGTCACAGCTTCTGGGCCGCCAGGTACTGGGAATAGTTGCTCTCGGCGACGGCCTCCCAGCGCACCTGGTCGCCCAGGAAGCGGCTGTAGTCGGCGTAGATCTTCTTCCAGTTGGCGTTCTTCTGGTTCAGCTCGGCGTAGACCTCGCGCGAGGCCTTGAACGCGGCGTCCATGAAGTCCTTCGGGAAGCGCGACAGCTTGGCGCCCTCGGCGATCAGCTGCTTGAGCGAGCCCGGGTTGCGGCTGTCGTAGCGCGCCTGGCAGGTGACATGGGCGGCGCGGGCCGCCTGCTCGACGATCGCCTTGTACTCGGCCGGCAGGCTGTTCCACTGCTTGCTGTTGATGTAGACCGAGAACTGGGTGCTGCCCTCCCACCAGGCCGGGAAGTAGTAGTGCTTGGCGACCTTGTGCAGGCCCAGGCGCAGGTCATCGTAGGGGCCGATCCATTCGGCCGCGTCGATGGTGCCCTTTTCCAGCGACTGGTAGATTTCGCCGGCCGGGATGTTCTGCGGCACCGCGCCGAGCTTGGCCAGCACGCGGCCACCGAAGCCGCCGATGCGCATCTTCAGGCCCTCGAAGTCCTTGACCGACTTGATCTCCTTGCGGTACCAGCCACCCATCTGGGTGCCGGTGTTGCCGCAGGGGAAGTTGATGATGTTGAACTGCTCGTAGAACTCGCGCATCAGCTTCGTGCCGTTGCCCTCGTACATCCAGGCGGTCATGGCGCGCGAGCTCATGCCGAAGGGGATGGTGCAGTCGAGCGCGAAGGTCTCGTCCTTGCCGAAGAAGTAGTAGGGCGCGGTGTGGGCACAGTCGATGGTGCCCTGCTGCACGGCGTCCACCACGCCAAAGGCCGGCACCAGTTCGCCGGCCGGATGGACCGAGATCACGAACTTGCCGCCGGTCGCATCCGACACGTACTTGGCAAAGGCTTCGCTCGCGCCGTAGACGGTCTCGAGCGACTTCGGGAAACTGGAGGCCAGGCGCCAGCGGATCTGCTGCTGGGCCTGGGCGATGGCCGGCGCTGCGCCAGCGGCCAGAATGCCGGCCATGCCGGCGCCCTGCACGAATTTACGACGTTCCATTAAGTTTCTCCTGGTGGCGTGGAATCGATGGGAAGTGCAGTGATCTTATGGGTCCCCCCCGCCTGTCAGGCATCCATGTAAACCCTAAGCGGCCACTGAAAAATATTAAGCAGGCCGGTGAAAAAAATGACGGTCGGTCAAGAAATCCGAATCAGGTCCGCTGGCTGTTCAGGCCCGCTCCAGGATTTCGATCGCGGCATCGAAATCGAATTCATTCACCAGTTGGTGCAGGCGCGGGTACTGGGCGCCGAGACGGGCTTGCAGGGCAGGGGCATGTCGCTCCAGTTGTTCGAGCGATGCGCTGTCCGATTCGCGCAGCAGCGCCAGCAGTTCCTTGCGTGCCTGGGCATAGCCTGCGCTGTCCTCGGCTGACGATGGCGTGGTTGACGCTGGGACAGGTGCTGGCTGGGGGGCCGCCAGCCAGTCCTCCAGCGCGTGCAGCAGGGGTTCGAGCTGCTGGCCCAAGGCCTGCAGCCGCGCCTGGAGCTGGTCCGGCGGGGCTTGCGCGCGAATCGCGTCCTCCAGGGCGGCCGCGCTGTCCTGCAGTGCGGCCGCTCCGATCTGGCCGGCCACGCCCTTGGTGGTGTGGGCCAGCCGCTGCGCTTCAGGCCAGTGCTCGTCCTGCAAGGCAGCCGCCAGGCGTTCGAGCGTGTGGCTTTCGCCCTCGGCAAAGCGTCGCAGCAGGTTCCGGTACAGGTCTGGCTTGCCCATGGCGCGGCGCAGGCCGTCCTCGCTGTCCACCCCCGGCAGCTGCGCGGGCCAGTCGGCCTGCTGGATGTCGAGCGTCGCCGTGGCGGATTCCGACGCCGCCGCCGGAGGGCTGGCGGAGCCGGCTGGCTCGCGCTGCGGCAGCCAGCGCAGCAGTTCGCGCCACATCGCCTCGGGCTCGATCGGCTTGGCCAGGTGCGCGTTCATGCCGGCGGCGCGGCAGCGCTCCACGTCATCCGGTCCGGCGTTGGCGGTCATGGCCAGCACCGGCAGGTCGCGCAGCTGCGGCAACTGGCGCAGGGCCAGGGTGGCGCTCAGTCCGTCCATCACCGGCATCTGCATGTCCATCAGCACCAGGTCGTAGCGCTGGCGGCCGAGCTGGTCGAGCGCGACCTGGCCGTTCTCTGCCAGGTCCACCAGCAGGCCCGCTTCGTGCAGCAATTCGCGCGCCACTTCCTGGTTCAGCGGGTTGTCTTCCACCAGCAGCACGCGAGCGCCGCGCACCCGGGCCAGCTGGGTCGCGAGCTCGGTATCCGTTGCCGGGGCCGGGTGGGTTCGCCGGTCGTTGTCCACGTCGGCGCCCAGTGCCAGCACGATGCCGTCGAACAGGGCCGAAGGGCTGACCGGCTTCATCAGCACCTGGGCGATGCCCAGGTCGGCCGCGCCCTGGATGACTTCCGCGTGGCCGTAGCCCGTCACCATCACCAGTTCGGGCGGCCTGGCGAGTTCCAGCGCACGGACATGCCGTGCCAGCGTCAGGCCGTCCATGCCCGGCATCTGCCAGTCCAGCAGGGCCAGCGCGTAGGGCTTGTGGTCCTGCACCGATCGCCGGATGGCGCCGAGGGCCGCGCGTCCGCTGTCGGCCTGGTCCACGCTCAGGCCAAAGCCTTGCAGCATGTCGCACAGCACGGTGCGTGCGGGCTCGTTGTCGTCCACCACCAGCACGCGCAGCCCCTGCAGCTGAGGCCGCAGCAGACGGGGTGGCGAGGCTTCGGCGGCGCGGCGCAGCCGGGCCGTGAACCAGAACAGCGAGCCCTTGCCCAGCTGGCTTTCCACCCCCACTTCGCCGCCCATCAGGCCGGCCAGGTTCTTGGCAATCGCCAGCCCCAGCCCCGTGCCGCCGTACTGGCGCGAAATCGACGTGTCGGCCTGCTGGAAGCTGGTGAACAGGCGCTCCATCTGCTCCGGCGTCATGCCGATGCCGCTGTCGCGCACCCCGAACCAGAGCGTCACCTCATCCCCGCTCGCGGCCTGCTGCCGGACCTGGAGGGTGATCTCGCCCTGCTCGGTGAACTTGACCGCGTTGCTGGCATAGTTGATCAGGACCTGGCCCAGCCGCAGGGGATCGCCCACCAGGCTGGCGGGTACCGCGGGATCGATGTCCAGGATCAGTTCGAGCCCCTTGGCAGCGGCTTTCTCCACCATCAGGTCGGTCACCTTGTCGAGCACGGCCTCGAGCCGGAACGGTGCCTGCTCGAGGTTGAGCCGGCCCGCCTCGATCTTGGAGAAGTCCAGGATGTCGTTGATCACGCCGAGCAGGTGTTCGCTCGCGCCCTGGATCTTGCGCAGGTAGTCGCGCTGGCGCGGGTCGAGCCTGGTCTTGAGCGCCAGATAGGTCATGCCGAGGATGGCGTTCATCGGCGTGCGGATCTCGTGGCTCATGTTGGAGAGGAAGTCCGACTTGGCCTGCGCCGCGGCCTCGGCGTTCTCCTTGGCCTGGCGCAAGGCCTGCTGCGTCTCGTGCTCCAGCGTCACGTCCTCGATCACCAGCACGGTGCCTTGAGCCAGGTCCTGCGGGTCGATGGCGCGGCCCGTCAGGCGGGCCCGGAACTGGCTGCCGTCGCGCCGCCGCAGCATGAGCTCGCGCTGGACCGTCTCGCCGCGCGCCAGCGCCGGGTAGGTGGCCTCGCCGGTGGCCTCGAACTCGGCCTGGTCGGTGTACCAGACCGCCGTCGACTGGCCGGCCAACTCCCAGGGCGCCCAGCCGAGCGTGTCGTGCAGGCGCCGGTTGGCCCGCACGATGCGGCGCTCGCGCAGCAGCACGATGCCGGAGGTGGCATGGTCGAAGATGGCCTTGTTCTCGGCCAGGGCGTGGTGCAGGCGTTCCTCGATCGCCAGCCTTTCGCTCAGGTCGCTGAACAGCAGGAAGGTGCACAGGCCGCGCTGCACCTCGTCCCAGACCTGGTTGCCGTGCACCAGGCAGGGCAGTGCGCTGCCGTCGGCACGGCGCAGCCGCCATTCGCAGACGAAGGCTCCCGCCGGCAAGGTGGCCGGCCCGTCGTGCAGCAGCTCATCCAGCGCCAGGCCGACCAGGCCGTGCGGGCTCTGCAGCAGGGCCCGCATGGCCGGGTTGTGGTCGGCCACGCGGCCCCGGGCATCGAGCATCAGAAAACCCTGCGGCGTGGTGTTCAGCATGGCCTCGAAGCGGTTGCGCGTGCTGCTCAGGTGGCCGTTGAGGTAGATCACCAGCAGCCCGAAGCCCAGCAGCACCATCGTGACCAGCCCCACCGCCACCGCCAGCAGGGCAGGGCTGGTCGGCACTACGCTTGGGCTGGCGTCCAGCGGAATGAAGTAGGCCGCCTCGATGGCGATGTAGTGCAGGCTCGTGATCGCGAGTCCCAGCACGAGTCCGCCGATCAGCGAGGCCAGGAAGGGGTGCCGATTGAGCGTGCTGTGCTTGAGGCGCTGGTTCAGCCACAGGGCGCCGGTGGAGTTCACGACTGCAGCCAGCAGCGAGAGGGCGAACAGGCGCGGCTCGTAGCGCAGCACGCCATCGAGCTCCAGCGCGGCCATGCCGCTGTAGTGCATCAGGCCGATGCCGGCGCCCATGACGCTGCCGCCGAGCAGCAAGCGGCCGGCCCCGATGCGCGGGGCCGCCAGCAGGCGCAGCGCCACCGCGCCCGCGCCCACCGCCGGCAGCACGGAGAGGGCGGTGATCCAGGGGTCGTAGCGCACGCCGCACTCCAGCCGAAACGCCAGCATGCCCATGAAGTGCATGGCCCAGGTGCCCAGGCCCAGCATCAGCGCCCCCAGCGCCGTCCACCAGGCACCGCGGCTTTGCCGGCTGGCGATCTCGAAGGCACAGAAGGCGGCAAATACCGCGATCAGTACCGAGACCGCAACCGTCGGCAGATGATAGGTATGCGCGTAGGCCCGTTCAACCGCGTCGCTCTGCTGCAGGAACGCGAAGACGCCATTGGGGAATTCGGGCATGGATCCCAGGGAGAGAGTGGCAGTTGGTTCATTTTGCACCAGTATCCGATCTGGCGTACAAACTAACCAACAGCGGTCAGCTGCTGCCGGGATGCGCCGTGGCTGGCACGGCTCAGCCGCCCGGTGTCTTGCCCTGCGGCCGCCTACCCTTGCCCTTGCGTTTTGCCGGCTCGGGCGCGATCGCGGGCAGCGGCAGCTCGGTGGCGCTGGCGCTGTGGATCACGCCGCCGCCCAGGCAGACATCGCCGTCATACAGGACCGCGCTCTGGCCTGGCGTGACCGCCCATTGCGGCTCGTCGAAGCCGAGCGCGAAGGCGCCGTCGCCGTTGGGCGCCAGCAGGCAGGCCGCGTCGGCCTGGCGGTAGCGGGTCTTGGCGCCGTAGCGGCCCGGCGCCGGCGGCTCGCCCGCGACCCAGCTCGCGTCCTCGGCCTGCAGCAGCGGCGACAGCAGCCAGGGGTGGTCGTGGCCCTGCACCACCCAGAGCGTGTTGCCCTCGATGTCCTTGCGCGCGACGAACCAGGGCTGGTGCTCGCTGCCGCCCTTCGCGTCGCCGGCGGTCTTGACGCCGCCAATCCCCAGGCCCTGGCGCTGGCCCAGGGTGTAGAAGCTCAGGCCCACATGCTGGCCGATCACGCGGCCCTGCTCGTCGCGGATCGGACCGGGTTCCTTCTGGATGTAGCGGTTCAGGAAGTCGCGGAACGGCCGCTCGCCGATGAAGCAGATGCCGGTCGAGTCCTTCTTCTTCGCGTTGGGCAGGC